>DKBO01000187.1 GCA_002448975.1 Nitrospiraceae bacterium UBA6898
GAACATAGCAGGCTCAGGCAGCGTGTTTTCGCTCGCCCTTGAGAGGTACTGCCATGGAGAGCGGGATGCCGCAACGCTCAGGCTGCTAGAGAAGTCCATTTTTTCAGCATGAGAAAATTGGATTCATCTTAAACCATGGCGGCTGAGATGTCCTTCGCGAAAGTGAGCCCATGGCATTGTGCACCAATGGTGCAGAGTACAAAAGGATAGAAATGTTTTCGGACAGATTTGCGATAAATTGTCTTATTGCTTTTTTTGTCTTTATTACCGGGAAGAGACAAGTGCAATATGTCACCTACTGCGGAAAATTAAGACCTTGTATCTTTTAGGTTAACCTGCGAATCACATGTAAGAAAACGGCCATACACTCCTTGGGGTGATCAGCAGCTGCGGTTATATCTCACGTATAACAGTTCTTCTTCTGAAGCTAGGGAATCTCTGAACTCTCCGTCAGAAACGATCCTTATTATCTCCATGCTGGTTGCGCGGTCGAGCGCCTTCAATTTTGTGAGCGAAACAGCACTGCCCATGAAGAGCAGGGCAAATGCCCCCAGAATATCCAGAGAGGGGAGATCAAGGCGCATGCCCATGATATTTCCCGCCAGTGCCCCCCCAATAAAAGCGACGAGAGGTATCACGTAAGCGAAGAGAAAGCCGGTCCGCCGGGTCTTGGCATCAATCCCTATCATAACCTGATCACCCGGTATTGCCAGAAGGGTATTTTTCACTGTTAGAAACATGGAGCTTCCGCCTGCCTTGCACAGGCCTATCTTGGCTGCGCCGCATCCTTTGCAGGTTTTGCCTCCTTCAAGCATGACAAGAGCGCTACCATCCTCTGAGGATATCACCCTTCCGGTCTCTGGCACCGATGGTTTCATAGTCAAATTCTAGCTGAAATATGCAGCCGGCACCATGAGATAGGTCATATCTGTCCATACGCGCAATATTTAGAGCCTTTAGTAGTAAAAATTGACTTTCATGCTGATCCGGGATATAAAGAAAATAGGTAGTTATGAAATGAACTTAGGGCCGGCACCGACCGGATTTTTATGATGCAGATCATACTGGCCTGAAACGGAATTCGGTACAATCAAAGGAAAAAATGAGAAGGAGGTGAGAAGTATCTTTCAGTTCATTTCGCGGGGGAGAAACAGAGGCGAAAAACAAGGAGGGTTGCATGAAACGATATCATTTTGTGGTGTTGTCCGCGCTGATCGCGATCGGCGCGCTTTGTATCATCTGCGCATCGTCTGAAGTTGCCTCTGCTGAGGTCTCGAAGGAGGGCCAGGTCTGCATCAACTGCCATAAGGCCCAGTCCCCGTCATTCGTAAAAGAGTGGGAACTCAGCAAACATGCTGCAAAGGGGGTTGACTGCTACTCCTGCCACAAGGCAGAAAAATCCGATCCCGATGCCATGGACCATAACGGCTATACCATCGCCATCCTCGTGACGCCGAAGGACTGCGGCAGATGTCATGCGAATGAAGAGAAGGAGATGACCACGAGCCACCACGCCAAGGCCGGCGACATCCTGAACTCGCTCGACAATTATCTCGGCGAGGTTGTGGGTGGTCCTGAGGCTGTTGCTGTCGGTTGCCTGCAGTGCCATGGCGCCAAGGTGAAGGTGCTCGACAACGGCAAGCTCGACACGAACTCCTGGCCGAACACCGGCATCGGCAGAATCAATCCCGACGGGTCCAAGGGTTCCTGCTCGGCCTGTCATATCCGCCACAATTTCTCACGGGCCCAGGCGCGTGAACCGGAGATCTGCGGCAAGTGCCATCTCGGCCCTGACCACCCCCAGATCGAGGTATATGAAGAGTCCAAGCACGGGATAGTCTATGCAGCGAACAAGGACAAGCTTAATATGGACAAAGACTCCTGGGTCGTGGGCAAGGACTACACCGCTGCACCAACCTGCGCTACCTGTCATATCAGCGCTACACCTACGCAGCCCGTTACCCATGACGTGGGCGCGCGCATCAGCTGGACGCTCAGGCCGCCTGTCTCGAAGAAGCTCGAGAATGCTGACAAGAAACGCGCAGCCATGCAGGACGTCTGCAGCAGCTGCCACTCTTCCCCGTTCGTCGAAGGTTTCTACAAACAGTTCGACAATCTCGTGAACCTTTATGACACCAAGTTCGCCATGCCGGCCATGGCGATCCGCAAGGACCTGATGGAGAAGGGCAAGATCTCGAAGGCTGACTTCGACGACAAGCTCGACTGGATATACTGGGAACTGTGGCACCATGAAGGCAGACGTGCGCGCCACGGCGCTGCCATGTCAGGACCGGACTATGCCTGGTGGCATGGGATCTATGACGTTGCCAAGAACTTTTACACCGAGTTTCTGCCTGAGGTCAAGAGCGTGGCCGGTCCGGAACTGTATAACGAACTGGTCAAGAAGCACCTCGATCCGGATGTGCGGCATGAATGGTACACCAAGGGCATGAGCAAGGAGCAGCTCCAGAAGATCCAGCAGTATTATAAGGAACGGTACGGAGGCACCCAGACGAAGTGAACAGAGGCACAGCGGCAGGGGGATCGCGAGCGCATCCCCCTGCCGTACTACCTCAGGGCGCGGTTATAAGAAAGGGCCGGATGCTGAGTGACGAGGTCCGGCCTCTTCTCATGACCGTAAGAGGATCGGCAACCTTCGGTCTGTTCTGCAGAGAGGAATGCCCCGTGCAACGGTGCAATGAGCGATCACGTATTTACGGCTGTAAGGAGGGCTGAGATGAAACTCACACGAAGAGAGCTGCTGAAGACCACCGCAGCGGTAGCTGCTGCAACAGCAGCCGGCATGAGCGTACCAAGGGATCTTGAGGCTGCGGCAAAGCATACTGAGGCCGGATGGCGATGGGACAAGGCCGTCTGCCGGTTCTGCGGGACCGGCTGCGGCATCATGGTAGCAACGAAAGGAGACAGGATCGTTGCAGTGAAAGGAGACCCTGCTGCGCCGGTGAATATGGGCCTTAACTGCATCAAGGGATATTTCAATGCCAAGATCATCTATGGCGCAGACCGGCTGACCGAACCGCTCATGCGGGTAAATGCGAAGGGTGAGTTCGACAAGAAAGGCAAGTTCCGGCCGATCACCTGGAAGCGGGCCTTTGAAGAGATGGCAAAGCAGTTCAAGAAATATTACAGCCAGCTCGGCCCGACCGGTGTGGCAGTCTTCGGCTCCGGCCAGTATACGGTACAGGAAGGGTATGCCGCGGCGAAGCTGATGAAGGCAGGGTTCCGGAGCAATAACATAGATCCCAATGCACGCCTCTGCATGGCGAGTGCTGTTGCTGCATTCATCGAGACCTTCGGCATAGACGAGCCCGCAGGCAACTATGATGACATGCATCATTCGGACACGATCGTGCTCTGGGGCGCGAACATGGCCGAGATGCACCCGGTCCTCTGGTCGAAGATCACGAACCGGAAGCTTTCGGATACGAAACGGGTCAGGGTGGTGAACCTCACGACCTTCTCAAACCGGTGTTCGAACCTCGCTGACATTGAGGTGGTCATCAAACCGAACACGGACCTGGCGATCCAGAACTACCTTCTGCGAGAGATCGTCTACAACCGGCCCCAGGCTATCGACGGGGACTTCGTGAACCAGAACTGCATCTTTGCCACCGGCTATGTCGATATCGGGTATGGCCTCAGACCCCAGACCGACCATCCGAAATACAAGAAGGCCGAGCTGGATACGGCAAGCAGGGAGGCATTCAAGATCATTACAAAGGATGAGGCAATTGCCATGGGAACGCTCGGCTTCAAAGAGGGCGACAAAATGGAGATGAAGCATGCAGGACAGGCGGGGAACCACTGGGCGATCAGCTTCGAGGATTTCAAGAAGGGACTTGATCCCTATACGCTCGATTTCGTTGCCGCACTTGCCAAGGGAGACCCGGACGAGTCCCTTGAGAGTTTCAAAAAGAAACTGACCGCTCTTGCTGACCTCTACACGGAAAAGGACCGCAAGGTGGTCAGTTTCTGGACCATGGGCTTTAACCAGCATGTGCGCGGCACCTGGGTCAACGAGCAGGTTTACGCGATACACCTTCTGCTGGGAAAACAGTCACAGCCGGGCAACGGAGCATTCAGCCTGACCGGCCAGCCGTCGGCGTGCGGAACCGCGCGCGAGGTCGGCACCTTTGCCCACCGGCTTCCTGCCGACATGGTGGTCATGAACCCGAAGCACCGGGCCATGAGCGAGAAGATATGGAAGGTCCCCGAAGGTACGCTGAACCCGGTGGTGGGTTCGCACTTCATCAAGATCCTGAGGGACCTTGAGGACGGAAAGATCCGTTGGGCATGGGTGCAGGTCAATAACCCCTGGCAGAATGCGAACAACGCGAACCACTGGATCGCGGCGGCGCGTGAGATGGACAATTTCATTGTCGTTTCCGATGCCTATCCCAGCATCTCGGCCAAGGTGGCTGACCTGATCCTGCCTGCCGCAATGATCTTCGAGAAGTGGGGTGCCTATGGCAATGCAGAGCGGAGGACCCAGCATTGGCGTCAGCAGGTGACGCCGATCGGGAAGGCCATGTCAGATACCTGGCAGACCGTGGAGTTTGCAAAGCATTTCACGCTTGCCGATGTCTGGAAGGAATGGAAGATCGATGACAAGAATACCCTTCCGGACGTGCGCGCAAAAGCGCGGGAGATGGGCTATAAAGACAGCGACACCCTCTATGACTTGCTGTTCGCGAACAAGGAGGCAAAAGGATATGCCTGGCCTGACCCCATCGGCAAGGGATTTCTGAACAGCGAGGCTGCTGGAGATAAGCGGAATGTCGAGGGATTCAAAGGATATGGTTTCTTCCTTCAGAAGTACCTCTGGGAGGAATACCGGAAATTCGGCATTGACCATGCGCACGACCTTGCTGATTTCGATACATACCACAAGGTGCGCGGCCTCAGGTGGCCGGTGGTGGACGGGAAGGAGACGCTCTGGAGGTTCAACGCCGAGTATGATCCCTACGCGAAGAAGGAGAATCACGGCAAATTCGCCTTTTATGGGCCAGCCGGCAAGGAGATACCCAAAGGCGACCTGTCCGGGCCGAAAGGGGAAGAAAAGGTCAAGCTGCCGAACAAGGCAAAGATATTCCTGAGGCATTACATTGATCCTGCGGAGATACCGGACAGGGAATATCCTTTGTGGCTCTGCACCGGAAGAGTGCTTGAACACTGGCATACCGGCACCATGACCATGCGGGTTCCGGAACTCTACCGGGCTGTGCCCGAGGCGCTCTGCTATATGAGCGCCGGCGACGCGAAGAAAAACAGCTTCAAGGACGGCGACCTCATCTGGATAGAGTCCCGCCGCGGCAAGGTAAAGGCGCGGGTCGAAACCCGCGGCAGAAATCTGCCGCCGCAGGGACTGGTCTTTATCCCCTTCTTCGATGAACAGGTGTTGATCAATAAGGTGACGCTCGATGCCACCTGTCCCATCTCGAAGGAGCCTGATTTCAAGAAATGCGCGGTGAAGGTCTACAAGGCATAAGGGTGATCTCAGGAAGTGGACGGAAGGGAAACAGGAGAGAAGATGCCTGAGCGGCGAAAATTCCTGCTCACCATGGCCCGCGGCCTTGGTGCAGCGACCGTCGGCGGTCTTACCTGGACAGGATTCCTGGACGGCAAGAAGGCATACCCCACCGTGCTGCGTCCGCCCGGTGCTGTTCAGGAAAAGGATTTTCTTGCCACCTGCACCAAGTGCGGTCTCTGTGTTACGGCCTGTCCGTACCGGGCGCTCATTCTTGCGAAACCGGGGGATGAACGGCCAATTGGTACTCCCTATCTCCGGATGCGCGAAGCCCCCTGCAGGATGTGCAGGGACATCCCCTGTACGGTCTCCTGTCCTACCGGCGCACTTGACCGTTCGCTCGTGAGCGAAAAAGACGATCATGGCAACATGATGCTCGATGTCAACAAGACCCGCATAGGGCTTGCAGTGATCGACCGGGAGACCTGCATCGCCTTTTGGGGGATACAATGCGATGCATGCTATCGCACCTGCCCCTTGATCGACAAGGCCGTGACGGTCGAATATCTCAGGAACGAGCGGACCGGCAAGCACACCATCATGGCGCCGGTGGTGCACAGCGACCACTGTACCGGTTGCGGCATGTGTGAGAGGGCGTGCGTTACCAAGAAGGCATCGATCTTCGTGCTGCCGCGGGAGCTTGCCATGGGAGAGTCATCAGACCGGTATGTCAAAGGATGGGAAAGCACGGATGAGGAGAGGATTTCCGACGCACCTGAGGATACCACCACGGTGACGCCGCGGTCCGAGAAGCCTCCGCTGGACTACCTGAACAAGGGAGACCTCTGACATGCCG
>DKBO01000027.1 GCA_002448975.1 Nitrospiraceae bacterium UBA6898
CGACTCCTTCGCAAAGTACGCGGCTGCTTTTTTTAGTATCTCTCGCTCCATCTTTACTTCTGCCAGCTCTCTTTTGACCCTCGCCAGCTCCATCTCTATCTCTGTCAGGGGCCGGTGTGTCTTGCCGATTTCCCCGAGTTTCCCGGCCTTATGTGCCTTTACCCAGTTGCCCAGCGTCGATGGTGGCAATGACAGCCGCTTCGCTGCCTCTGTCACTTTCATGCCACCCTCCAATACCAGCATTACGGCTTCTTCTCGAAACTCCTTCGTGTAACGCCCGTGGGGAAGCCCTTTCATCCTTACACCTCCGTCTTGGTATTTTACCCGACTTTGGTGTACACTTTTTTCAGCTTAGGCCAGGAGTTGACATGGGCGATATGGTAATCACGGAACCTCCGTGCTTTCCTCATGATCTTTTCGACGGATGCGGCCCCGATATGCGGCTCATAGTCTTCAATCTTCACGAGGTGCGGTCGTCGTTCCATGTTTCCTCCTGGTGTCATCCTCTGAACTCCTGGTGTCTCCACTTATCTCCTCCATCTCCGCCCCGGCACACTTTTTGGCGCAGGGCTCACTCTTGCCGGAGAAAGGCTGCGTCTTCCTCCGGCAAGGACGGATTGATGCTGATGCCCGAGCCGATCTCGAAGCCGGCGAAGGTCATGAGCCTCGGTCTGATCTGGAGATACCAGTGCAGCTGCGGCTCACGCGCTCGGTATTGGGCGGATGTGTTGATGATATAATTGTAATCAGGATCATTCAGCGTGTCGTGGAGCCGCTCAAGGACCAGCTTCAGGCATGAGGCGAGGTGGGTTTTTTCCCTGTTCGATATGTCGCCGAAATCGGCCTTATGCCTTTTGGGCATAATCCAAATCTCGAAGGGAACCTCGGCGGCAAAGGGCACAAAGGCCGTAAAAGAAGAATTTTCGTCGATGATCCGTTTCCTCTCCTCCTGCTCATGGGTCAGGATGTCGCAGTAAACGCAGCGCCCCCACTCGTCAAAATAGAGCTGTGCAGTTTCCTCCCGCCACCGTATGTGATGAGGCACCATGCCGGTGGCGATCAGCTGTGAGTGGGGATGGATGAGGGACGTGCCGGCCCGCATGCCGTGATTGCGGAAGATAAGGATCATCATATTCTCATTCTTTTTCAGGAGGTCCGTGTATCGCCGGTGGTAGACATCGATGAACGCCCCGATCTCCCTGACAGACATTTTTGCCGGCTGTCGGTTGTGCAGGGGCGTCTCGATGACTACCTCGTGATGTCCATAGCCCTGCATCGCCACGTAGAGCCCCCTGCTGAACCGTTCCTTGCTTCCCCCGGGGGTCAGGGCCGGGAACTTGTTCGGCACGACCCGCACCCGCCACGAGCTCCGATCCCTGATCTCCGTGATGACCTGCGGCAGCATCTGCTCGTTGCCGGGGCAGAAGGGACAATTCTCGTCCCTTTCCGGAGGGGTGATCATCTCCTTGCGGGTTTTTTGAAAGTCCTTCGGCCGCTTCCTCCGGGCGGGTGCGTAAATCACCCACTGTTTGGTGGCCTTGTTCTGCCGTATCTCGCTCTTCATCAGTATGGACCTCCTTTCTCTTAAGTACTGATTCCCTCGCCCTGAAGCGCCTCAAACCGCGCGGCGTTCTCGTTTGCCATCGATTCCGCAACGGCGCGGGCGACGACAGTGAAGACATACTGCCCGATGAGAGCAGAAAACCGTTCGTTCCGGGCCACCGTATGGGTCGGCAGTCTCCGGGAAGCGGCAGGCTTGCAGGCCTCCCGCGCATTGATCGAAGCGCGCATGGTCACAGGACGTTAATTTCCTTGCTGTACTCCCAGAGCCCGTGAATATTACACAGACTGAAGGTGTGTATAACGCCGGGCTTTTTTATCATTGCGGTAACGGTGGCACTATGGTCGGTATGGGCAGGCCCTTTGTCCGCCCCCTGCGTCGACTCACCGTGAGCCGTAAATTCGCAGTTTGCGAGTTGATAGACAGCTTTCTCATCCGCGGGGTGGAAGTACACCTGAATCCACCGTATATGATGCTCCGTCGTATTGGGATGAGAAACCTCTTTGCCGACAAAAACCTTGATCTCGAATTTTTCGCCGCTCTTTACCGCGTCCGGACATTCGATCAGCGGGACGTGTTTCTCCGTCTTCCAGTCTGCTGTCTGAAGCAATTCTCCCAGTTTTTTCATTTCTCTGTCTCCTTTTCTGATGCCGTGAATTGTTCTCTTTCACTTCTTTTCCTCGGCTGGCCAGGCTGCGCCGGACACCTCCTTTCACTCCAGATTATCAAATACTTCCGTAACGAGATCGATAAGCGCAGGGAATGCATGCACCCGGTGACCAACGCTTGTATTCCCTGTGTAATCCGATAGTGATGAACGGGCCGGATTCGATACGTTCATTTTCCCATACCTTCCTTCATTGTCAAGTCAGCGACCCTCTCCGGAAATGCAGCAGGCGCTGACGCGACAGGAGGGCGACGAAGCTCAAGGCATTACCATTGTCACCTGCTCTATTTTTCCTGCAAATTTCGCTTCATGCTATAATCCCTCATGCGCTTCATCGCTGACCTGCATATCCACTCCCGCTATTCGCGCGCAACCAGCAGGGACTTGAACCCCGAGAACCTCTGGAGGTGGTCGCAGCTCAAAGGCATCACTGTGGCGGCCACCGGGGACTTCACCCATCCCGCATGGATGAAAGAACTGCAGGAAAAGCTCCAGCCGGCCGGAAATGGATTGTTCGGGCTCAGAAAAGAGCTCCAGACGCCTGATGTTCCTGCCTCCTGCAGGGCAGATGTCTTCTTCATGCTCTCTGCTGAAATCAGCTGTATCTACAGCAAGGGCGGCAGAACGCGGAAGATCCATATGATCGTGCTTGCACCGGGGTTCGATGACGCCGACAGGATAAATGTTGAGCTCTCCCGTATCGGGAACCTGAAATCCGACGGCAGGCCGATCCTCGGCCTTGATGCAAAGGAGCTGCTGAAGATTGTTCTTGGCGCTTCTCCTGAGGCGATGCTCATACCTGCACATGCCTGGACACCGCATTTTTCGGTTTTCGGCGCTGCTTCAGGCTTTGACAGCCTTGAGGAATGTTTTGAAGAGCTCACACCCCACATCTCTGCGATCGAGACAGGGCTTTCGTCCGACCCGCCCATGAACTGGCGCCTCTCGGCACTCGACCGGATCACGCTCATATCGAACTCTGACGCACATTCGCCGTCAAAGCTGGGGCGCGAGGCGAACGTCCTCGACACGGAAATATCCTACACAGGGATCATGCGCGCGCTGAAGACCGGCAAAGGTTTTTCCGCCACCATAGAATTCTTTCCGGAAGAAGGTAAATACCACTATGACGGCCACAGGTCATGCAGCGTGAGCCTGCCGCCGCAAGAGACGCTCCGGAACCATGGCATCTGCCCGGTATGCGGGAAAAAACTCACCATTGGCGTCATGCACCGGGTGGAAAAACTTGCGAACCGGGAAGAGGGATATCGTCCGGGAGGCAGGCCGCCATTTTATTCCATTATACCCCTCCCCGAGGTCATTGCCGAGACGCTCGGCGTGGGAGCTGCAACCAAGAAGACAGATACCATGTACAGCAGCCTCCTGTATATGCTCGGCAACGAGTTCCACATACTGATGGACGCATCTCTGGAAGATATCCGGGTTGCGGGTTCGCCCCGACTTGCAGAAGCCATTGCGAAGGTGCGCTCCGGCGATGTCTCGATCGCGCCGGGCTACGACGGCGAGTTCGGAAGGATACGGATCTTTGAACGTTTCGAAATGAAGGGGCCCAAGGGTCAGTCCCCACTCTTTTAGTTCACTGCCGGCTGCTGATCTGCAAAAAGTTCCTTCCCCGTCACTCGCGTATCCTTTCCCAGAGCTTCTTCGCCTGCTCAGGATCGATCTGCTGCAGAATCTCATGCTGCCGAAGCGCAGCTTTCCGATCATGCAGGGAGAGATACACCAGCCCGAGCCCGAAATAGGCGTCGGCAAGTGACGGACTGAGCCTGATCGCCTCCTGATATGAAGCTGCTGCCGCACGGTATTGTTCGGCTTTTGCATAGGCAATGCCGAGATTCAAGTGGGCAACAGAGAGGTCAGGCATGGATTTGACTGCCTGCCGCAGCGTCTCTATGGCTTCAGGGTATTTCCTCATCTCAAGGTAGGCAAGTCCGAGGTTGGACCGGGTCCAGGCGGAATCGGGGTCACGCCTCAGGGCCTGGTCATAGGAGGCAACTGCCTCGTCATATCGCTTCATGCGGGTGGAGACAACGCCGATGCCATTATATGCAGTAACAGAATCAGGGTCTGCGTCCAGGGCCTTCCGATATGCGTCCAACGCCTCCTGATACCTTCCGGCTCCGCGGTGTTCGTCGCCTACGCCCACCCAGTAGTCGGCAGCCTGACGCCGGTCCCGGCTCAGCGCCTCTTTCAGGGAAAGGATACTGCCCAGGGTGAGCCGGTCTTTCACCGCTTCTATCGGAACAGCAAAGCTCACCGGTTTGCCGTCGCTTACGATCATGGCAGCAGTGCCTATCACGTCGCCATAGAGATTAAAGATCGGCCCGCCACTGCTTCCCGGCATAAAAAGCAGGGTAAG
>DKBO01000038.1 GCA_002448975.1 Nitrospiraceae bacterium UBA6898
GATGAAGTTGCTCTTTATCGGCGACATTGTCGGCAAGGTGGGAAGGAACGCGGTCCGGACGTCCCTTCCCAGTCTTGTGGACAAGTATAAGGTTGACATGGTAATTGCCAATGGAGAGAATATTGCCGGCGGTTTTGGCCTGACCGTGAATCTGGTAAACGACCTTTATGCCATGGGTGTCCATGTCATAACGACCGGCAACCACGTTTGGGACAAGAAGGACTTTGTAAGCTATATCTCAAAGGACAACCGCGTTCTCCGGCCTGCCAACTTTGCTCCGGGGGTCCCCGGTTATGGAAGCATTATCTACAGGATTCCTGACGGCACCAAGGTCGCGGTCCTGAATCTTTCGGGCAGGGTCTTCATGTCCAACATGGACTGTCCGTTTCGTAAGGCCCTGTCAGAGATTGAAGCTTTGGCAGATGAGACAAACATCATTATCATAGATTTTCATGCAGAGGCAACCTCAGAAAAGATTGCTTTCGGTTATTTTGTAGACGGTAAGGCCAGCGCTGTCATCGGCACGCATACACATGTCCAAACAGCTGATGAAAAGATCCTTCGGCACGGGACGGCATATATCACCGATGTCGGCATGACCGGCCCCGCATACTCGGTTATCGGAATTGAAATTGACCAGATCATACAGAGATTCCTCACGGGAATGCCGGACAGGTTCGAAACTGCACAGGGCGACGGGATATTATCTGCAGTTGTGGTAGATATCAATGCTGAGACCGGAAAGGCTACAGCGATACAGCGAATACAGCTCAGCTATCCGTAGGACTGCTGGCCGTCTGCTTCTGCATGCCCCATTTCTTCTGATACATCTTCGATGATTGCGGTTATTACTTTCAGGGCTTCCTGTGCAGCTGTTTCATCAACCTTTTGGATGGCAAATCCGGCATGGACGAGCACATACTCGCCAATCTCGACCTCCTCAGGCATCAGCATGAGGTTTATCTCTCTGCGGGCACCGTACACGTCAACAATAGCCCTGAATTGATCCTTCTCGATGACCTTCGATGGTATTGCAAGGCACATGACGTTAATCTAAACCTTTCCCCAGATGCTCTGTTTCTGCGAAATCTCATGCTGTTCAAGCTTTTCCACTTTACAGCCTATCCCTCTCAGATCTTCCACGACGACTTCCAGCAGGTGGTCAAGTCCGCTTCTTACTTCCCGGGAAAGACCGATTCCCAGGACGATATTTTTGGGCTCGATGCCAAAAAGAACAAGTCGTTTCGGCAGTTCATCAGTCAACGTAGCGGCAGCAAGAAGGTCAGAGATGCCAAGCTGATGAGGAGAGATCCTCGTTCTGAACTGCGCCGGAACGTCCTCACCCTCCACTTTGAGTACCGTACCCGGCTGATTACCGCTTTTGATCGCATCGACAATGATGAGATAATCCCTGCCGGAAATATAGGAGAGGAGTTCGATTCCCGAAGTACCGCCGTCGAGCAGTTCAACGTTATCCGGGAACAGATATCTCCTCTGCAGTTCCTCTACCGCCCTGATGCCGATACCTTCATCTGTCATCAGGATGCTGCCGACGCCCATAACGAGGACATTTGGCAGCTCTCCTGCTGGCGACGATGGTGACATGCTCATTATACTGCTTTTACCTTTACGATCTCGTTATGGTTCCTGTCAAACACATGTATCGCACATGCAAGACAGGGATCAAAGGAGTGCACCGTACGCAGAATCTCAAGAGGTCTTTCAGGGTCCTGCACCGGGTTGCCGACCAACGACGCCTCATAGGGACCAGGAGCATCCTGACTGTTCCTCGGGCCTGCATTCCATGTCGAGGGCACAACTGCCTGATAATTCTTGATCTTGCCGTTCTCTATTACAATCCAGTGTGACAAAATGCCTCGCGGCGCCTCATGGAACCCGTATCCCTTTTGCACGCCAGACCGAAAGGTCGGCGGACTGAAGGTCGTCACGTCACCCTTTGCGATATTTTCTACAAGAGCGTTCCACTGGGATTTCAATGTGTCATAGAGAACTGCGCACCGGATCGAGCGTGCCCCAATCCGGCCGATCGTCGAATGGAGAGCGTCAATGCCCACCTTGGCGCCAGCAAGTGAGCTGATGGTATCAAGCATCTTTGTCGCATATTTCTTCGTTGGCCCATGTCCTGCGGCGAACATGCAGAGCACGTTTGCAAGCGGACCAACCTGCGCGGGTCTGCCCTTGAATGTCGGAGACTTTACCCAAGAATATTTCTTGTTGTCCTGGAAATCGGTATAATTCGGGATGGTTTCTTCGTCCCAGGGATGCTTATCCCAGTCGCCGTCATACCAGGAATGTTTAATGCTCTCTTTCACATTCTCCCCGAAGAACGGGTCAGTGTAGCTCTTTATCGGCTGGAACTTCGTGACATCACCATCCGGGATATACCCGCCGGGCAGCGCAAAGGTCGTTCCCATGGTGTCCATCGGCATGTCCGGAGCAGAGAGGTAGTTCGTCACACCTTTGCCAACCTGCGTCCAGTCAGCGTAGAATGCTGCAACAGCTGCTGTGTCAACAAGGAGAACGTTCTCTACAAAATCGCCGACCTTATCGATGAGAGTCTTGATGTAATAGAGCCGCTCCATGTTCAGGGTCGACTGACTGTCAAGGTTGATAGGATTGGCGACACCGCCTACCGCCAGATTCTGAATATGCGGCGTCTTTGAACCGAGGATGGCCACTACCTTATTGATCTCCCGCTGATACTCAAGCGCCTGCAGGTAGTGATGAGCTGCAAGCATATTTACCTCAGGGGAAAGCTTCATGGCCGGATGGCCCCAATAGCCGCTGCCATAAATCCCCAGCTGCCCTGAACCTACAAACGTCTTGAGCCTCTCCTGGGAAGCTTTAACCGCATCATAGCTATTGCCTGGCCACGGAGAAAGCTTCTGCCCGAGGTTTGCCGTCGCCCGTGCGTCGGCCTTGAGAGCCGAAACGATATCCACCCAGTCAAGAGCTCCGAGATGATAGAAATGGACGATATGATCATGTGTAGCATGGGCCCCCATCATCAGGTTCCTGATATACTGTGCATTGAGCGGAATTTCAAGCTGAAGAGCATTTTCTACCGAACGCACTGAAGCCAGTGCGTGAACAGTCGTTCAAACTCCGCAGAAGCGTTGGGTAAAAATCCATGCATCCCGCGGGTCACGTTCCCTGAGGATTGTTTCGATGCCCCGCCACATCTGACCAGACGACCACGCCTTCGTGACCTTGCCGCCGTCGATCTCGCAGTCAATTCTGAGGTGCCCCTCGATCCTCGTGATAGGGTCAATCGTGATTCTCTTAGACATATCTTCCTCCTCTAGATATATATTCTTCTTTTACATTCGTTATTCTTTTCATGGTCTCAGTGCTCCGTTTCCGGGAACAGGTTGAGGTACTTCGCCGATACCTTGAACCCGAAGAAGGCAAACGCAATGAACGCCGCTGTCAAGATCAGTTCCATAAGCGACGGGAAATAATCCACGCCGAACCTGCTGGCGTATTCCGCCAGTCCGAAGATACCGACATTCATCCGGTTAATCAGGACACCGACAATCACCAGAAGATTGACGCTGAAGATGCTGTTGATTCCGGTCCGGTACTTCGGCATCGCCAACAACACCAGCGGCAGCATGACACCGATGACCATTTCTAGGAGATACATATTCGCCGTAAAGCTTCCAGCAAATGCGGCTCCAATTCCCGGGCCAGCCACCAGATCCCACACCTTCAGAATAAAATAGAATCCGGCAACGATCAGGGATCCCCGTGCAAGGCCTCGCAGGATTTCGACCGGCAACGGGTGATTGAACAGACGGGAACTCAGGATCGTCTCGAAGCTCACCATGGAAAGCCCCATGAAAACAGCAGAAACGAGGAACAGATACGGAAGCCTGCTGCTGTACCAGAGCGGCGAAAGCTTTGATGGAATGATCAGATAAACTGCGCCGAGCGAGGACTGATGAAGCGTCGACAGAAGCACGCCGAACAGCACAATCGGTACCATGATCGCATTCATGAACCGGTATGCACCCATCATCTTCAGACGCTCGAAGAGCATCGGGCTGGATTCGGCCCCAAGAGTCGTGGTGTACAGCACCACGTGAATGGCAACAATGAACATGATCGAATTAACCTGCCACATGACGACCGGATGCCAGATGCGAAATGACTGACCCATGTCAAAGAATATGGCGGTAGCGGCAAGAACATACCCAAAGAAGGCGTTCAGAATTGCCGGCCGAACGATCGGTTTGTATTTCTTCCAGTTGAGAATATAGACAGCGCCCGCGATGATGAATCCCCCAGCTGCCATCGCTACACCGCCTAGGACGTCCATGCCGATCCAGAATCCCCACGGCCACAGGTTGTTCAAGTTGGTCGCCGCGCCGAGCCCCTTGAATAGCCGATACACGGCAACGAGGGCACCGGCCGCCATAACCACAATCAGGCCGATCGTGGTGGGGGTCATCATCTTGATGTCACGCTGTTTCATGGTCCTATTCCTCCTTATCCTTGTTTCTTCCCCTGGTAACTGCCCAGGTGGCCGCCCCGCCGATCAGCACGGTCGCAATGACCGCCGGTATCTTTGATATATAGGCCCAAGTAAGATCAGGGAGGACCTGTTCAGTGATGTTTTTATCAAACCCAAGCATTTCAAATGGCACGCCGGCAAGGAGCAGGTACTGGGTTCCTCCCGCCTCTTTCATGCCATAGAGGTGATTGATGTATTTTGAGACAAGGCGCCTGCTTTTTTCCTTCGAGTCCACGGTCTGAACAGGGAAGGAGTATTCTTCACCCGGCTTGAGAGTTAACCTCTTTGCCGCCTCCTTGCGGAGATCAGTAACCTTGCCGAATATGGACGCGCCAGTAGGGCAATACTCACAACACGCAGAATACTTGCCTGCGTCATAGCGATGCCTGCAGAGCTGGCACTTCCTGACCCGCGGATTGGCGCTTTCGTATTCGTAGCGAGGGATCCTGAATGGACATGCCAGCATGCAATATCTGCAGCCGATACAGCGGTCTTCTACATAGTATACAACGCCATTTTTCGGGTCTTTCCTGAGCGCACTGACAGGACAGACCGATACGCAGGCCGGCGATATGCAGTGCATGCAGTGCTGCTTGACCAGAGAGAAGCCGTTCTCCGTCTCGTCCTTGTGCTCTCCGGTTCCGTTCTTGCAAACCTTAATGATGTTGACGGTCTTACTCGACAGGTCCCGCGCATCATCCCAGATATTGTCAGGAGATGAAAAATCATACGGCAGTTCCTTGCGGTCAGGCAGATAGAGCGCACCGCCGGGAACGCTGTTCTGGATCTTGCAGTTGACCATGCACGACTTGCAGCCGATGCAGAGTGTCGCATCGTACAGAATCCCTACTGCCTCAGGAGGGAGTTCTCGCGGCATTGATGCGTCGGCAGGCACGGCCTGCGAGGCCAGTATGGCACCGCCGCCCACAGCAGCAGCTTTAAGAAAGTCTCGCCTGTTCATGCTCATGGCTATTCCTCCTTGTTGCCAGAATCTCCATCCTTTTTGCCAAGACCGGAGACCAGTGCGGCGGCGGCAGCGCCTATTGCAGCTCCGGAAACGCCTGCGGCGAGGGCTTTTGTACCGGAAGATACACCTTCTTTATGAGGGAAGACCTCGGTAAAAAGTGAGGGAGGAGTAATATACTTAGGACGGGCAGGCGAATGAAGAGGCAGGGTAAATCCGACTCCTTTTTCTGAACANNATCGGACAGTTGTTAAAGGTCTCCGGCCCCTTGCAACCAAGCTTATACAGGCAATAGCCTTTTCTGTGCCCATCGTCACCGAACTGGATTGCAAACCTTCCCGCATCAAAGTGAGGACGGCGCTCGCAGTTCTCATGGATAATCCTGCCATAAGCAAACTTCGGTCGCGCCTGATCATCGAGTTCGGGCAGTTTCTTGAACGTCAGAAAATACAGGACCGTTGAAAGAAAGTTATAGGGATTTGGCGGGCAGCCGGGAATGTTTACAACAGGGGTCTTGATACCTTTGCTCTTCAGTACCTCGTGGGCAGGTGACGCACCTGTAGGGTTAGGGTCAGCTGAAGGGATACCACCCCATGACGCGCAGGACCCAATGGCGACAACGGCGGCTGCATCCTGTGCCATCTCAACGAGCAGGGAAAGGGCCGTCTTGCCGGCGATCTTGCAGTAGATCCCGTTATCCTTTACTGGTATTGACCCGTCAACAACGAGGATGTACTTTCCCTTGTATTCCTTCATTGATTTTTCGCGCCACTGCTCAGCCTGTTTGCCCGCGCCAACCAGAAGAGTCTCGTGATATTCGAGCGAGATGAGTTCCAGAATAAGTTTATCGAGCGTGGGATGATTCGTTCTCAGCAGCGTTTCCGTACACCCTGTACATTCCTGGGCAGATAGCCACAGGACAGGAGGCCGCTTCTGTGTCGTAACTGCCTCAGCGATCTTGGCCCCCGTGCCGAGCGGAAGTCCCATTCCTACTGCCATGGTACTGCAGAACTTCAGAAAATCCCTGCGGGAGAATCCACATATCGTCTCCTCTTCCATGCTGCGCTCATTTTTTTTCATAGCCCTCTCCCTTCTTCTCTTCAGGCTTATCTAAACCTGTAGTATATGGACTGTTGTCTTTAGTAAATTATCTTTCTCCTCAATATAATGCTGATAAACAGAATTTATAAATTGATAAGTACAATTGATGAGATTATAATAACTTTATAAGTAGCAAATTTGTATAATTTTTTTACATAATGTTGCATGGTTTCTTACTTGCTGAATTACTTCTCGGCTAACGTAATAGATCGCAATATTGATAACATCTTTCCCAATGTAATATATCGACAAAATGGGGTAAGGTATGTAATAAATTAACTGCACCCGCCCATTAATAAACTCTCATGAGAGAGTTTAAGAATAAGGAGGAGTACTATGGTAAAGGCGAATGTCAAATATACAGGAGGGATGCAGTTTGTGGCATCATCTGACTCAGGACACGCGGTGGTTATGGATGCCGGGCCGGAGGTCGGCGGCAGCAATACCGGATCCCGTCCTATGGAACTGCTCCTCATGGGTATCGGTGGTTGCTCCGGTATGGACATCATCTCGATCCTCAAGAAAAAGAAACAGAACGTAACCGGTCTGGAAGCAAACGTAACCGGCACCATGTCTGATGACTATCCCCAAAAGTATACCGAGATTACCATTGAATATATCGTGCGCGGCAGGGGAGTCACGGAGGAGGCGGTGAAAAGGGCTGTGCAATTGTCAATGGATAAATACTGTTCCGTAAAGGCTACGCTCAAAGGCGCTGCACAGATTCGATTCTCATACCGTATTGTCGAGGACTAATCGTTAGGGCCTGCTGTATGCAGGGGCCATCATCCGTTATTATGATGTGCAGAGAAAAGACGTGGCTCTAAGACCGCGTTTTTTCTCTGCACATCACAGTTAATTCTTCTTTGCATACCCCACAATCGTCAATGCTTCCTCTATTTCACCAATTGTTGCAGGATCATCAATCGTAGATGGTATGACATATGCTTCTCCATCCGCTATCTTTCTCATGGTGCCCCGTAGGATCTTTCCGGAGCGTGTTTTCGGAAGCCTCTTCACGACACAGGTCTCTTTATATGTCTATTTCGTTTTTTTTCAGCTCTGCCATGGCTTGCAGGATTATATCATGAGCAGACGAGATGAAGGGAATCTATCTGCGGTCCCTGAAAAATCTCTGGAGAAGCGCAGCGCACTCTTCTTCGAGGACCCCTGAAACCACCTCTACCTGGTGGTTGAGTCGGCTGTCTGAGAGGATCCGATAGAGGCTTACGGCTCCTCCGGCCTTTGTATCATTACATCCATATACGACGCGGGAAATGCGGGCATGAATGATTGCACCAGAACACATAATGCAAGGTTCCTTCGTTACATAGAGCGTTCCACCACTCAGCCGCCACGAATCAGAGACTGACGTAGCCGTACGAAGGGCGAGAATCTCGGCATGAGCAGAGGGATCTTTTGTCGCTTCACGGAGATTGTGCGCCTTACTGAGGACCACACCATCCCTTACCATTACCGCACCGACAGGGACTTCACCTTCCTGAAACGCACAGACNNCGCCCTGAGGGATTCGAACCCCCGGCCTGCAGATTCGTAGTCTGACGCTCTATCCAGCTGAGCTAAGGGCGCAAATACCAGCAAAAAACTGTTACTTCTTAACGCCGTCCTTCAGCATAAGGGAATACTTCGGATGTTCGAACGGATGGATTGCGGGGAACTTGGAATAGAGCCATCCCTTAAACACTTCCTTATCATTTTCAAATATCTTCACATTGACCGCAGGATTGTTCGGTTCATTCGAGGACGAGGTAATATTCAGGCCATCCATCTTGAAATCGGGAAGATACTCGCCAACAGTTATCTTAAGGTCGGAACCCGGCACCTTGAAATCACTGTTCAGGTTGATGGTGTATTCATTCTTCTTTTTTGCAGCCTTGTCCTCAACAACGATCATCACGGCCTTCCATTTGCCTTTGACACTGTCAGGGACTGTGATTGCTGTCTGACCTTTGGGCATTGCCACCTGTCCCTGAGGTCCGCCCGGATGTCCGGAAGGAAGCTGCTGCTCCTGCCCGGGAGCTCCAGTCTGCGGCATGGCCGGTTTTTCTTCCTTCTTCTTGCACGCGCCAAAAACCAACATGAGAGAAAGACTACATACTGCTACCAACATTTGCTTTTTCATCTTATCCTCCTTATGAATAAGTACTCCATCTTCACGGTAACGTGGCGGAGAGGCAGGGATTCGAACCCTGGGTGGGGTGTTACCCCCACAACCGCTTAGCAGGCGGCTGCCTTCGACCACTCGGCCACCTCTCCAAAGCAGCGTATTCTAACAGCTCGGTTTCTTCTTTGTAAAGGAAGCCANNCCCAGGTTCGAACAGTGCATTTTTTGCGGGGGCAGACCCCCCAGTTCATTAGCCACAGTCTCCTTGGAAATAGCCAGTGCCTCGTCAAGCGTCTTGCCCTTGACCATTTCAGTAACCATACTGCTCACGGCAATCGCAGCGCCGCATCCGAAGGTCTTGAACTTGGCATCGACGATGCGATCATCCTTGACCTTGATATAGATCTTCATGGCATCACCACAAGTGGGATTCCCTTCCGTCCCTATGCCGTCGGCATCCTCCATATCCCCTACGTTCCGGGGATTGGTAAAATGGTCCATCACTTTTTCACTGTACATGATCCACCTTCCTCTTTGTCCCCCCATCCCTGCGCATAGGGAGAGATTTCTCTCAGTCTTCTGATCACTGCAGGAAACTCCGTTGAAAGATAGTCAACATCCTCAGGCGTGTTGTCCATGCCAAGGCTGAAAACAATCGATCCCTGCGCAAGGCCTGACGGTATGCCCATAGACAACAATACCGGTGATGCCTTCAACGCCTTGGATGAGCAGGCTGATCCACTCGCAGAAAAGATGCCTTTCGCTGCAAGCAGGAGGAGCATCGCCTCCCCTTCTATATACTCGACGCAAAAACTCGCGTGCCCGGGGAGCCGTGCGGTTCTGTCTCCCGTGAGATAAACGCGTTCCACATTCGCCATGGTGTCAATGATCTTGTCGCGGAGTGGCCTAAGATATTCCATTCTCTTCTGCATCTCTGTTTTTGCCAGCTCAGCCGCTTTTCCCATCCCAACAATTGCCGGCACATTTTCGGTACCCGCCCTTCTCCCTGATTCCTGGATGCCGCCATAAATAAGGGGAACAATGCGTGTGCCCTGCTTCACGTAAAGGGCACCGGCTCCCTTGGGCCCGTAGAACTGATGAGCAGCCATACTCAGAAGATCGACACCAAGGTCCTGGACATCAACGGGAATGTTTCCCGTAGTTGCCACGGCGTCGGTATGGACAATGATATTGTGCTCTTTTGCCACTTTCACAATCTCTTCTATCTGTTCTATCGTTCCCACTTCGCTGCTCGCATGGGTAACGGAGATGAGCGTAGTCTCCTTGGTAATCATTTTTTTTACGGTATCAGGATCAACAAAACCGCTCTTGTCCACGGGCAGATACGTGACCGTAAAGCCGCTCTTTTCCAGAAAGCGCGCAGCATTCAGAATGGAATGATGCTCCATCCTTGATACGAGAATGTGCTTGCCTTCATTCTGACGCGCTAAGGCCATGCCACGAAGGGCAAAGTTGTTCGCTTCTGCCCCTGACGAAGTATAAATAATCTCTGCAGGCTTAGCGTGTACCAGGGCTGCGACCTTCTCACGTGCAGCCTCGATCGCATCCTTTGCCTTTATGCCGTATTCGTAAACGCTCAAAGGATTGCCGAACTCCTCCGTGAAATAAGGCATCATCGACTCAAGCACGTCAGGATGGAGGGGGTTGGTAGCAACATGGTCGAAATAGCACTTTTTCATGATCACCTCGTACCCTTCTTTATGTAGAATTTAAAAAAATCCGGAGATTCCTGTACGCCCAGAAATTCATTCCCTGTCTTTCTGCACCAGGCTGGGATGTCTTCGAATGCACCGTCATAATCTGTCATGATCTCAAGGATCTGGCCCGAATCAAGTTCCTTTATCTGCTCCTCCAGCTTCAGCAGATGCATGGGGCACATCATATATACGATATCAGTTGTGACATCCGGTTTGACATTTTCAACGAACTTCATATTCACCGGCCCTGCCGCCCGGAGAAGCCTTTTTTGCCCGCGCTTCTGCTCTTTGAGGCCAATGCAACAAACTGATCGCCCTGAAGCAGATCCTGCAGTTTCATTCCATCCAGAAAATGCTTGATATTATCGCCGAGCGACTTCCAAAGCAGATGCGTAACGCAGCTGTCAACGCGCACACACCCCTCCTTCGGATCGAGGCAGGAGGTGATGGCAACGGGGCCTTCAAGCTCCCTAAGTATCTCTCCGATGCTTATCAGCTTCGGATCTCTCGCCAGCATATAGCCTCCGCCGGGACCTTTGACACTTTTGATGATACCGGCCCTGCGAAGCTTGCTCAGTATCTGTTCAAGGTACGCAACAGAGACGTGCTGCTCCTCCGAAATCCTTTTTATCGTCACCGGCCCCAAACCGCTGCCCTTTGCGATCTCGTACATGGCCCTCACACCATATTGCCCCTTTGTCGATAACCTGAGCATATTCTACGTTATAATAGCCGAGTATATCTGTCAAGTATTTAATAGAAGAAATTTGGGCGGGAACAGACGGGACCTAGCGAGCTAACCGCACGTCTACACGGTCACCTATCGATATATTGCAGGTCTCCGCGGCGCTGGAAAGATTTATGAACAACTCTAGATACTCAGAACTGTTTATCACGGCATAAAGAGATCTCCCCTTTCCCTCAGAATAACAGCCCTTGAGGGGAACTACTTTCTTTCCGAAAAAGACCTTCAGCAGGTAATCCTTGCCAATTCGTGTCAGGTTATTGATGTCCGTCCGGCTGATGTTCGTGATTGCATTGCCGAATTTATCGATATGAACAACCGCCCCTCGCAGACCACTTCTAAGAAATTTGGGCATCTGATAATGCTGAACGACAAAATCAGTTATCGGTTCGCCGAAAACCCAAAAATCAGTACCCTGGGCAAGCCATGCAGCGACCGGCGCTAACACGTCCCGCCCCTGAAAGGTCGAACTGTCTTTCCTGCGGAAATAGCGATCAGCAGTGATATCGAGGACCGTAAGGGCATGCTTTTCCTTCTCATATATATATGAAAAAACTCCATTGTCAGGGCCGACGAAACAATAGCGGTCCGTGGCAACAAGTATATTTCGTCTGCGGGATCCAACTCCGGGGTCCACAATGACCACATGAATGGTGCCTGCAGGAAAATAGCCGTAATTCATCCCTATGACATATGCAGCTTCCCGTATATCGTGAGATGCAATGCCATGGCTCAGATCAATAATGTTCGCCTGGGGATTGATGCCAAGGATAACCCCCTTCATTACTCCGACAAAAGGATCATTAAGACCGAAATCCGAGGTCAATGTTATGAGAGGGCTAGCCTGCATGGGCAGTGCCTCTTAAGGAATTTATATCAGCAATGTGCTCCTGTGCGAGAAAAGCGGTTATCCCATCGATAATATCAATAGAGACGGTCGGATGGATGAAGTTTGCGGTCCCTACAGCAATTGCCGATGCCCCTGCAATGATGAATTCAAGTGCATCTTCCGCATTCATAATCCCTCCCATGCCGATGATCGGCACATCCACCGCCTTATAGACCTCATAGACCATGCGCAGTGCCACAGGCTTGATTGCGGGACCGGAAAGCCCCCCCGTCCGATTGGCAAGTTTGGGCTTTCTCGTTCCGATGTCAATAGCCATGCCGGTAAGCGTATTAATCACCGACAGTGCATCTGCACCTGCATTAGCCGCGGCTTTCGCCATAAGCGCTATGTCCGTAACATTAGGTGAAAGCTTCACGATGAGCGGAAGCCTTGTCGCCTTTCTCACCGCGCCGACTACCTGGGATGTCACTCCGGGGTCGGTGCCGAAGATGCACCACCCTGCCTGTTTGTTCGGGCAGGATATGTTCATCTCAAGCCCATGAATACCATCAACAGTGCTCAGTCTCTCGGCTGCCGCTATATACTCCTCAAGAGAATCACCGAAGAAATTGACAATAATCTGCGTATCATAGGTCCTGAGGAATGGAAGCTTTTCAGAGATAAAGCGTTCGATACCGATATTCTGGAGACCGATAGCATTCAGCATGCCTGAGGCTGTTTCCACTATTCTCGGTGGTGGGTTGCCCTCTTTCGGCATAAGCGACAGGCCTTTGACCACCACGGCGCCAAGTCTGCTCAGGTCAAGGAACTCAGCATACTCTTCACCATATCCGAACGTACCTGAGGCTGTCATCACCGGGTTCTTTAGCTCCAGATTCCCTATCTTTACGGAAATATCCACGGTCACCAGACGATCTCCGTGGCGGTCATGACAGGTCCTTCCTTGCAGACCCTTTTATAGCCATCATGGGTCTTTACCACACAGCCAAGGCAGGCGCCTATCCCGCACGCCATATGTTCTTCCATGGAGACATAGGCCCGTATTCTGTATTCTTTTGTTGTCTGGGAAAGGGCTTTCAGTAAAGGATAGGGTCCACAGGCGTAAATGCAGAACTGAGCGGGTGAGGAGGCATACGAGGGAAGAAACGATCGTAACGTTTCAGCAGCCGTTCCTTTTTTGCCTGCCGAGCCGTCGTCTGTACTCACGATCACATCATGTGCATATTCCCTCACTTCTTTTAGCATAAGAAGGTCATCTTGCGTTCGGGCTCCGTAAAAAACAATTGCCTTGCCTGCAAGTCGCTCTATCAGCGAGAATACCGATGCTATGCCGATACCTCCTGCTATAATCAGTGGGGTCTGGTCTTCGGAAGGTAACGGGTAGAAATTTCCCAGGGGTCCGAGCATATCAAGAGATGTCCCCTCCTTCATGTTTCTCAGGATCCCCGTGCCTTTTCCCCGCACCCGGTAGAGGATCTGCAATCCGTCTCCTGTTTTTCTAAAAAGGCTGAAGGCACGTTTGAGAAGCGGATCGGTTCCCTTGTTCACCTCGATCATGAAGAATTGCCCTGGTTGAGGAACGGGCATGCTCCCAGGAACGGATACGGTCAGGAGGTTATGGGCGGCATGGACGGGACGGTTTTCGCTGATTACAGCCGTAAATGATCTACTCAAAACTTATCTCTAAAATCTCATACTCAATTGTTCTGGCAGGGGCCTTGATGGTGACTGAATCACCGACATCTTTTCCGATAAGCGCTCTGCCGACCGGCGAGCTGATCGAAATCTTCCCCGACTTGACGTTAGCCTCCTCAGGACCTACAAGATTGAAGATATACTCCACGTCCGCTTCGACATCAAGAACCTTGACCGTTGCGCCGAAAGCCGCGCTGCTCTGTTTTATGGTAGCAGGATCGATCACCTGGGCCATGGCAATTTTTGCCTTGAGCTCCTGTATTCTTCCTTCGATAAAAGACTGCTGTTCTTTCGCGGCATGGTATTCCGCATTCTCGGAGAGATCACCATGGGCCCTCGCCTCGGCAATGGCCTGAATGTTCTTCGGCCTGTCCACCTTGAGCAGTCGTTCAAGTTCTTCCTGCAGCTTTTTATAACCATTCGGTGTCAGCGGTACTCTCTGCACGTTACATCACTCCTTGGGGAAAATTGATAATACTCTACCATGATATGGCCTTTTTTTAAAGTTCGCGAACGAGCGTTGTCTCTTTGCAGAGCAAAGGTCATTATCTTGACTCTCCCTTCCTAATACAGTAGGCTAAACATTACTTTTCTTGGGAGGAACGCATGCGATTTTCGAGGATGTTCATACCTACGTTGAGGGCAGCTCCATCAGATGCTGAAGCGGTGAGCCATATCCTCATGCTCCGGGCAGGCTATATTCGGCAGCTTGCAGCCGGCCTGTATATATTCCTACCGCTCGGATGGAGAGTGCTGGGCAAAATCAATGCGATACTGAAGGAAGAGATGGACGCTATTGGAGCACAAGAGATTTCGATGCCGATACTCCATCCTGCAGAGGTCTGGCAGCAGACGGGGCGCTGGGATGCCATCGGCGGTGAAATGTTCCGGTTGAAAGACCGCAACGATCGTGACTTCTGCCTTGGTATGACTCATGAGGAGATTATGACCTGGCTGGCATCAAGAGAGATACGCTCGTACCGTGACTTGCCACAGACATGGTATCAGATACAGACAAAGCTGAGAGACGAGGCAAGGCCGAAAAGCGGCGTACTCAGGACCCGGGAGTTCATCATGAAAGACAGTTATAGTTTTGACGTCGATGAACAGGGCCTCGACAATAATTACCGCCTGCATGCAGAAGCGTATCACCGGATATATAATAGATGCGGCCTGAGATTCATACAGGTTGAATCTGATCCGGGTATGATGGGCGGTGGCTATTCCCATGAGTTTATGGCGCCGAGTCCAGCTGGTGAAGATCAGGTAGCTCTCTGCCCGAAGTGCGGGTATGCGGCCAACGTCGAGCTCGCATGCTCCGCGCCTGTCGGCATAGCTGACAAGGCATGGCAACCTGAAGAAGTGCATACCCCGGAAAAGAGGACGCTCCAGGAAGTATCGAGGTTCCTCAAGTTCACCCCGGAATATTTCATCAAGAGTGTCCTGATGATCTCAGAGAAAGGGCCGGTGCTTGCGCTGGTGCGGGGCGACCAGGAAGTACATGAAAAAAAGCTGGCAAGAGTCATCGGCGGACATCGCCCGGCCCAAAAGAGCGAGGTGAAAGATATTCTCGGTGTAGAAGCAGGTTTCATCGGGCCAATGGGGCACGAAAATATCAGGGTTATTGCAGACACCTGCCTGAAGGAGGGCACGTATATCGCCGGTGCAAACAGGCAGCATTATCACGTGAAGGGCATTAAGGCTGACAGGGACTTCTTTGCAGAATGGCACGATATCCATATTGCCCGTCAGGGAGATTCCTGTACCGCCTGCGGCGCTGAACTCACCGTTGAGCGTGTCATCGAGATCGGCAATATCTTCAAGCTTGGAACGAAATATTCATCTGCATTGAGGGCGGTCTTTCTTGACGAAAGTGGCAACGAAAAACCGATTGTCATGGGCAGCTACGGCATTGGTCCCGCCCGCATCGCCGCTGCAGCCATTGAACAGAATAATGACAAGGACGGCATCATCTGGCCGAGATCCATTGCTCCATTCGATGTTGAGCTTATCCCGCTGAACATGAACGATACCATGACCGTGGAAACTGCAGATAGGCTGTACCAAGAGTTAATGAATGACCGCATCGACGTGCTCATGGATGACAGGCAAGAACGTGCCGGGGTCAAGTTCAAGGATGCTGACCTTATCGGCATTCCCACCCAGATTATTCTTGGCGAGAAAAACCTCAGGGAAGGTCTTATAGAGATAAAGGATAGAAAAACCCGGGAAACAGCAAAAGTCGGCATGGAAAAGGTTCTTGCTACCGTACGGGCACTAACAGGCAAGTGATCCTAACGACCTCCCTGTCAGGTCAGCTTATTCATGCGGTATGCGGCTGCTTTTCTTTACTCTCTCGATACCACTATTAATGCCTGACTATATTTTGCATTTATCTGTCAGGACTTTTAGCAATTGAGGGGTCCTGCCCGGCATAAAAAATACGAGCAATCGCTCTGATGTGCTGAACGTACCTTATGCTAAAGACGTGTGAGAATATCACTGCGACATCATGCAGAAACCTACAGTGCATCAGATTCCTGGAACATCACCGTCATATCCCCTCCCGGATCGGATCAGACAGGGCTTCTTCAGCAACTGTTTCGACAAGTGCCTGCGCAGCTGTTTCTCCTTTTCGGGTAGCTCTCTTTCCTCGTCTCGGCCTCCATTTTCTTCGCCGTTTCTGCTCCTGTTGTGCGGCGGGAACCATTTCTGCATCCTGTGCAGGATACTCGGAAATTTCTTCTGTTTTCTTGGTCTCCGGCTGCATGTCCGACTTGTGCTGCAGTTGCTTCTGAGGGCGCTGTTCTGTCCGTGCCAGTTCCTTCTCAGCAGGATGCTCAGCCTCAACCTTATACTGCCCCGGCAGAAGACCGGGATCGGCGATAAGGGTGATCGGCACGTTGAATTCTTTTTCCGTGTTAGAAATTTCCTTCCGCCAGGTGTTGACCATGTAATTCATGCTCTCCACCGGAAGACGGCAGGTAATGCCCTTGACACCTTCTTTGGTCGCATGAACGTGGATCTCCCGTAGTGCACTGACCGCCACCATCTCAGCGCTCTTAATAACGCCGGTACCGGCGCAAAGTTCGCATTTACGCTGAATCGATTCCTGATATGCGGGCCGCATGCGCTCCCGCGTCATTTCAATGATGCCGAACTTCGAGATTGTGGTCATCTCGAAGTGGGCCTTGTCCGGATTCATCGCATCCCTCAAGCGCTGCTCGACCTCACGCCTGTTCTTTGAAGATTCCATATCTATGAAATCGATCACAATCAGCCCCCCCAGGTCACGAAGCCTGAGCTGACGGGCTATCTCGTCAGCAGCTTCAAGGTTCGTTCTGAGGGCTGTCGCTTCAATATGTTCTTCTTTCCGGGACCTGCCGGAGTTGACATCGATGGCGGTAAGTGCTTCAGTCTTGTCAATGACGATATACCCCCGGGAAGGGAGATATACGTAACGCTCATAGACCTTGGTAATCTGCTCCTCGATGCGATTTTTCCCGAATATCGGCTTCTTGTCCTTATAGAGCGTGATGTTGATCTTTCTCCAGGGAATAGTCTTTTTGAGGAATTCCTTGGTCTTTTTGAACGCCTCAGGGTCATCGATCAGCACCTCGACCACGTCAGAAGTGAGATAGTCGCGCACGGTCTTGACCGCAAAATCCTGCTCTTTATATATCAGCGCCGGAGCATGCGTCTTCTTTGATTCAGCCTGAATCTTGCTCCAGAGCTTCGTGAGGTACTTGAGGTCGTTATCAAGGTCCTCTTCTGTCTTATCGCTCCCTGCGGTTCTCAGAATAAACCCCATCTTCTTCGGCAGCTTCAGCGAGCTGAAAATCTCCTTCAGCCTGCCCCTATCTTCCCTATCCTCGATCTTTCGTGAGACACCAACCTTCTCCTGTCCCGGCATCATGACAATATACCGGCCGGGGATGGAAATATAGGTCGTCAGGCTGGCACCTTTTGTATCACGCTCGTCTTTCTCAACCTGGACGATCAATTCATGACCCTTCGATATTACATCCTGTATCCTGGCTCGCTTGCCGCCTTCTAGCTTATGCTGATAGAACTCGGGCTTGATCTCGCGAAGCTGCAGGAACCCGTGCTTCTTCTGCCCGAAGTCGACAAAAGCAGCCTGGAGGCCCGGCTCCACCCGCGCAACTTTCGCCTTATAGATATTTCCCTTGAGATGCTCCTTGCCTGCGGTCTCTACATAGAAATCTACAAGCGTATCGCCCTCAACGATGGCAACACGCTTTTCCTCAGGATGCAACGCATTAATCAGTATTCTCTTTTTCACCCTCACCTCGTATTTCCATAGTATCTTCGTTATCCTGTGCCTCGGGTTCCTGATGCACCAATAAAATCGATTCCCGCAAAGGCATGCTGGGATACAAAACCGTCGCTTCTATGACCTCTTCCAGGGGATAATCGTGAAAGTGGCCCTCACTGAATACAATCCTCAGGAACCGCCGTTTCAGCAAAAAACAGCGCCTCATGCCTCCGTCTTCCGAGAGAAACGGAATGATCACATGTTCCAGGTCTTCATCAAGGCCGTATTTGCGAATAAGCTCCTCTATCTCATCCATGACCGTGGTTTCCGACCAGGGCTCGCGGATCAGCCAGAATACTCTGCTTCGTCCTGCGGCGAAATCATGATCGCACCCCAGATCGAAGCAGGATCCGGATCGATCCTCTCGATCCCATCAGAAAATGTATGCTTGAACATCTCCCTGTTTTTGAGATATCTGATGACCCGTGCGTCCTTCAGATCGATGGATATCTCACGAATGATGCCATGAGGCTCTCCCGTTTCACGTATCGATCGCACCACGTCATTGATCTGCAGCCGGTAGGTATCGAGCAAGGCTACATTCGTCTCATTGTCCCGGCCTCGTGCCCTTTTGATCGCCGCTGTAACGCTCTCAGGTCCCAGAAGACTTTTCATAGCCTGAACACTCGCATTCAATATATCATCGGCCTTCATATTCCGCTTTTCATTCCCTATCCAATCTTATCAAAGCATACCAATAGTTCAAGCACTTGAGGCGTTACACATTGAACCTGAAATTTATGATGTCTCCATCCCTGACTTCATAGGTCTTGCCTTCGAGTCTGAGCTGTCCTTTCTCCCGTGCTCCTGACATTCCTCCCTGGGCAACAAAATCGTCGTAAGAGACCACCTCGGCACGGATAAAACCGCGTTCAATATCAGAGTGTATTTTCCCCGCGGCATGCTGGGCGTTCATGCCTTTGCTGATAGTCCATGCCCGGACCTCGTCCTCCCCACAGGTAAGGAAAGATATGAGCCCGAGCAGATCATACGATACATGAATCAATTTGTTGAGGGCAGGCTCCTCGATGCCAAGGTCATCAAGAAACGCTTTGGCCTCTCCTGCAGAAAGCTGGGCTATTTCCATCTCGATTTTACCGCAGAGGCTTATTACCTTGACCTGTTTCCCCTGATATAAGGACTGCAGTTCTGTAATCTGCTGTGAAGCTCCTTCCGTGTTCAGATCAGCTTCAGAGATATTCAGCGCAATGACCTCCGGCTTTATGGACATGAACTGAAGGTGACGCATGGATTTTTCTTCTTCCTCTGAAAATTCGATATCCCTCAGAGGCTTTTCCTGCTCAAGTGCATCCTTGCATTTGAGCAGAACCCTCTTCTCTGTTTCATCGGCTTTTTTCCCCCGCTTCATTCCCTCATCCATTCTCTGAAGCCTCTTGTCAACGAGTTCCAGATCACCAAAGACCATTTCGAGTTCCAGAGTCTCTGCATCCCTGCGGGCATCAAGAGACTCGAGCGGGTGAACGACCTTTTCATCTGCAAATCCCCGCACTACGTGAACAACGGCATCGGCATCCTTGATGAGATCGAAGACCTTGCGGTTCTGATCCATGTCGCCCTTCGTAAGACCGATAGAGTCAATGTATTCTACTGTTGCATAGGTTATTTTTTTTGGTCTATAGATCTCGGCAAGCTTGTCAATACGCACATCAGGCACTTTGACCACTCCCATATGCGGCTCAGCGCTCATGGTCGGATAGACCGTAGTCTCAAGATTCTGACCCGTGAGTGCATTGAAGATCGTGGTCTTTCCTGCGTTGGCAAGGCCGATGATAGCTATCTTCACAGAACTTCTCCTCTGTAACACATAAATGTTTGATATTATACACAATACCTGCTGATATGTATTTTTTCATTTCTTCTGCGAAAAAATATGCTCGGGAAAACAGACGATAGTGCCTGTTCGTCGTCCATACCATCAGGCGATCGACTGCCCGTTGCCTCGCAGAATAATCGATAGCAGATGATAGTCGTTACCTCAGATAAAAATCTCTTTCCATGCGGGAATAGCTCATCAAGCAACAGCTTTCTCTTTGGGCAACCGTTTTTGGACAGTCAGTTTATACAATTTCTGCTGCACTCTCGTAGTCTGTCGTTTCAGCTGAGCAGGGTTAAGCTTTGCGTAGAGCTTCTTTAATTCCTGGTTGTCTTCTTCTGAGACATCCGGACAGGCCAGAACCCTTACTGGGCCCTATTATACTTTCTCGTTACTTTGCTGTAGTTCCGCGTTCTTTCGATCAGCTTCATGGTTGGCTGAAAGAAGTTCGTATACAGTAGCAGGTGCTGCGAGAGGTCCTTGAGAGCGAGGAGCTCTGGTTCTGTGCCATATTTGCAATACCTGCCGCTCTTCTGACCACGGAGTAATTCTTCTGCTCTACAAAGCAGTTGCCGTATTTCCGATAACTCCTCCTATCGGGTGAAGGTTATCTGCTGCTCCTGACAATAGCAAAACAGATGATTGTTGATATATTCACTTCCCGTATCTGAATCTATTCACAGAAGAGGAAAAGGCATTCTTTGACGAATATCTTTAAGGGCAGCGAACAACCATACCTGGGCCTCGTTCCTGACCGCCTAGGTTTCTGACCGGGTAGAGCAGACATTGGTGATACCCAGGGTCCGAACAAATTCCCCTTGGCTATTCCCTGCGCCATGGCCAACAAGGTCGATCTCTGCAAGTCCGGGCTTCTGTTCGTTCAAGTCCGAAAAGGTTCGGGTAGGGATCTGATTCTTAATCGGGGTGCCCGGTTTGGTGTTGGCCCCGCCTTTGAGATGATGTTTATTCCACTCGCTGGCAAGCAGCCGGTCTATAGGTGCAGGGCTGATTTTGAAAAGCTTGTCCCTTACCTCCCCGGAAAGCTTGATTTCACGAAATAGCTCACGACGTGTGACGATCTTCCTGAGTACCGGGTCGAGCCTCTTGCCGAAGACGCAATCCATGACATACCAGATCTTCTCGAGTGCATCTTCCACGGCGTCACAGACCCACGGTTTCTTTGTCTTTGCCATCCTGCCGACTTCGCCTTGGATGACACAGTTCGTGATGATCGTCACGTTCCTGGTGTGACGCCGCAACACATGTACGGCATACTTCCTGCCGTATCCGGTCAGTTCAGTGAACTCATGCAGTATCATTCCCTTCTTCTTATTCCTGGCATTCTGATATCTCACGGCCTCTATCGCCATTGCCTTCTTCCTCTCTTTCATCGTCAGCCTCATTTCTGCCTCCTGTAGCACTTCCTACAAGAGTTATTTTTCGATATTTTTCGCATCGATTCCTCATGTGAGGCAACGATTCAGCTTTGTATCGTTTTTTCATGAGGCAATTCGGGTTGTTGACTTTCAGAAGAAACGGCATTTACACTGTATTTCCATGAAGAGAGATGTTGCAGCACTTTTGGCAGAGGCCCTCGATGCTCTCTGTGTGTCGACCCGCCAGCCCGTTGAGATAGAGGTGCCCCGTGAGGAATCGTTCGGCGACCTGTCGACGCCTCTCGCCATGGGATTGGCAAAAGTCCTGAAAAAACCACCCAAGAAAATAGCCGAAGACATTGTCAGCAGGCTAAAAAACAGCAGCATTCTCGATAAGGTCGAAATTGCAGGGCCAGGGTTCATCAACTTTACCTTTACAAAATCATATCTGTATTCCTCGCTACAGCAGCTACTCAGGGCAGAGAAGTCGTATCTGCGTGAAAATATCGGCGAAGGGAAAAAGGTTCTTGTGGAGTTTGTAAGCGCTAATCCGACCGGACCTCTTCATATCGGCCATGCACGCGGTGCAGCCATGGGCAATGCACTTTGCAATCTTCTTGAGGAATCAGGGTTCAGGGTTGATCGTGAGTACTACGTCAACGATGCCGGAAGGCAGGTAAAACTGCTCGGCCTTTCGGTTTATGCGAGGTATCAGCAATTGCTCGGCATCGACGTAACGTTTCCTGCGGATGGTTACCGCGGCCAGTATATTGATGATGAAGCTGCGGCGCTCTTTGCTGATGCCGGAGAGAGGTACAAAGGGGCTCGCTTTGATGCATGCGGTTTTGATATTACATCATGGACCTATAAAAGGATGCTCGGGCTGATCAGGAAAGATCTCAAACGATTTGGCGTAAAGGAGTTCGACACCTGGGTGAGTGAAAAAGAAATATTTACGCGGGGAGCGGTCACGAGTGCAATCGAAGCCCTTAAACAGAAAGGATGCATCTATGAGCACGACCATGCGCTCTGGTTCCGCTCAACGACCTTCAATGATGACAAGGATAGGGTCGTCATAAAACGTGATGGGGATTATACCTATTTTGCGTCAGATATCGCCTATCACAAAAACAAGCTGGACAGGGGGTATGACATTATCATCGACATCTGGGGTGCAGACCACCATGGTTATATACCCAGAATCGAATCGGTAATGCAGGCGTTCGGCTATGATATCACGAAGTTCAAGGTTATCCTCGTCCAGATGGTCAATCTCTTGAAGCATGGAGAGCCATTTCAGATGTCAAAACGGGCGGGCACCTTTGTCACGCTGAGCGACATCATCGACCTCGTCGGTGCAGATACTACCAAATTCATCTTTCTCACCAGAAAAGCCGACAGCCACCTGGACTTTGATCTGGATATCGTAACCGCTACCTCTGCGGAAAATCCTGTATTTTACGTGCAATATGCTAACGCACGGATCAGCAGCATACTTGCCAATGCTCAGGAACAAGGGATCGAGATAGGACATGGTACAGATCTGTCTCAGCTTACGGCACCTGCGGAACAAGGATTGATAAAGAAACTTCTCCTGTACCCCATGGTCCTGGAAAATGCAGCCCGTTCTCTTGAACCCCACCGGATAACGTTCTATCTGCAGGAACTGGCGGGAATGTTCCATACCTATTACCATAACCACCGGGTCATTGGTGACGACCTTGCCCTGTCAGGCGCGCGTCTTTCCCTTTGCAGAGGCATAAAAATTGTCCTCAACGATGCTCTCGGCATTCTGGGGGTCAGCGCTCCCGAAAAAATGTAATTATCCGGCTATTTATGAGTTGACAGCATACTGTCTGTCCTGTTTAAATAATC
>DKBO01000060.1 GCA_002448975.1 Nitrospiraceae bacterium UBA6898
GAAAGAAGGCGAGTATTTCAATCCGGATCTCAAAGATAGGGACCGGGAGACGCTACAGGAGTTCTACCGCGCACTCGGGTACATTGACGCGACCATACATGAGATTGAAGATACGATAGACATGCAGCAGGAGCGGGCGGATATATCGGTGGTTGTTACCGAAGGTGAGAGGACGCTCATTGGATCGATCGATATCCAGGGGGTTCCGGATGATGGCCGTACCAAGCTCCTGGCTGTAAGCGCCCTAAAGGTCGGTGACCCCTATAATGAGGTGGATATTTCCGATGCTCGTTTCAGGATAATCGATTCCTATGTCAATGCAGGAAATCTGAACGTTGACGTGCTGGTACAGCGCACGATTGAAGACCATAAAGTTACGGTTGTCTTTACCGTCATTGAAGGGACAAAAGTTCGCATCGGGAAAATGGTTGTAGCTGGAAATGAACGAACACGCTATAAGGTCATACGGAGAGAAATAGTGAGCGACGAGGGACGTCCTTACAGCTTCAAAACGCTTGCGGAGGAAAGGAGGAAGCTCTACAAGCTCGGTCTGTTTGATGACGTAGGAATCGAGCCCTACAATGCCGGTGAGGGGGTAAAGGACCTTCTGGTGAAGGTCAAGGAAGGCAATGCCGGCGCGTATGAGTTCGGCGTCGGATATGCGGACTATGAAGAGTTCCGGGGTTATGCAGAAGTGAGTTACCGTAACCTCTGGGGCATGAACCGGCAGGGGCTTCTCAGGGGAGAACTCAGCTCTCTGCAGCAACGCTATATCATACAGTACACCGAGCCGTGGTTTCTCGGCAAGCAGCTGCCGTTCCGGACTCTCTTCCTCTACGAGAACAAGAAGGAGATATCCGTTCCGGGGCGGGAAGTCCGCTATCGCATTGAACGGTACGCTGCCAGCGCCGGCGTTGAGAAACAGCTTACCGAATCGCTCAAGGCGGAGTTCTATTATGAATATTCCATTGTCAGAACAACGGACGTGCAGCCTGACGTGGTCTTGAGCAAGGAAGATGAAGGCACCCTCGCGATAAGCTCCCTCAGGCCGTCGCTGGTATACGATACGCGCGATAATCCCTTTGATCCAACACGGGGGATCGTTGCCGGCCTCTCCGTAAAGGTCGCTTCATCCCTGTTATTTTCTGAAACGAATTTTGTGAAGACGACGCTCTATGCAAGTACCTTTCACCGGCTGAACAAGCGCATTGTTCTTGCCCTGTCAGCCAGGGGCGGCATTGCATACGGGTATAATGGTACAAGTGAGCTTCCCCTTGTAGAAAGGTTCTTTCTCGGCGGAAGATTTTCTGTGCGCGGATACGAACAGGACACTCTCGGTCCGAGAGGTGCTGACGATAATCCAACCGGCGGCAATGTATTTGCGATGGGCAGCATCGAGTTCAGAACGAATGTCGGAAGAGGATTCAGCATCGTGCCATTCCTTGATTTCGGCAATGTCTGGGTCAAGGCAAACGATATCGACCCACTGGATATCAAGTTTACCACCGGGCTAGGGTTGCGGTACGCAACGCCTGTGGGGCCCCTTAGGGTAGACTACGGTATTAAACTTAAAAGAGGCAGGGATGAGAGCAAAGGTGAACTGCATTTCAGTATTGGCCAAGCTTTTTAGGGTGCGTAAGACGTTAGGCGTGAAGCGTAGTATCATGATGTTACTTTGCATCACGCTTCACGTATTACTCCTTGCGGGCAACAGCCGCGCCGGCATCAGTGATCGGGTCATTGCCTTTGTGAATGACCAGGCCATAACCATGAGCGAGCTTGATGAACAGTACCGGAATGCGGCGAAAATATCACCTGACATCACGATGGGAGAAGTTCTTGAAACGATGATCAACAGAATTCTCCTGCTGATGGAGGCGCGAAAATATCGTATAGAATCAGCGTCAGTGGAACAGGTGATGAATGAGTATATTGATCTGAAGATCCGTGCTTTTATACGCGTCGCTGAGGATGATATCGAAAAGTTCTACGAGGAGAACAAGGCCGAATTCGCGGGCAAAGAATTCGAAGACGTGAGGGATGAGATAGATACGTACCTCGCGGAGAAAGAGCTGAACAAGCGCCTGAAAGAAACGCTCAGGGAGTTGAGAAAAGATGCCTATATCGGGATCTTTCTCGACTGATATATCTTATTTGACGTGCCGACGGCCATGAGTTGGTTCAATCGCAGGCAGCTTGTCAGCTGGTGTCTCTTTGATTTTGCCAACTCAAGCTATTCTGCTGTCATCGCAGCCGTTATATTCCCCGTGTTCTATGTCTCCTCCATTGCAGGAAATGCCGCGGGACGGGGCGATCTATGGTGGGGAAGGGCGATATCTCTCAGCATGGCCTTTGTGGCGCTCACATCGCCTTTTTTTGGAGGAGTTGCCGACTACAGCGGGAGACGAAAGCGGCTCCTTTTTTTCTATACCGCTGTCTGTGTCATCTCGGTGTCCCTCTTTTCATTTCTGCGAAAAGGCATGGTCCTGGAAGGTTTTTTCCTTATTCTTCTCGCAAATATCGGTATGGAAGGAGGGTTGGTGTTTTACAATTCCTTTCTGCCCGGCATTACTCAACGCGAATTCCAGGGAAGGGTTTCTGCTTGGGGGTATGGTGTAGGGTATGCGGGGTCTATCCTTTCTTTGCTTTTTGCGCTCCCCCTCATAAAATCAGGACGGTTTGCAGAGACATGGATCATGGTCTCGTTCTTTTTTGCTGTTTTTTCTCTCCCGGCTTTTCTCTTTCTCCCAGAGGATGAAAAGACCGGAGTTACTGTCTTCATAGCGGCAACGAAAGGATGGAATTACTACCTGGCGGTTATGCGGGAGATCTTCGGCGACCGTGAAATGAGAAAGTTCATGCTTTCATTCCTCGTGTATGAGGACGGCGTGAATACGGTTATCGTATTCTCGAGCATTTTTGCAGCTACTACGCTCGGGTTTGGCACACAGGAACTGATAGCACTCTACCTCATCGTTCAGATAACAGCGCTTGCAGGGGCCTTTGCCATGGCGAAGCCTATGGATGTATGGGGACCAAAAAAGATCGTTGTGCTTTCCCTTATTCTCTGGGCAGCAGTTTCTGCGTCAGCGTATGTCATTTCCGATAAAATGCATTTTTTTCTTATGGCGTCTGTGGCAGGGCTCGGGCTTGGCACGGTCCAGGCTGCCAGCAGAGCTTTCTTCACCCAGTTCATTCCTCAGGGCAAGGAAAGCGAATACTTCGGGATCTATGCACTTGTGGGGAAATCATCAGCGGTTATCGGTCCGCTGGTCTTTGGGTATATCTCTTCGACATTCGGGAGCCAGAGGCCTGCAATACTTGCAGTCTCCCTGTTTTTCATTGCAGGGCTCGGTATGGTGATCAGGGTTAGGGGTGGAGTGCCGAACACCGGCAGGGAGACCGCAAAAAGGGATTAAGCTGAAGCGGGCACGCAGGCTTTGCCGGTAAGCTCCTGCATGAGACTCCTTACGGGTATGATCTTATCTACCCTGGAGGCGTTCGTTCCTACCGTGTAGAGAGGCTCTTCCTTGTTCTCATTATAGCCTGCAGAGCTCAGCAGGCCATTACAGATGCAGAAATGATGCTCATTGCTTATCTTTGCGGGGCAGATGCTGTATTTTCCTTCACTGTCTTTCTGAAGCACATACCCCTTGTCGCATTTTGGCGCTCTTTTTTTCGAGAGTGCAGAAACATACATGGGAGACTGTCTGATAATCCTGAAGGGAAGTCCGCAGGGCGATCCGGGATCATATGCAACGATGATATCGTTTTCCCCGGCAGCAACAACAGAGCTCTTGTAATCGGACGAAGCGCTGCTTTCCTCTGTCGCAAGGAATCGCGTACCCATTTGAACGCCGGCGGCACCTTCCTTCAGATAGCCCGTGATATCGTCATAGGTGTATATGCCTCCTGCTACGATGATCGGAAAGTCTCCGTATTTCTTTGCCATGTCTCTGACCGGAGGAAGAAGGTTCTCAAGCTTATTCTCCTTCGTAGCTATCTGGTCCATCTTGAATCCGAGGTGGCCACCCGCAAGCGGCCCTTCGAGGACGACAGCATCGGGACGGTATCCGAGTTTTTCCCATTTCTTGCAGATGATATCAAGGGCGCGCGCGGAAGACACGATCGGTATCAGGGCAGTGTCCTTAGGGTCCTGAACGGCTGGCAGCGTAAGCGGAAGGCCAGCCCCTGAGATGATAACATCGGCTCCGGCATCAAGGGCACCCTTTACGGAATCATTATAATCGCGGGCAAGTGCACACATAATGTTGATGCCGGCAATACCACCGCTGCTCTTCGCAAGGGAAACCTCTTCATAGGCAGCCTCGTAAGAGTTGCGTTTTTTCCCCGTCCTTTTAGACACCAGACGGTCAAGGCATGCACTCGATACGATACCGACGCCGCCTTCTCTGGCTACGGCGCTTGCAAGGGGATGCAACGATACGCCCACACCCATTCCGCCCTGAATGATTGGTACGGGAATGGTCTTTCCCTTTATTGTTAATGAGGGGAGGGTTTCAATCATAATGCTATTTATAATTGCGCATTGTATGAATTTTAATCAAGTGAAATATTTCCTGGAAAGGGAAGAAAGGCGCAGGAATAAGCTATGACCATTGCATAGCATAGGCAAATGTTTTACAATACCGACGCAGAACGCGCAGCAGAAAGGACATGAGCATGCTTTCACCACGGGCACAAAAGATCAAGCCTTCTCCCACGCTTGCCATCGATTCGCGGGCCAAGGCAATGAAGGCCTCAGGAATCGATGTTATCAACTTCGGCGTCGGCGAGCCCGATTTCGATACTCCGGATAATATCAAAGAGGCAGCGTGCAGGGCCATCCGGGAAGGTTTTACCAAATATACGCCGGTCGGAGGGATCGACCCCCTGAAGGATGCGATCATCAACAAGTTCCATGCCGATAACCGCATACCCTATAAGCGCGAAGAAGTCATGGTATCGTGCGGAGCTAAACACAGTCTGTATAACATTGCACAGGCTCTTTACGGTCCCGGGGATGAGGTGCTCATCCCCTCTCCCTACTGGGTTTCCTACCCTGACCAGGTGCTGCTGAACGATGCGAAACCGGTATTTGTGCAGACGCTTGAGAAGGATTCTTTTGTGGTGAAACCTGAGGCCCTTGAGGCAGCAATCACCGGCAGGACGAAGGCCCTTATTCTGAACTCCCCGTCAAATCCCACAGGCATGCTGTATGACCGAAAGACGCTCGAAAAGATAGCAGAGCTTGCGGTCAGGCACAATTTCTATGTCATATCGGACGAGATCTACGAAAAACTGGTTTACGGTGATGCTGTTCATATCAGCATAGCCTCTCTTAATGCTGAGGTCAAGGCAAGGACGATTGTCGTCAATGGACTCTCAAAATCTCATGCCATGACAGGCTGGAGGCTGGGATATGCCGCAGGACCTGCTGATGTAATCAAGGCCATGACGAACATCCAAAGCCAGTCAACCTCAAACCCGACCTCAGTAACGCAGAAGGCTGCGGTTGAGGCCTTGAACGGCTCTCAGGATTTCATCGCAGTCATGCGCTCTGAGTTCGATAGACGGAGAACATTCATCGTGAAGGAGTTGAACACGATACCGGGCATGCACTGCATGATACCGAACGGTGCGTTTTATGCGTTTCCGAACACCGCAAACATATACGGTTCCCGGTTTCATGAAAAAACCATAGCTTCTTCCACGGATCTTGCCCTCTTTCTGCTGGAGGAAGCCAGGGTGGCGCTCGTTCCGGGCGATGCATTCGGAGACGACAACTACCTGAGAATTTCCTATGCTGCGTCTCTTGAGGATATCAGGAAGGGGATGGAGAGAATCAGGCAGGCTGTTCAGAAGCTTGTACCCGTGAAATAGATGTCCGACACATTCCGGTCGGGCTTTATAGCTCTTTTCGGCAGGCCGAACGTGGGCAAGTCCACGATCCTGAACGCCCTCATCGGCCAGAAGATAGCTATCGTCACGAAGAGACAGCAGACCACAAGGAACAGACTTCAGGGGATCAGGAATCTTCCATCAGCGCAGATGATCTTTATCGATACACCGGGCATTCATTCGCCACGACACGCTCTTGGCCGCTCGATGGTCAGGACCGCCAAAGAAACACTCGATGATATCGACCTTGTCGTTTTTGTGACGGATGCGGAAAGGGCTAAAGATGAGGATCTTGTCATCCTGGATATGCTCAGAAACGTCAGAAAACCGGTTCTTTTCGTCCTGAACAAGGCCGACAGAAAAAGCCCTCAGGAGATCACGGACCTTATCCGAACCTATAGTGAACTTTTCCCTTTTGATGGGTTCCTTTCCGTGTCAGGATTGAAAGAAAAAGGCATCGATCTGTTGCTGGAGAAGCTCCGAGAGTTTCTGCCTCCTGGTCCGAAATACTATGATGATGAGATGGTAACGGACCAGTATGAACGGTTCATGGCTGCTGAGATCATCCGCGAAAAGATCATCAAAAACACCTCGGAAGAGGTGCCGCATGCTGTTGCTGTTGAAGTCCAGGAATGGAAGGAAAAAGAAAATGGGATCGTAACCGTGCGCGCTGTTATTTATGTTGAAAGGGAAGGCCAAAAAGGTATTATAATAGGTAAAAAGGGGGATATGGTCAAGACCATTGGAAGTCAGGCCCGTTTGGATATAGAGAAGCTGACCGGCGCCCGGGTGTTTCTTGAGCTCTGGATAAAAGTGAAGAAAGGCTGGCGCGACAACGCGAAAATGCTTAATGCGCTGGGGTACCGCTGAATGTTCGTCGAGATGAAGGTTGAGGGTCTTCTTTTTGATCCGCGTAGCAATATGTACATCCTCCTTCTCAAGGAGGCGGATGGGACGGGAACCCTGCCGATATGGATCGGAAAGCCGGAAGCTGATTCGATTGCCCTTGCACTCGGCAAAGTTGCGACACCCCGACCGCTTACCCATGATCTGATCAAGAACCTTATCGAAGGGCTCCATGTCCGCGTAACGAAGATCGTTGTGACCGAAATTATCGACAATACCTATTATGCGCTCATCCATATCACAAACGGGCAGAAAGAGACACTCATTGATTCGCGGCCCAGTGATGCTGTCGCCATAGCCCTGCGGATGCTTGTACCCATTTTTGTCGAGGAATCCATCCTGAGCACGAAAAGTGCTGATGAACTTGACGAATGGCTGAAGAACCTTAAGCCAGAAGACTTCGGCAACATCATGTAATGCTTCAGCGCACCGAGGGGATCGTACTCAGGACCACGTCGTATGGCGAAGCCGACCTTATCGTAACATTTCTGACTAAAGACCACGGTATCATAAAAGTCTTTGCCAAGAGTCCGCGCAAGGTAAAAAGCAGGTTCGGCAGCAGCCTGGAGCCGCTCACCTGCTCCCGCATCTCGTTCTGGGGAAAAGAGGACTCCGCCTTGCCGCGTCTGACGCAGGCTGACATTACGCATGTCTACAGTTCCATCCGGGAATCTCTGAGCGGTTTTCTGAAGGTGTCCGAACTCATCGAGTTAACCCTCCATCTGGTGCCTGAGAGGGACAGGAGCAGAAATGTCTTTTCACTGCTCATGAGAACCCTTGCTCTTATGGAAGCAGGACCTGCAGAGCAGCTCATCATGCTGTTCTATAAGCTGAAACTTCTCGAGATCGCCGGCTTTCTGCCGCGGCTGCAGTCATGTGGCCGCTGCGGCGGGGAGGGTGACGCATTCCACCTGATGCAGGGCACGGTGCTGTGCGGGAACTGCTGCNNCAAACTGCACCGGCTGAAACCTGCCGAAGGGATAATACGAGAACTCGTTCTTCTCATAGACGAGCATGCTCAGTATGTTACGGAAAAAAACCTCAGGACAAAGTCATTCCGAGTAGGCTGACCAGTACTATACTTCCCTGCGTTTTTCTTCTTCTTCCTGAAGCGTTTTACATTCAATGCACATGGTCGTGACCGGGCGGGCCTCCAGCCGTTTGAGACCGATCTCATTTCCGCAGTCATCACAGATTCCAAAGGTTCCATCTTCAAGGCGCTCCAGTGCCTCGTCGATCTTCTTGAGGAGACGCTGCTCCCGGCCGCGGAGTCTCAGCATGAAGTTCATGTCTGTTTCAGCTGATGCCTGATCTCCCATATCGGGGAAAAGNNCTCCCGCAGGGACATTGCCGCAGGTTTTTTGACAACGGTCTCGGTCTTTACCGACTTATTTTCTGCCGTTCTTTCTTTGCCAGAGACAGATTTTCTTGCCGTCTTCTTTGCCTTGGAAGACAGCGTCTTTTTCACGGTATGCGAAGCCGGCACGGCCTTTTTTCTTGATCGGGTCGGTGTATTTTTTTTGGTTGCCATAGTTTCTCCTGTGAATAATTTAAATAGCCTACCAAAACAATTTCTCTTCAGTCAATAGCGTTGAGGGGAAGCATGATCTCAGCTGCCCTGAAAAAGATCTTCAGGTACGGGATTCTAGGGATTGTATGAAGGAAATAAGGGGCTGCCTGCTCTTTTCGTCAATATGGATGAACTTCACGCCGATACCGGCATCCTCATCACGGGCACTAAACGTATTTATATGGACGATTTCTCCGCTGATATGGACAGGTTCAGCGAGACCGGGAACATGAAGGAACAGGTCAACGACATCGTGTCTCTGGTGCGGGCGTCTGGTCTTGATGAACATGCCGCGCCTACTGGCGTTCTTCGTATATTCATCGATAAAGTCGTCGTAAGTTTTAAAGGATACTTTAAGAGTGACAGGACAGCGCTCGGCAGTCCTCTGCTCAGAAGCAGGGAGTACAATGGCCTGAAGCACATCAAGGTGTACCAGCGAGCCGCATGAAGGGCAGGGTATCTGGGGAAAAGGGTTCTGTTCTATATATGTCTCGGGAAGGAATTCGCTGCATTTCTGGCACTGGTGCTTTTTTTCCCTGTAGACCGGAGCGTCTTCATTCCTTGCGGCGATCTCTTGTGCGGAGCTGTCGAGCCGGTCAGACATGAAATAGTATAAGTGAATGGTCCCGCATTATGCAATCCGCTTGCCGCAACAGTGTCCGGCTGGCGCGTTGGTATCCGGACACAGGCAGGGATACTATTTTCCGGAGATCGGACTCTTCATAACTTCTCCATAATTCGTTCAAAATGAATTCAATATTTGCCCGTAAACTTAATTTACAAAGGAGGTGAGTTTGTTATATGAGGCCGGTAGTGCTGAAATCTTTTCTTCTGGCCATTGTTTTCTGGCTTGTCGCTGCCTCGCCAGAAGCCGTGCAGAAGTCCGGCATGCAGCTGAGAATTACTGCAGAGCCTGCTGAACTGTTATGTTGACAAGTACGCAGCATTGTGAGATATTTATCTCTGGGAAGCCCAGCCGGTTTTCGCACTGAATGATCGAGGGCGTTCCGTTAAGCCTGTTCGGGATACCGTAGAAAAAGAAATCAAACGTTAAGGAGATCCGATCATGAAGAAATTATTAATAGTGCTTATGGTAATCGTAGCGTTGGCAGGGTATGCCTTTGCCGGCGGGTATGAAGTGAAGAAGCAGGCGGGCGACTATGCCGTACAGGTGATGATCGACAGGAACCCGCCAGTCGTTGGAGACAACAATATGTCTGTTGAAATCAAGGACGCTTCAGGAAAGTACGTTTCTGACGCAAAGGTCACCATTGATTATTCCATGCCGGCGATGCCGGGAATGCCTCCCATGAAGTACAAGACGACTGGGAAGCTGGACGGTAATGAATATAAGGCTGTCATGAACCTCTCCATGTCCGGCCCCTGGAACGTCGCCGTGAAGATCAAAAAAGGCGGGAAGACATCTACAATAAAATTCAATGTGGATGCTCACTGAGCCACTGGATGACATTGGTGCACACGAGCGGCAGGAACGCACTACGGCGCGTGCCTGCCGCTCGTGTTTTATTTCTCTCCTTTTGACCTGCCTCGCCGGATGGTTTTGCGCTTCCCTGCCTGCATATGGAGATGAACCTCCCTTAGTTTTGCAAGATCTGATCCAGGAAGCCCTGGCGAAAAGTCCGGAGATTCTCGCATCACAATCACGTTATGAAGCTTCGCGGTTCAGGATACCTCAGGCCGGCAGCCTGCCCGATCCCATGTTCATGTTCGGATATCAGAATGAGGGATGGGATCGCTATACTTTTGGAGAGATGCAGATGGCCCAATGGATGTTTTCGGCTTCTCAGATGTTCCCCTTTCCCGGCAAGCTGTCTTTACGGGAAGAGATGGCGGCGCGTGATTCAGAGGGGCTTTCATCAATGTACGAAGCGGTCAGACTGAGGACCATTGAACAGGTCAGAGAACTTTACTATGACCTGTTTCTCGCATATAAGGATATCGATATTATAGAAGAGAAAACAGCACTTTTTGCAAAGATTGAAGATGCTGCTCTCGCGAGATATGCTGCCGGTATGGGCATGCAGCAGGAAGTTCTCATGGCACAGACGGAAAAGTATATGCTTATGGAGAAAGAGGAGATGTTGAGACAGCGGATACAGAGCCTGGAAGCAATGTTGAATGCCACCATCGGCAGGGATGTGAGCTCCGCTCTTGGTCGGCCTATGGAACCTCCGGTCGGCGGCAGGTATCCGCTCAGTCTTGACGACCTGATCACCATGGCATATGAGCACTCGCCGGAAATCAAAGCACAACAGAAAATTGTCGCAGGAGGGGAAGCAAAGGTACGGCTGGCCGAAAAAGGCTACTATCCGGACTTTACCCTTGCTGCAAGTTATGCGAACAGGAACGGGGGACGATTCGATGACATGTGGAGCCTTACGACGACCGTGAACATACCGCTGTATTATCGGAGCAAACAGAAACAGGCGGTACTTGAGGCCAAAGCTTCTCTTTCTGAGGCAAGGCAGGCCCTGGAATCGATCAAGCTCATGATTGCATCGAAAATTCGCGACAGTTACTCCCTGCACAAATCGGCTGAAAGGCTTATGGAGATATATAAGCAGGGGCTGATCCCCAAAACATATCAGGATTTTGATTCGGCACTTGCAGGTTACAGTTCCGGTAAAACCGAAGCCATTACGGTAATCAACCGGCTGAAGGCCTTGCTCGATTTCGAAACCCTGTACTGGACGGAGGTAGCCGTAAAAGAGAAGGCTGCAGCCAAATTCGAAGCAATGGCAGGGATCATGAAAGTCGGGGGAGAATCAAAATGAAAAGAATATATCTCTTGGTCATTGCCATACTCCTGATGATTGCGGGTGGTATTTTTTATGGTACAAAGCTGATAAAAAGAAACAGTGATCATACTCAGGAGAGCAGCCGGCAAGGGATAATGGAAAAGGAACCTCAGGGACATGGAGTTGCCAGCTCCCTGCCGGCAGATAGACAA
>DKBO01000206.1 GCA_002448975.1 Nitrospiraceae bacterium UBA6898
AAACAATTTTCAGCTTATTATCTCGACGCATCAGAGAACAGAGACTGTCGCCACCAATGTCTGTCGGCTCCAGAGAGATGACGATGAAGTCCATGGCATGCGCTTTGCAGAGGGCAAGTGCTTCCTTTCCGGACTCCGTAGTAAATATGTCAGAGCTTACCCTTTTGAGGATTGACTGTCCGTGATCGAGAGCGTTGCTAATACTGTCTGCTATAGGAATATTTTTATTCATGTCGCAATATGCAGATTACCCTTCATGGGACTCTCTTCAGCAAACACGTAATGTTACCATAAAACTTAAAGTAAAAGCGCTGAAAGCAACCATAACTCATCAAAATAAAAGGAATATTGACTCTGACAAGTATCCGTGGTAAGATTAAGCATGTCAAAAGTAGGTATATCGTTCTGTGTTCTCGTACTGACAGTGTCTGCGGCATCGGCTGAGATTTACAAATATGTTAATGAGGATGGTGTAGTCTGTTATACCGACGCGCCTTTTGGCAAGAAGTCTCAGCGGATAGAAGAAGATAAGGTTTTACCGAAGAGACAGAAGGCCGACATGCAGAGCCGCTCTGATTTCAGTAGTTATGTGCATCAGGCCGCTGCCAAGTATGACCTGGAACCGGAGTTGATAAAGGCAGTAATAACGACTGAATCGAATGGCAATCACCGTGCCGTGTCGCGGAAGGGAGCAATAGGGCTTATGCAGCTCATGCCTGCCACGGCGAATGATCTGAACGTCATCAATCCTTTCAATCCCGAAGAGAATATTGAAGGGGGGACCAGGTACCTGAAACAGTTGCTTGAACGGTTCAACGGCAATCTTACGCTGGCCCTGGCTGCATATAATTCGGGACCGAAGACCGTGGAGAAATACGGTGCGGTACCTCCCATCCTCGAAACCCGTCAGTATGTGAAGAAGGTTTTTTCCCTCTATAATGGCAAGAAAACCTATGAATTGTCCGGCATGAGCAGTTCTTCGCAGAAACAGAACTCGCCAATCTATAAGATCGTGCTGGATGACGGAACGATCCTTTTCACGAACTCGACACTCGAAAAGAACAGTAAGACCAGGCTATAGATGGGTCCGGACACCGCTGCCCTCCGGGATCAGATTCTGAGGTTCAGGGAGGAGAAACGAGCGCTCATTCTCTCCCATAACTATCAGCGCGACGAAGTACAGGAGATTGCGGATTTCGTGGGTGACTCCCTTGAACTTTCGCGGATTGCCGCAACGCGGGACTGTAACATGATCGTATTCTGCGGTGTCCATTTCATGGCCGAGAGCGCGTCAATCCTCTCTCCTGAAAAGACGGTACTGCTTCCGGAACGGGAAGCAGGCTGCCCCATGGCTGATATGATACGGGCTAGTGCCCCTCGACCTGTCAGAAATAGATTTCCCGGGTTCGAAACCCCTCCGTCCTATGTGTATCCTCCGGAGTTCTCATTGAAGGACATCAAGAAGCAATATCCGGGTGTTCCTGTGGTCGCCTATGTCAACACAACTGCAGAGGTGAAGGCAGAAAGCGATATCTGCTGTACTTCGGCGAATGTCGTGCGGATCATTGAGTCGCTCCCTGGTGAAGCGGTCATCTGTGTGCCTGATAAGAATCTTTCGATGTGGGCGGCGCGGAATACAAAGAAGAAAGTTATCGCTTGGGACGGATACTGCAATATACATGAGCGAGTGACTGTCGAGGATGTGGAGAGCGCACGCAGGCATCATCCGCAGGCTCTTCTCATGGCGCATCCTGAATGCCGTATAGAGGTCCTTGAGCGTGCAGATCATGTGACCAGCACTTCGGGCATGCTCAGGTTTGCTTCGGCATCGCCTGAAGCCGAATTTATCGTAGGTACCGAGGTTGGTCTCCTGCACCGACTCCGTAAAGAAAACCCTGCTAAGCTGTTCTTTCCCCTTAGGAATGACATGGTCTGCCCGAATATGAAGAAGACGACGTTGTACAGCATTCTGAAATCATTCCAGGAAAATAGTTATATTGTCAAGGTTCCCGAGCATGTCCGTGTTCCGGCAAAACGGGCTCTCGACAGGATGCTCCAAACAGTATGATCATGAAGCTGACGCTCATGACCTCCTGCTGATTACCGGCATTGGATCTCTGGTCATGAATTCACTGGAAAAGAAGATCATAGACCGCATCAGAAATGACGGTCCCATGACGTTTGAGACATTCATGGAAATGGCGCTGTATGATCCGGAGCACGGATTCTATGCGTCTGACAGGCCAAGAATCGGCAGAGAAGGGGATTTCTATACCAGTTCTCATCTCCATCCGGTATTCGGCGCAATAGCGGCGAAACAGATGACGGAAATGTGGACGGTTATGGAAAAGCCGGAAAGTTTTACGATACTGGAAATGGGTGCCGGCGAAGGATACCTGTGCAAAGACATACTTGCCTGGATTCGGAGGCAGGAGAATGTTTCGCACGCGTCAGGGGCCGGGGGGCTGCACGACGGACACGACTTCTATGACCATGTGCGGTACATAATCGTGGAGAAGAATCCCCAGCAGATGCAGCGTCAGAAAGAACATCTTGAGGATCATTACGGGAAGGTCTCCTGGATTGCGCATGTCTGTGATGCCGGGAATATGACAGGATGCATATTTTCGAATGAACTGCTGGATGCATTTCCTGTGCACCGCGTCAGAATGGAAGATACCCTTATGGAGATATTTATCAATCACGACGGGCATACCTTTCGTGAACAACTGTTTCCTTTGTCGACGGACGAACTGGCGCAGTATTTTGCGGATGCGGGAGTGACGCTCAATGCAGGTCATACTTCGGAAGTCAATCTGCGCATGAAGAGCTGGCTGTCCGACATAGATGCCGTGCTCCGCGCGGGTTTTGTATTTACGATTGATTATGGACACCCTTCAGAAGAATATTACTGCGAGGACAGGAGCAGGGGAACGCTCATGTGCTACCACCGGCATCAGCTCTGCGAGGACATCTTTGCGCATATCGGGGAACAGGATATCACCGCCCATGTCGACTTCTCCTGCCTGAAACGGTGGGGAGCAGAAAGGGGGTTTCAACCTGTGGGGTATTGCAGCCAAGGTGCATTCCTTCTGGCCAACGGCATTGATCGGGAAATTGCGCGGCTTGCAGAGACATCCCCTGACTACCTGTTCGAACTTGCCAGGATCAAAAAGCTTTTCATGCCGCAGGGACTTGGCGAATCGCACAAGGTCATGATTCAGTATAAAGGGACTGATGTCCCAAAACTAAAGGGATTCTCGATCAGGAACCAGCTGAAGACGTTGTAAAACGGAGGATGTTCTCCATGCTCCGAATCACATTTTCAGGTGAATGTGCCTCTATGGTATGGATGCAGTCCTTGTTCTTCAGCAGATAAAAGAACTTTCCAAAGTCGAAGGTCCCTTCACCTACGGGCAGGTGCTGGTCTGAAGTCTTGTCATTGTCATGCAGATGAAGTTCCAGAATATAAGGATTAAGCGCTTCCATCCAGTCCTCAAGACGAACCTTTGAGAAAAGGTTGCAATGCCCGGTGTCAAAGCATATGCCGAAATTTATAGAGTTCATTCCCTCCATGAGCATTCTCAGGTTCGATGGCTCGTCTTCAAAAATATTCTCGACTGCAATTTTGACGCCCATGGACGCTGCGCGCTCATATACCGGCTGCCAGGTGAGAAGGCTTTTTTCAAGCCACCAATCCATCTTCAGTGCATATCGCCACTTCTCATACCCTGAATGAAAGACAATTGCCTTCGGTTCCAGAATTGCGGCGATATCAAGAACCTGATTGAGTCTCTTGAGCGTAGCTTTCCTAACGAGAGAATCCACTGCTCCGGGAGAAAGATCCATGAATGGCGCATGGAAGGAGAGGGAAGGCTTGTGGTCGAGCTCCTTCTGCATCTTTTTCAGGTCTGCAGGCGTAATCATATCGAGGGCATCCCCGGCAAAGTAAATCTCAAGGTTAAGGCATCTGTCCCTGATGAGTTCAAGATGCTCGGAAATCCTGCTGAAGGGTATATGGACGTGCGGAGCTATCACTTTTCTTTATCTGAAGCAGCTTTCTTTTCGGGTTTCGGCTCTTTTTGGGGTTCCTTCTTAGCTGAGGTTTCTGACTTTTCCTTATTGTCTGCACCTTCCTTTGCTTCCTTCTTGCCCTTTCCTGCGTAATCCGTCACATACCAGCCAGAGCCTTTCAGCACAAAGGATGTGTTCGAAATCATCTTTTTCATGGTCCCACCGCAACTCGGGCAGATGGAAAAGGGTTTATCCGTGATCTTCTGCATGATCTCATGGTGCCGATTGCATTTTTCGCACTTGTACTCATATATTGGCATATGCGCGTAACCTCCGTAATCACAGCTAACTTGTTAATATAACGAAAAAAACGATAATCGTCAATAAAAGGCAGCAAAACGCGGATGCATGTGGCCGGTGCTGTGGAGAGAGATGAAAACCTCATTCTTCATAAACGAACTGTACTCACCCCAGGGTCGACGAGATGCACGCAGAGAAAGAAGAAAAGATTCTTAGAAAAGCCTTCCCCTGCCAAAAAGAAGGGGCAATCTCTTGGCCTCAAAAAACGCCGCTTCTGTACCCGAGATTCTGTATAATATGGCATGCTGAAGGTCGGGTTGACAGGAAACTATGGCATGGGGAAAAGCTCTGTGGCCAAAATGTTCAGGGATCTTGGCGCCGCCACGATCAATAGTGATGACATCGTTGCCTCACTTCTAAATGAAGAGTCGGTCAAGGGACAGATTACAGGACTCTTGGGGGTCGAGGCCGTTGATGCTGACGGCAGTCTTGACAAGAAGTTTATAGCCAATAATATATTTAATAACAAAGCCTTGAGACTGAATATTGAAGCTATACTTCACCCTTTGGTCTTTATGAAAGTGGATACTCTGATAGCCAGGCTAAGGGGCAGAAACCGTATTATTATTGTTGAAGTGCCGCTTCTCTTCGAGGGGGGATATCAAGATCATTTCAACAGAACGATAACGGTATTTGCAGACAGGAAGACTGTTCTCTCCCGGCTGAGGAAGTCAGGAGTATTGCGAAAAGACGCCTTGCTGCGGCTGCAGAACCAGATGGATATCCGGAGCAAGAAGCAGCTCGCAGATTACTGCATCAATAACAGCGGTACCAGAAGACAGACCAAGGCACAGGTCGGGAAGATCTCACAGCTGCTCATTGAGGAAAACAGGAGACAACTCAGTAGGGGTCAACATCGACCCTGATATCACTATCCGGCGTCTTACCGATCTTCGCCAACAAAGAACGTACAGCCCTATGCAGCATCTTCCTCTCGGGGTGTCTGATAAGTATTGAGTATTCTATTTTGCCCTTTCTGGTTTTTCTTTCTGTCGGTCCGAGAATCTCAATTTCCTTTGAGGAAAGGCCGATCAGCCTGACTGCTCTTTCTGGAAGGTCTCCATCATGCGAGACAACAATGTCCATCATCTTTGAGTACGGGGGGAAGCGAAGGTCCCTTCGCAGGGACAGTTCTTCAGCTGCAAAGGCAGCAAAATCATCGTCCTTTATGTGCCGATAGAGCGGTTCATGTGACAACCGGGTCTGGAGCAGCAATTCACCGGAGGGATGTACGAGGTCCCGGACTGCGACAATTTCCTGGAAGGCCTTTTCCCGTGCCCTGAAGTCAGGGATGTTCATGCTGATGTCAGGATTGAGCATGGCAGCCATGCCGAATTGGGCAGCGCCTCTCAACACATTGGTCAACATCTTAGTCCCGACCAAAATGCGCGTTTCGTCCTGTGATGCATGTGCAAGCATATCCCTCGCTGCTGTCTTGCGCGCAGCCTTATCGCTGTCGAAGCGGACAGTCCTGACACCGAAGAGTTCGCGCATAACTTCTTCGATCTTCTGTGTGCCTGCCCCCAGGAGTTCAAGCCGGGAGCTTTTGCATTTGCTGCATGTTTCGGGAATGGCAACATATCTGCCGCAGTAATGACATCGCATAAGATTTTTGTCTTTGTGCAGTACAAGCGGTATGCCGCACTCAGTACACCTTTCGGCAGCTCCGCATTCTGCACAATGAAGCATGGTGGAATGTCCTCTCCTGTTCAACAAGAAAAGTACCTTATCGTTCCTATGAAGAGCTCCTTTTGCCGCAGCTATGACCGTCGATGAAAGGTGCGGACGGACCTTATGGGTAAAACGCATATCAATGGTCCGTACTTTCGGTCTCTTTATTCCTGAGTGCATCTCCAGTAAACGATATTTTCCGCTGAGAGCGTTCGCCCATGATTCCATGGATGGCGCAGAGGAGGTCATCAGAACGGGGATTTGTTCCAGGAAGCCACGCATGATCGCACAGTCGCGTATATTGAGACGTATCCCGTCCTCCAGTTTATATGAACCCGCCTGCTCGTGCATGATAATGATCAGTTTGGATTTCAGGATTGGAGCGAAGAGGGCAGTACGGGTACCAATCACAATATCATGTCTGCCCGAGACGATGCCCTTTATTGCTTCTGAGCGCTTTCCCGCTGCCATATCGCTGTGCAATATACAGGCCCTGTCACCAAGGTCCCTCATGGCGCTGAAGAATCGGGTTGCGCCGATGATCTCGGGAAAAAGGACTAATGCCTTGACGGCTCTGCGTAGTAATGATGCAGCAATAGAAATTTCATGCTGCGAAGAGGCTGCATAAAGAAGCGCGGACTGATATGCATCGCTATCCATAATGCCGGAACAACGTGCAACGTCCTGCTCAGGAATGGAAAAAAGCTCATAAGGGGAGGCCAAGGCATGCATACCAGAGCCTTTTGGCTTTACTTCCACGAGCATCTCATGGGGAACTGACTGCTTAAGAATGAGGCCTGCCGGGGCAATATAATAATCTGACATCCACATCAGCAGTTTCATCATGGCGGTGCTGAAGAGTGGTCTGTTGCCATGTATCTCGGTAATCTCTTTGATGTTTCCGGGAGGTGGGGTTGAGGACTTCCGGTAAAGTATGCCCTTGGCGATGCCATTCCTGAGCGGCGCCGATACAAGCATACCCGGCGCTGCAATTTCTTTCAGCGCCGACGGGCATCGATAGGTAAGAGGTCCGACGGTGAGGGGAAAGAGAATATCAATAAATGGCATGCAGGATCCGCTAATAAACCTGAGCGCAGGTTTTACGTATCACGTGATGAATGAACAGCAATAGTCAGTAAGAGTCTTGACCTTCATGGTGAATTTAGCTTGTGCAGGAACAGTGAACGACTCTCCCCTTTTACCGGCTTCCAGGTTCCTTCACCGGGGAGAAGAAGATCGAGCTCTCCAGAGAGAATCTCCATGATCTCCTCGTCTGACGTACTGAACTCGTATTGCCCGGGCTGCATGATTCCGAGCGTCTTTTTTGAGCCGTCACGAAACAGGAGGGTTCTGCTCGTTACGCCGCCGTGAAAAAATATATTCGCTTTCTTTACGACGGTTACCTCGTGAAAATCATCCATGTCTGCACCTCTGTAGTGATTTGGCTATGCACAGCATTGCGGACAGACGTATCTTACCAGAAGGGCGAAGAGGGAGTAAATGCGGTATTTGCCGGAACAAGAAAAGCCCCCTGACGAGAGGGGGCTTTTTCATGATTTCTGTGTTAGACCTTGCTCACATTGACAGCCTTGAGACCTTTCGGGCCTTTTTCGGTGTCAAAACTGACTGCATCACCCTCGGCAAGCGACTTAAAGCCATTGCCCTGGATGGACGAATAGTGCACGAACACGTCGCTGCCGTCTTCGCTGGTTATGAAGCCAAAACCTTTTGACTCGTTGAACCACTTCACTGTTCCATTAGCCATGATATATCCCTCCTTACGTATAGACTAAAGCCTCAGGAAGCGCTTCTCAACAAAAAAGGCCACAAAGCTA
>DKBO01000089.1 GCA_002448975.1 Nitrospiraceae bacterium UBA6898
AGAACGCGCGCATATCCTACGCGGTCATGAACACGGAAGGAGAAGTGCTCACCTACAACGGGAAGCTCATTGAAGCATTCTATCACTCCACATCAGGGGGCATGACAGAGGCCGCTGATGAGGTCTTCGGCAGAAGCTATCCTTACCTTAAGCCGGTTATGGGGAGCTGTGAGACGTCACCCTACTGGATCTGGGAGAGAAGGATTCCTGTTGAGGAGATTGAAAAGGCGCTCAACGTGTCGGGGATACGTGACGTGAGAATCTCCTCGTACACTTCTACCAGGAGAGTCAAGTCCGTTGACGTGCTCCTGGGCAGCGGTACCATAACGGTCAAGGCCACGGACCTGAGAAAGATGCTGGGCTGGAACAGGCTACCGAGCACGAATTTTTCCCTGAGTCGCGACACCGGCAGTTTTGTCTTTGACGGGAAAGGCTACGGTCACGGTGTGGGCCTCTGCCAGTGGAGTTCGCTCGAAATGGCAAGGAGCGGCATGTACTACAGAGATATCCTCTCGTACTTCTACCCAGGTACCGTCATCCAGACCTATGAGAACCGCTGAATATGATTTTTCTCTTCCCCCCGGACTGATAGCGGCGAGGCCGGCTGAGAATCGGGACGGTTCGCGCCTTCTGGTACTGCATAAAGACGGAGACGTGGAACACAGGAGGTTCTCTGACCTGCCCACATATCTGGAACCGGGTGATCTGCTCGTCCTTAATGATACCAAGGTCTTTCCCGCCCGTATTACGGCCAGAAAGCCTACCAGCGGGAAGGTGGAGTTTCTGCTGGTGACCAGAAATCCTGACGGATCATGGAATGTCCTGTCACGGGAACATTACACGGGAGAATTGGTCGTTGCCGATCGGTTTTTCGCCCACATGAGCAGAGGGAAGACGGTCAGGTTCCATAACGATGCTGAGCTGCAGACGATTATTTGGAAACACGGTCAGATGCCGCTGCCGCCCTATATCAGGAGAGAACCTGACGATGATGACAAACAGCGCTACCAGACAGTTTATGCTGTTGCAGAAGGCTCCATTGCTGCGCCGACGGCGGGCATCCATTTCACTCACGAACTCCTCGCTGCCATCCGCCAACATTCCATACAGGTACATATGATCACGCTCCACGTTGGTACCGGTACCTTCCGGCCGGTAAAAGCTGACCACCTGGAGGACCACATCATGGATGAGGAGCATTTTGAGATCCCGCTAGCGGTCATCGCAGAGATCGAAGAGGCGAAAAAGACCGGCAGAAGGGTGATAACCGTCGGCACCACGACCACGCGAACGCTGGAGGGATATTTCTCCGGAAGGAGTTGCTGCCGTCAGGTGGACGGAAAAGTCATGGGTTCAACGGATATCTTTATCCATGAAGGGTACCGCTTTAGGGCAACAGATGTCCTGATAACGAATTTTCATCTTCCGCGATCAACTCCGCTCATGCTCACCGCGGCCTTTGCAGGGAAGGAAAAGCTGCTTCATGCCTACCATGAAGCCATTTCCAGAGGATATAGATTTTTTTCCTACGGAGATGCTATGCTTCTTTTATGACTGAAGGTGAGTATCCAGAAAGGCCTTCCGGATTCCTTCTCGGCAAAGAATTCATTATAGTTCTTGTCATTGTTTTTTCCGGTCTGAGTTTTACTCTTGGGTATTTTGTCGGTAAAAACACTGTCGATCATGAGACGGTTTCGCCGCTGCAGGCTGCGGAAGGAACTGCTCAACAGAACCGGCAGGAGCCGCTGCCTGCATCACCCGACCTGAAAACGGAACTTGCCGAGGCGGGCTCGTCTCCACAGGCAGTCCAGGAGATTGCAACAGAAGCCATGCCCGTTTCTGCCGCGCAGGACAGGCGTGACAAAAAAAACACCGTGGCGGTTTCGCACGAACAGCAAAAACCTGTTGCACAGCCAAAAGATGAAGAGAATGCTGTCTCACATTCCGGCGTGGAAAAACCTTTCGGTGCGGCCCTTTCCGGGACAACAACAGCTGAAAAGGCCAAACTCTATACCGTTCAGATCGGCGCATTCAACAGTGCATCAGACGCAAACCATCTGAAGACGACGTTTGAGAAAAAAGGATACAAGCCGTTTGTTTCTCAGGTCAAGGACCCGAAAGGCCGTAAGATGTACAAGGTCAAGACGGGAGAGTTCAGTGACAAAAAAGCCGCCGAAGTGCTCGCCCTGAAACTCAAAAAGACGGAAGGGTTGCACAGCTATGTCACGACAAGATCAGAATAAGGAGCAGGTACGAATACCGTTGAAATAGCCTTTGACAGCGAAAGGGAATTGCCCTTTCTCTTTACCAGCCTCGAGAAGAACCTGAAACTCATTGAAGAATCTCTGGGCATTACTGCGAGCTACCGGGGTGACAGGATCTTTCTTAAGGGAGATGATGACCGTGTCAGAACTGCAGAAAAGCTCATCATGGATCTGAGGGACATCAGCTTCCAGGGATATACGCTCAGACCGGAAGATATTCGTTTTGCAGTCAGGGCAATTGCTGATGGCGAGACCGTATCTCTCAAGGACCTTTTCACCAACAACATCCCGGTATCTTCAAAGCGGCGTTTTATCATACCCAAGACAGATAACCAGAAACGGTATCTCGATTCGATCAGGGAATATGATATCGTTTTCGGCATAGGCCCTGCCGGTACCGGCAAGACCTATCTTGCCATGGCAATGGCGGTAAATGCCCTCCTGAAAAAACAGATCAGCAGGATCGTGCTGGCGCGACCGGCCATAGAGGCAGGTGAGAAACTCGGATTTCTGCCAGGCGATATCCAGGAAAAGGTCAACCCGTACTTGAGACCGCTCTATGACGCACTCTATGACATGATGGAGGCAGAAAAGGCGCTGAAACTTATCGAGCGCGGGGTAATCGAGATCGCTCCGCTTGCGTTCATGAGAGGCCGCACCCTGAATGACGCCTTTGTTATCCTCGACGAGGCTCAGAACACGACCGCGGAACAGATGAAGATGTTCCTGACGCGTCTCGGCTTCAACGCAAAAGCCGTGATCACCGGTGACGTCACGCAGATCGACCTGCCGACCGGCAGGCCGTCAGGGCTTGTTGAGGTCATCAGGATACTCGATGGCGTTGAGGGTATAACCTTTGTGAATTTTTCCGAACGCGATGTCGTCCGGCATAAACTGGTACAGGCAATCATCAAGGCATATGAACGGCATGAAAGCAGAAATATCGACAACTAAATCCGATTTTCCTGCAGTCAGGTCCCGTCTGGTCATGATCGGGTGCCTTTCCGCTGTCGCGCTTATTGCTTCACTGCTGCTCACGGTTGATGCCACGCCTGCCCGTTTCATTGGCGGCACACTCGTATCCTTCGTACTGCTCTTTGTGTTCTATCGCGACATCATGCGCTATAAGCCGGCATACGTCAACAATTATGCGATGCTGCTGCTTCTGAGCCTCATGATCATCGGCACGCTCCTGATCGGCAGGTCATCCGAATATGTCCTGACGGGTATGATGAAGGGACTCGGTATCACCGATACCGGCATTGTGGTATACGGCATCCCTATCGCCACGGGAGCGATGCTGGTGACGCTCCTCTTCGATTTCCATACCGCCATCACGTTCTCTTTCACCGTGAGCCTGCTGACCGGCTATTGGCTGCGGGATGCCTTCTTTCCGATCTATACATTCGTATCGAGCCTCACTGCTGCATTCAGCGTGATACGATGCAAAAAACGGACTGCGCTGCTTCGGGGCGGTCTGTATGTGATCCTCGTCAACATCTGTCTTGTGCTTATCTTTCTCATCTCCCGCGGAGAAATATTCACTGACACAACACCTGTTGCGATCATCCTAGCGGTTTTTTCGGGCGTCTCGGTCTCGGCGCTTGTATCCCTTCTGCTGCCGCTCCTTGAATATGCGTTCAAGATAACGACAGACATCAGCCTGCTTGAGCTCCTTGACCTGAATCAGCCGCTCATGAAGATGCTGATGATCAATGCGCCCGGAACATATCATCACAGCGTGATCGTTGGCAATCTCGTGGAGTCAGCGGCAGAGGCTGTCGGTGTCAATCCCCTGCTTGCCCGGGTAAGCTCCTACTACCACGACATCGGGAAGGCAAAGATGCCCGATTATTTTGTGGAAAACCAGAGTAGTGCACCGAGCAGGCATGACAAGCTCACCCCTCACATGAGCAGCATGATCATTATCAGTCATGTGAAAGAAGGCGTCGAGCTTGCTCGACAGTACAAGTTGCCGCAGACGATCATCGACATCATTAAACAGCATCACGGCACGGCACTCATCAGTTTCTTCTACCAGAAGGCGAAAGACAGGGGCCCAGATTCCCTCCCTGCCGAAGACGAATACAAGTACCCCGGACCCAAACCGCAGACTCGCGTTGCTGCGCTGGTCATGATGGCCGATGCCGTAGAGGCATCATCGAAGGTGCTGAATGATCCCACGCCGGCCAGGATTTCCGCGCTGGTTGAAAAGATCATCAATCACATCTTCCTCGATGGCCAGCTCGACGAGTGCGAGCTTACCCTCAAGGACATCTCGGAGATCAAGAAACGCTTTATTTATATTCTTACCGGCATACTCCATAAGAGGATCGACTATCCGGGATTTGACTTCGGCAATGGTAATTCGCATAAGGAACCTGCAAAGATCGAAAAAACTAAACTTGCGTAAGCTCCGAAAGGACCTCGCCAGGGCCGCTGCCATGATCTGTCTTGACGACGCCGAACTCAGCGTCGTCTTCATCGGTAGCATGAGGATGAAGTCTCTCAATGCCCGTTATCGCGGTATCCCGAAGGATACGGACGTACTTTCCTTTCCCATGGACGCACCGTCGGAACGATTTCCGCCTCCTGGTCATCTCGTGCCACGTATGCTCGGCGATATTGTCATTTCCGTCCCGCGAGCGGCAGAGCAGGCGCATGCATGCGGTATTTCGTTTTGTGAAGAACTCCGCAGACTTCTGATACACGGACTGCTCCATCTCGCGGGCTATGACCATGAAAAGGGACTGCACCGGAAGGCGCTCATGAAAAGAAAGGAGCAGGAGCTGCGCCATGCCCTTCAGGAAATGGATTAAGAGCGCAAATTTTGCCATAGAGGGGATTCTGCACGGGGTCAAGACGCAGCGGCATCTCCGGTATCATTTCCTCTGTGCTGCAGCAGTGCTTTTTTTCAGTTATATGGTCGGCGTCTCGAATGAGGAACTCATCATTATCTCTCTTGCGGTCATTCTCGTCCTTGGGGCCGAGATGATGAACAGCGCCATAGAAGCAGTTGTCGACCTGATTTCTCCGGACTATTCCGAAAAGGCACGCATCGCCAAGGACATTGCGGCAGGAGCAGTCCTCATTACCGCCTTCGGCGCAGCTCTCCTCGGCTATGTTGTGTTGTTCCCCTATGTGAAAACGATCTTCAGCGAAGGGTTCCATGTTGCAAAGCATTCGAAGGAAGAAATTTCTCTGATCGCCTTTATTCTTGTCGTGATTGCCGTGATCATCACAAAAGCATATTTCGGCAAGGGGCTACCCCTGAGCGGCGGCATGCCGAGCGGCCACTCAGCGCTCGCCTTCTCGGTTTGGGTCTCGGTAACGTTCATTACGGAAAATGTCTACATTTCCATGCTCTGCTTTCTCCTTTCCGTTTGGATCGCCCAGAGCAGGCTTGCCATTCGGGCGCACACCATATGGGAAGTCATTTTGGGTGCGATAATGGGGGCAACGCTCACCTTTCTGCTGTTCCGGCTTTTCTACTGACACGTGGCTTCGCACGTTTTCCCTGCTTTCCGGAATCTTTGTTTGGAGATCTTCCTTCCGGTCACGATTACCAACCTGAGCGCTTGTGCTGAAACAGTCAAAACGATGGTCAGATGCTGCTGAGGATTATCTCTTTGGGAAGGGTGATGAGAAATGCCGCGCCCTCAGCTGAGGACTCTACCCTGATCGATCCGCCGTGCGAGACGATGATCTTATGGACGATTGCAAGACCAAGCCCCGTGCCGCGCTCCTTTGTCGTATAGAAAGGAAGGAATATACGGTCTCTGATGTTTTCTGGTATGCCATGTCCGGTATCTGTCATACAGAGGAGAGCGTTCGGCCCGTTCATTGAACATGAGATGCTGATCTCTCCGCCGTCAGGCATAGCCTCAACAGCGTTTACGAGCAGATTCGTCAATGCCTGTCTGAGCAGGACCTCGTCGCCCCGGATTACCGGAAGGAACGATACATCGGCCGGATATAAGATCTTTCGCGTAGCGTCATCGAGCATTTCGATGCAGCTTTTTACAAGAGCTGCAAGGTCGACATTTCCCAAAACCGGTTCTGCAGGACGGGCAAAGGTAAGAAAGTCGGTTATAATCCTGTTCATGACATCGATCTCCCCGTTGATCGCCATTACCGCAGGTTGCAGCGCATCATCAACTTTCCTTGAAAGGATCTTGGTGTAGCCGGAAATGACCCCCATGGGATTTCGCAGCTCATGGGCGATGCCGGCGGACATCTCGCCCAGAGTCGAGAGTCTATCCCTCAGCTCTCGCTGCGACTGGAAAGCCTTCAATTCAGTAAGATCGGTAAAGACAAGGAGCTGGCCGATAATGGTGTCCATGCTGTCTTTCAGCGGCGAAAGTGCAAGCCCGATCCACAGCCTCTTGCCGCTGCCATCCGTATAGGCAGTCTCAACCCTTCCCATGACCTTTCGTTCAGCGATCATATCGCGCAGGGGGCTCTGGAATATCTCTGCATGGCCCCTGCCGACAACCTCTTCCCGGAGACCGAGAATCTTCAGCGCAGCGGCATTCAGCCGCGTTATCCTGAGGTCCTGATCAAAGCTCACCACACCGCTTGGCACAGACTGAAAGATGTTCTCATTGTAAACCTCGATCGACGAGGCGCGTTCCTCAGCTCTGCTTCTCAGGCATTCAAGCTCCCGCTCCTTTTCCTTGAGCTTCGAGACCAGCTCGTGGAATGTATCGACAACAAAGCCGACCTGGGTCGTATCTTTATGATCTTGTTCCGCTTGTTTCTTGTGATAGGCAAGAAGGTTCTTGATGATGACGATCATAATGAGGAAGATCAGCAGGGAAATCGCGGTGAACAGCAGGAACTGGATTCGATGGACATCCATGACAGTTATCTCACCATACCCATTTCAGCTTCATCCGCGAAAAAGATACCAGATTACGATCTCCTGCCCGAAGATCAGGGAGACAGCGGCACCTGCGGCAAGGAACGGACCAAAGGGGATAAGACTCCCGCGTTCTCTTCCCGCAAAGATCATCGTGAGAACCCCGACGACCGAACCAAGGAGACTCCCGAGAAACGTTGTAAGAATGACACCCTTCCAACCAATGAAACCTCCGACCATTGCCATCATTTTTATATCACCGCCACCCATAGCCTCTTTCTTGAATACTTTTTCACCGGCTACAGCTATCAGGTAAAAAAAGACAAATGCCGAAACTGCGCCAATGAGCGAACTCCTCCAGCCCAGCGATACAGCCCTGAGAAAAGGGTCCGGCAGGAGCAGCGACCCGGCGAGAAGCCCGATCGGAATACCAGGCAGCGTGATCCGGTCAGGAATGATCTGAAAATCAAGATCTATGAATGTAATAACGATCAATCCTGAGCAGAACAGGGCATAGACCAGAAAAGGCCATCCCAGGCCGAACCTCCACAAGAGTACCAGATAGAAAGCGGCATTGAGGGACTCGACCAGTGGATACCGATACGGGATCCGCGCCCCGCAGTTCCGGCATGCGCCCCCCAGCAGAAGAAAACTGAGCACGGGAATATTGTCCCATGCCCTGATCGGTGCACTGCAGGAAGGACACCGTGAAGAAGGCCAGACAATCGAAATGCCACGTGGTATCCGGTATATGCACACATTCAGAAACGATCCGATGAGAGCGCCAAAGATAATGACCATCACGTACCGAAGCACTTAGTCCGTTACCCTGCCTATATCAGAGACCTTGGTGCGCGTCTCTTCCATGTTCTTCTCCAGCTTATCGATCTCGCTGAGAGCCTCCGCGATCACGGTATCCCTGAGTATGTTCTTATCGTGGTGTCCTTTCAGATCCATGACGCGTTCACCTATCTTTTTCAACAGTTCCTCCCGTGTCTTGTGCATTCTGTCAGCGTTATAGAGGAGTCTGAATATGGCGATCTCGATCTTCAGGCGCTCGGCAAAGAGCTTCGCAAACCAGCGTATTTTTTTTATCCCTCCTCTGAAATCTCCAAATATTTTTTTCATTTTACGCCTCCCTTACCCTGTGTTGAAAATATCTACCTTCCCTCTCCAGAATACATCAAGCTGCTGTTTTAGAAAAGAGAATTTTAGCAATCCTTCGTCGTGAGCTATGAGATCAGACGCCTCCTGTCTTGCTGTCCCAAGGATTGCTGCATCCCTGATCAGATCGGCATTTTTCAGATCGGGCAGCCCCGCCTGACGGGTTCCCAGAAACTCTCCTGGTCCCCTGAGGTTAAGGTCCTCTTCGGCGATCCTGAAACCATCGTTCGTCTGGACCATGACGTTCAGCCTGCGGCGGGCATCCTCGCTTACCGGCGGATATGCGATCAGTATGCAGCGGGAACTGTCAACTCCCCTGCCAACTCTTCCTCGCAGCTGGTGCAGTTGACTGAGCCCGAAGCGTTCCGCATGGACGATAAGCATCACCGTTGCATTCGGCACGTCAACACCCACTTCTATTACCGTCGTGCTCACGAGGATATCAATCTCCCTCGCCCTGAAACGCTCCATGACCTGCTCACGTTCCGCTGGTCTCATCCTTCCGTGTAGCATCCCGATCCGGTATTCCGGGAATTTCCTTTCAAATGCCTCTTTTCCCCGGGTGACAGATCGCAACCCCGCAGTCTCGGACTCCTCAATCGCAGGATATACGACATATGCCTGCCGTCCCCGGCTGATCTCCTGCTTCAGGACAGCGAATATCTCATCCTTGCGCTCAGCTTCAACCCATGCAGTAGCAATCCGCTTCCTGCCCGGCGGCAGTTCGCTTATCACGGAACAATCGAGGTCGCCATAGAGGGTAAGCGCGAGAGAGCGAGGGATCGGGGTCGCTGTCATGATCAACACATCGGGATGCAAGCCTTTTTTTCTGAGCAGGGCCCGTTGCATCACGCCGAACTTATGCTGTTCATCGATCACGACCAGTCCAAGTTTCCTGAACGTCAGTCGCTCCTGGATAAGTGCTTGGGTGCCTACGATGATATCAGACGTGCATTCACCGGTACGCTCCTTTTCCCTCGCCCCGGGACCGCCCGTGCGCAAATCACCGGAAAGACGGAACGTTTCAATCATCCCGCGAATGTTAAGGTAATGTTGTTCTGCAAGGGTTTCGGTGGGTGCCATAAGTGCTGCCTGGTAGCCACATTCCACAGCATCCAGCATGGCGGCAAAAGCGACCACCGTTTTACCGCATCCTACATCACCCTGGAGAAGGCGGTTCATAGGATAGGGCTGTTTCATATCACTGCCGATCTGCTCCATCACCCGCTGCTGGGCAGCGGTAAGCGTAAACGGCAGCAGCTTCAGAAGATCACGCCTCAGGCATCCCGCAGGACAAAAACTGATGCCTTTTTCCCTATGGCCGCTTTTTTTGAGAACGGCAAGGCCCAGCGCAAGAAAGAAGAACTCATCGAACGCAAGCCTTCTGTGATACCGGCTTCTGCCGCTGTTCAGCTCGATGATGTTTCTTGCGTTCTCAGGAAAATGCAGTTCGCGCAGAGTTTCACCAAGTCCCGGCAGGTTATTCCGCGCGGTAATGTAAAGCGGTACAGGATCCTCCATGGCGGTTGCATGTTCCTGCACAAGAATGAACATGACCTTCCTGAATTGCTTCTGGCTGATGCCTTCCGTTATACGATATACCGGGACGACACGATTGGTGTGGATCTGGGAATCTGCATCGTCGCCGAGAAGTTCATACTCAGGGTTTTCCATCTCCAGTGGCATACCACGGCTGTTTTCCCTTACCCTGCCGTAGACGACCATGGTTCTGCCAAGAGCAACATGTTTTTGCATAAATGGCTGGTTGAACCATTTAACCGTCAGGTAACTCCCGCCGTCGTGAAGGGTTGCCTCGTAGATGCTGAACTTTTTTTCCCCCCGTCTCAGGATATTGCAGGCAGCGACCTTTCCCCTAACAGTCGCCACATTCCCGGGCCGGAGTTCAGCGACAGATATGAGGTGTGAGCGGTCTTCGTAGCGGAAGGGCAGATATGCCAGGGCGTCCCTAATAGTTGCGATACCGAGCTTTGCAAGGAGCCGGGCCCGCTGGGGTCCGACTCCCTTTACCTGCTGAATAGAAAGGTCTGTTTTACTGCTCTTCATCAACAGACGGCGTTTCTGGTTTCGAAGCTTCCTTTCGCAAGGAGTCCTCTAGCGCCTTGTCTGTCTCTTCCATTCGAATTTTCGAATATTCTGTGTCACTTATGATATCGATATCCCAGCCGGTAAGCTTCATGGCAAGTCTGACATTCTGTCCTTTCTTGCCGATGGCGAGAGAAAGCTGCTGGTCGTTTACCACAACCATGGCAGTCTTGTCTTCTTCGTTTATTCCGATCTTTTCAACGGTGGCAGGACTGAGCGCTCGCGCAAGAAGTGTCCTCGGATCATCCGTCCAGGGAATAATATCTATCCTCTCTCCCCTGAGCTCGCGGACAATTGCCTGCACCCTCGTGCCTTTCATGCCTACACAGGATCCCACAGGATCAACGGCAGTGTCTTTGGATGTCACCGCAATCTTGGTACGCTCCCCCGGCTCCCGTACAATGTTTTTTATGATCACCAGACCTTCGCTTATCTCCGGTACCTCCATCTTGAAAAGCTCAGCAACGAATTGCGGCGTAGAACGGCTGACGATGATCTCAGGGCCTTTTGATGTGACCTTCACTTCCTCGATAATCGCCTTAACCGTATCCCCCCGCTTCAGGTTCTCGTTCGGGAGCGTGTCCTTGATCGCAAGGTACGCCTCGGTCTTGCCAAGGTTAATGAAATAGGCGCCCTTTTCTCTCCTCATCACGGTTCCGCTCACGATCTGGCCTGCTTTGTCCTTGAACTCGCTGTAAATGACATCACGTTCTGCCTCTCTCACTCGCTGGAAGATCACCTGCTTTGCCGTCTGCGCGGCAATCCTGCCCAGATCCTGAAGATCGAGCGGAAACTCGATCGTGTCGCCTTCCTTCTTGGACGGATCTATCTTAGCGCCATCCTTGACTGATATCTCCAGGTCCGGGTCAGTCACCTCGGCAACGACCTGTTTGCTCTCAAACACGCGAATGGTGCACTTCTTCCTGTCGATCGTAAGATTTATATTCGTTCTTCCGCCGTACTTCTTTCTCATGGCGGAAAGAAGAGCCGACTCGAGCGCTTCAACCATGGTCTCCTTTGAGATGCCTTTTTCCCTGCTGATCTGTTCAATCACATGGCACAGTTCTTTTGTCATTTCGGTTCTATCTCCAATCTTGCGCGAGAGATGATATCAAACTGCACGAGAACTTCTTTTCCTTCCGGGGTCTTCAGGGTAATGACTCCCTCCCGGATATCCATTATTCTTCCGAGATGCACATACTCACCGTCGATTTTCTGTTTCAGTACGACCTTTGCCAGCTTGCCTTTCGACTGCTCAAAATGTTTCAGCTTCTTCAGCGGCCTGTCAAGCCCCGGTGACGACACCTCGAGCGTATAGGACGTCGGTATCGGATCCTCGACATCAAAAAGCGCTGAAAGGGCCCGGCTGAACTTAGCACATTCGTCCAGCGTCACCCCGCCCTCCCGGTCAATGAATACCGTGACCTGGGGCCGAGTCACACTGCCGGTCATCTCAATGTCTAGGACCATGACCCCATGAGATTCCGCCAGTGATGCTGCCAGAACGCTGATCTTTTCCTGCACCTTATCCATGTAAAACACCCTATAAAACAAAAGAGTGGGAAGACCCACTCTTTTCGCAAAAAATTCCAATGAATTTCGTTTTAATTATAGCAACAGTCGATAATAAATTGCAACGCCCCGAGATGATAGCGGGCACCGCATGTTATGGAGCGTACAGTCAGTTTTACAATCTTCCACGTTTTTTAACAAAATAGTTATTGAGTTTATCGGCGTAAGATATAATAATATCAGCTGAATACCTTGCTGGTGGCAAGGAAACGCATAGGGAATGAAGATAATTAATACTGCCAAAGACGACGGACTGGGCGGAGCAGAATATATCTCTCTGGACTTAATTCCTGATCCGTTCATCATCCTCAAGACCGATGGAACGATCCTTGATGCGAATATGCGTTTTTTCACCCTGGTCGGCCTGAACAGGGAAGAAGCGATGGGCAGGGATTTTCATGACATCAGCCTTTTGCATGAAATCGAGAATAAAGTTTCCGAATCCTTGTCTTTGGGAACTGAAATGTCCGAGCGCATCGCCTTTCATAACAGGCATTTTGAGGTGCTGCTCCTGCCGTTCATGCATGAGCCAAACTCCTGGCTCGTCCGGGTAGTGTTCAAGGACATTACGAGCTTCATAAACCTCGAGAAGGAACTTCTCAAGAGGAATAAGGAACTGATCATTCTCAATACGCTTTCGAATGCATTTATCTCGTCCGAAAACATCGACCTGGTGCTGGAAGACCTGATGGAAAAGGTCTTGCTCATAACCGACTTTCCCATGGGTTGGCTGCTCATCTGTGATGCCAAGGATTTCAGACTCAGAACGTGCAGGGGCATCTCTCCTGAACTTCAGCAGCATATTGCTGAGGGCGGCTTTGATCATTTTTGCAACGATGCACGCAAAGCCAAGGAGCCACTTTACATCATGGAATCATCCGCCATAACAGAGACGCCAGTCCTTCGTGATGAAAGCATTGCTTTTCTTGCCATCATCCCGCTTGTGTCAAACTATCATGTGACAGGACTGCTTTTTCTGGCGAACAGCTCCGGCAGGGAATTGGGCTTTGATTTCTCTGTGCTCCTGCCACTTGTGGGCAATCATGTTTCTCATATCATGGACAAGATAATATTTTTCCAGGAGACCAGAAGGCTCGCCATAACGGACAGCCTTACCGGCCTCTACAACAGCAGATATTTCTACAAACACCTTGATCTCGAGGTCGCCAGAGCCAAGAGATACGGCAACTCCTTGTCGCTCATGCTTTTTGACATCGACAACTTCAAGAGTATGAATGACACCTATGGCCGTCAGGAAGGTGATGAAATGCTGCAGGGTCTTGCGCGCACGCTCACATCTGTTTCCCGCGAAACAGATGTGGTGGTTAGATATGGGGGAGAGGAGTTTATTATCATGCTGCCCAATACCGCGAGAGAAGAGGCGACAGCGCTTGCCGGCAGGATATTGCATGCTGTGCAGGAGACAAAGATTAGGATCGGCTCGTCCGCGGAAGTGAGCATCACGCTCAGTGGCGGGATAGCAACCTTTCCCCAGAACGCATCTTCGGCCAAGGCCCTGCTCAGTGCGGCTGATAATGCCCTATCTGCAGCAAAAGCGGCAGGAAAGAATACCGTGATCTATTTTCAGGAGATGATGCATGAATAAAATATTTGATCGGCCGAAAAGCCTGAAGGCCGCCCCTTTCCGCTACTGCCCGGGATGTGGACACAGCCTGGTTCACCGTCTCATTGCCGAGTGTATCGACGCTCTCGACATCCGGGAAAGGGTGATCGGCATAGCACCTGTCGGATGCGCGGTCTTTGCATACGACTACTTCGACTTCGATATCATTGAGGTTGCCCATGGCAGACCGCCGGCTGTTGCGACGGGAATGAAACGGGTCCTGCCGGACAGGATCATCTTTTCCTACCAGGGCGACGGTGATCTTGCCGCGATCGGCACAGCAGAGATCATCCATGCCGCAAACAGGGGAGAGAATTTTTCGGTATTTTTCATCAATAACGCAACATACGGTATGACTGGCGGTCAGATGGCACCTACCACCCTTACCGGACAGAAGACAACAACTACGCCGAAGGGAAGAGATATCAAGACGGCTGGTTATCCGCTCAGGGTCTCAGAGCTGCTTTCCACTATTGAAGGAGTTTCTTATATCCAGCGTGTTTCTGTGGATTCCTACAAGAACCTCGTTGCGGCGAAAAAAGCGATTTCCAAGGCCTTTTCCTATCAGCTCGAAGGAAAGGGGTTCAGCATGGTCGAGATTCTTTCGCCATGCCCCACGGACTGGGGCATGAGTCCGGCTGCGGCAGCCGAATGGATGCGGACCACCCTTTCGCAGACTTTTCCTCTGGGACTCATCAAAGACCGGTACCAGGAGAATCCCTGAGGTGCAGAAAAGCATTATCATTGCAGGATCAGGAGGACAGGGCATCCTTTTTCTCGGGAGAGTATTGACGTCTGCGAGCATGCTCGAGAGGAAAGAGGTGACCTGGTTCCCTTCCTATGGTGCTGAGATGCGGGGCGGCACGGCAAACTGTACGGTCATCATCTCTGACGAAATGATCGGCTCCCCGGTGGTGATGATACCTGACATTCTCATTGTCATGAACAGGGCGTCGCTCGATCGCTTTCGTCCGAGCCTCAGAAAAAAGGGCATGCTCTTTTACGATTCCTCCCTGATAACCGAGAAGTTGGCGAGGAAGGACATCATCGCAGTGCCCGTTCCTTCCACGAACATTGCAGGAGACATGGGCAGCCCCAAGTCGGCAAACATGGTGATGCTGGGAGCTTTCATAGCGAAGACCAGCATCCTCAGGAAGACAACTATTTTTAGTATCTTTGATGATGCCACCGACCCGCGAAAGATAGAGGCGTTCAGGGCAAACAAAGAACTCGTCAGAAAAGGAATAGACTATATTGAGAATACGTAAGGCCTTGATCACCGACATCAAAGAGATTCAGGTTCTGGTGAACGACTTTGCCCGCAAAGAACAAATGATTCCACGGTCCGTGAACGAACTCTATGAGAACATCAGGGACTTTGTGGTAGCAGATGATAAGCACGGTATCGTTGGCGCGTGCGCGCTCCATATCCTCTGGGAGGATCTTGCGGAAATCCGTTCTTTGGCCGTCCGAAAGGAATTTCAGGGAAAGGGTATCGGCAGGAAGATGGTAAACAACTGCATCAGGGATGCTCGGGCGCTCGGTATCAAGAGGGTGTTTGTCCTCACGTATCAGCCTGATTTTTTCCGGAAGCTCAAGTTCAGGGATACGGACAAGGCATCGCTCCCGCAGAAAATATGGGGAGACTGCATCCGGTGTCCCAAGTTCCCGGAATGCGACGAACATGCGCTTATCAGGGACGTCTCAAGCAATACGTAGCCCTTTCATGATGCCGAAAGGAAGATGACGCTGACGTGGTTTAACGAGTTCCATCCGGTCACACAGGCCGTTATAGCGACCTGTTTTACGTGGCTCATGACAGCCTTGGGCGCAGCAGTAGTTTTTTTCTTTAAAACGTTTAACCGGAAGCTTCTGGACGGCATGCTTGGATTTGCAGCAGGGGTCATGATCGCTGCAAGCTTTTGGTCCCTTTTGGCTCCTGCCATCCAAATGGCTGAATCATCCGGGTCCTCTCCCTGGATTCCGGCCGCTGTTGGTTTTATGGCCGGAGGACTATTTCTCTCGATCATCGACAAGATCCTTCCGCATCTGCATCCAGGATTTCCCCTCAATGAAGCAGAGGGCATCAGGACGAACTGGCAAAGAAGTGTTCTCCTCGTCCTGGCGATAACACTTCATAACATCCCTGAAGGGCTTGCCGTCGGGGTCGCCTTCGGTGCGCTTGCTGCAGATATCTCCTCAGCCTCCCTCACCGGGGCCATAGCGCTTGCCATCGGCATCGGCATCCAGAACTTCCCTGAAGGAACTGCCGTTTCCGTCCCGCTCCGGAGAGAGGGCGTCTCGAGACTCAAGAGTTTCTGGTACGGCCAGCTCTCCGGCATTGTCGAACCGATTGCTGCATTTGTAGGCGCCTATGCCGTTGTCGTTTTCAGACCCATCCTTCCTTACGCCCTTGCCTTTGCCGCAGGGGCCATGATCTTTGTCGTGGTCGAAGAGCTGATTCCCGAATCCCAACAGGAAAAAAATTCGGACATAGCTACCTACGGAGCGCTGCTCGGCTTCACCATGATGATGATCCTCGATGTAGCGCTCGGATAGTCCTTGTGACCAAATATCGCATATGTGAGGAGCCAGACAGCCTTGTTCGCGATCATGTTCATCTGTTCACCGAAGATCTGAAGCAACACCCGGTCCTCGATCTGGCCTGCGGGGACGGTCATAACGGACTCTTCCTTGCGGCTCTGGGGTTTGGCGTTATCTTTGTTGACCGGTCAAAAGAGGCGCTTGAAGAGGTGCGCAAAAGGGCAGAGACCGCAGGCATTGCGGCAGAACTTTTGCAGATAGACCTCGAATCACCGAACAGGGATCCCTTCCATGGACAGACCTTTTCAGCGATCCTCGCCTTCCGCTACCTGCATCGGCCGCTGATCCCCTTTATGAGAAACACGCTTGCGCCGGGTGGTCTCGTGCTATACGAAACATTCACCATGGACCAGGCCCAGTTGGGCAGACCGCGCAATCCCGACCATCTGCTGAGGCCGGGAGAGCTTGCATCATGGTTTCACGATTGGGAGATAATCTATTTCTTTGAGGGCATCACCGGAGATCCGCCGAAAGCGATAGCACAGCTCGTCTGCAGAAAACGATGACCGCTTCCCGTCAACAATGAGACTGACGCAGAACAGGGCAGAATTATGACAGCTAATGAACAACTCCTTGACTGAAGTCCGGGGTTGCAGGGCCACTGGCATAATCTGGCTTCCTTATATCCGTCAGCCCGGAAACCATCGCCACACAGAAATTCTTCCAGCTCCGGATATTCTTTTCGTATGATGCTGCTTGTGCCGCCTCTGATACGCTTGACTGCATCCGCCACACAATGGGCTACATTGAGCTGGATGATTACATGCATATGATCCTCTTGGACGCCCGGTTCACTGATCCACCAGTCGTTGATCTTTCATGTATCGTACAGCAACTGTTTCAGGCGAACAGCTATTTTGCCTTTCAAAACCCTCTTCCGCTATTTGGGTATCCAGGCCAAATGGTACAGAAGCGGATGTCTCCTATGAGATTCTGTCCGAGTTTGAGTTCTCGTGGTTTTCTGACCGTATTTATAAAAGCGAGATTTTCTTCAAAACCGTTGCAGAATAAATCAGCGGGCTGCGGGAAGACGAAACGCGTGCACAGGAAGGCATAGTGAGCGCGTTCATTCGAGCAGATTAAACACGATTACGGTTTTACGAACGAGCATGAGCAGTTGCTGAGCGAAATACACCAGATCGTGGAGAAAAATGCGGACGAGGTGATAAAAACGCTTGACGAGCGTTTATCGCGGGAACGGAGCGACCCCGCAGCCAAAAGAAGTTGGCAGGATACGGAACACGGAGTGTCTGAGATCTGGGTTAAACAGGGGAAGATAAACCAAGTCCTGTTTCATGAGTTGGGCGGCAGAATCATTTTCCAACAGACAGGATGGGAACCGATCGACCCATAGCGCAGGCTGTTGGACAGATATGAGCAGCAGAAGGTTTTTTGTTGTCCATGAGCCATCTCTGCGCAAGGTAGTGTATGTCTACTTCACTCTCAATTTCGTTTACGTTGATGAGGAGAAGGCTACGTTCTTTTTCGAAAAGTCCTATTGGGAGCGTATACCTGCAGAAATGAAGGATGCACGGTTTTGATGGACAACGGTTACTGAAAAAAAAGGCTGATTACCCATAATTTGCGTTAAAGCAGCAAGTTGGAACCTTACTGCTTTTTCCCTGTTGACGCAATGACCAAAAAGCAGTAAGGTGTAATTAAGCCCACGCATAAGGAGGAAACGATCATGCTCTGTAATCTCTCCCAACTCGATGAAACAAAACTGGAGGAGATCAGGACCGTCGAACAGAAGGTTGGGAAAACGCTGCTCGCTTACAGCTGCTATAATGTTTCACCTGCTGATGTGAGCAAGGATGAAATCAGCCAGATAGCTGAGGCCGAGAAAAAGCTCGGTGTTATTCTTGTGGCAGTCAAAACCTAGCTGCAGCCACACTCTCACGCTGAAAGCCTTTTCCCCTTGCAGCTGAAGCGCTGCTTACAGACCCGGGCACCATGGCAGCCGGCTTCCGATGAAACTTCATCTTCGCCGAACCATATCTCTTTTTATACCAGATGCAGTGCACATAGGCAGTTCCCATAGATGGGAAATAAGCGGATGGCATACCGACCGGGTTTGTCATCGCCGGGAGGGATATGCCAGGAACGCATCTATCAGCTGCGGCATATTTGCAGGCTGCGAGAATGCAGGCGAGCATTTCTTCTTTCTGCAGACATAGACAGCTTCCTTTATGGGATAACCCGCTTTACGAATGCGCTCCCTATTGGTCTTTGGTGAATAGACCCTTAGGAACGACTGCGGTATGTACACCCGCTGCAGTGCGGCCAGATATGCCGCACGGCGCTTACCGTCTGCTATTACCGAAATCTCCACCACCTCCCGCACATTCCAGCTGAGGGCAGTGCCGTAACACGCACCCGATGGGGTAAAGCGGATGCGGCTGGTCCTGAGACTTTCCAGTGCCTGCCTGGTAATTTGCCGAAAAGGGTCACTTTCTCCGAACCTCCCCACCCTGCTCAGGAGGATGACCGCCAGATAATTGGTGATGTCCGTCTGCGCTCTCTGGAGCATACCGGCAGCTGAAGGGGAAACAATCGTGGTCCCGGCATGAAGCATGAACCGTCCTTTGGAGCTGTCAAAAAAGCGTTTTGCAACAAGGCGGGCGATCACTTCGGCCGTCTTCAAATATCCGTCATCTCCCGTCGCCTGATACAGATCGATCAGGGCAAGGCCGACAAGAACATTGTCAGGCAGCAGTCCTGCCATCTCTCTCTTGCTGTCCAGCAAATAGTGATATACACCGTCATCGGCCGTGTAGAGCCTGGTAATGATATGATCTGCAGCTTTACGCGCAGTGGCAAGGTACTGAGCATCCCCCGTCGCTTGATAGACCGCCAGAAGAGCTGATATCATGCGACCGTTCGCGTCGGCATAGACCGTCCTGTCCACGGAGGGAGAGGCAAGACCCCTTCGATCTTTCTTACGATAGTATGTCTCATCAGCGTCCTGGCTGCCATAGAACATGCCGACCGTTCTGTCGTATAGGTTTGCCATGACATAGCCTATTGTCTTCAGCATGGTTTTCCGATAAGCGCTGTCACCCAGCAGCATAAATGCTATGGCGTAATTTCTGATAAGGCCCGCATTGGATGCCAGCATCTTCTCATAATGAGGCTCGGACCAATCCGTACGAGTGGCGTAGCGAAAGAATCCGCCTTCTACGTGATCCTGGATATCTCCTCTCTCCATCCGGTCAAGCGTGATGGTAATGATACGCCGGTACTCCGGTTTTCCGGTCTGCCGATATTCTGCAAGGAGAAAGTCGACGGCATCGGGATTCGGGAACTTCTGCCAGGCGCCGAACCCTCCCCAGTGGTCATCATGCTGCCTCCGCAGCATTGTTGCTACCTCGGCTATGTCTGTCTCAGCAGGGAAAACTCCGGCACTTTGCGACGGCGCAGCCTTACGGGATGAATCCTCATCTTCCGCAGGCTTGTCCTTTTCCCGTGTCCCAACTGCGGCATTCTTCATAAGCCAGGGAAGCATTTCATCGGGCGGCAGATAGGTAGCACCCGCCATCACCTCTCCGTCAGGAGACAGTATGACCGTGCTCGGCCAGCCGCCCTGATTATACAAGGCATCGATATCCGGCCTCCGGTCAGCATCCACGCGCACGGCAATGAAGTTTTCCTGAATGAAAGCTATGACCGCGGAGTCCGAATAGGTTGTCTCATCCATCACATGACACCAGTGGCACCAGACCGCGCTCAGAGCAAGCAGGACCGGGCGCTGAGATCGCTGCGCTTCCTGAAGCGCCTCACAACTCCATGCTCTCCAGGGGATCTGGTGCGCTCTGTTCGGGCGGGGTGAAAACCTGAACTCAGCAGCTACAGCGAGCTGCGAGAGTATGAGGAGAATGCTCAAGGTCAAGACAGATATCTTCTTCATATGACTTCATCATATCGTAATGCAGAGGATCATGCAAAAAAGGATTTCACGAAAACACGTCATACGGAAACCATCATGCCGCAGGGAAAAGCAGAAACGTCTTCATATGTGAAGACTTCGCAGCGCGAGGAGTGGTATAATTACGTACGGTGAAAAAAGATGAATTTAAGAACGACTATTTCTATGTTGTCGTGCGGTCCGAGAAAAAAGATGGCAGGGATGTCCTGATTTACTGCTCCGGCATCAATGTCACCCGGTTCCTTCCGATGATGAAGGGTCGGCTGGGCCTTGGCTCAAACCCGATCGTGAGCGGCCTCCAACTGGTGAAGTACGACCTTTGCACGCTGGCACACGCAAAAGGAGCGACACCGACAGAGCATTACTGCAACATCGGCTGCGCCGGAATAGCCCCCACAAAGGAGGGATGGTACACCGAGCCTCTGCTCATCGAAAATCCCGGCAACATGACGCCTGAAGAGGTGGTCGGGTTCGCTGTCAAAGGTATGGTGAAGAGGATCAATGCTACCTCTCTGGCGGAAACAACGTTGGCTGATGACCTTTCGCCTGCTGATCTGCAGAAACAGCTCGATATCCTCTGCAACCCGGCTTAGCTATCTTCTTGCCTCCAAATGAAAGCAGCGCACCTGCCTTCAGCGGAGCCGGATTCACGGTTTTCTGAACGTCTGATGACAGTTCACACAGCCATCGAGGAGCTTTTTGGTAAGGGACAGCATGACCTTCTGATTACCGGCCTGCGCTGCCTGCGCCAATGCTTCGAGATCTCCGTGAAATTCCGTATCCCTACGGTCAAATTCAGCGGTACGATCAGCGTTTACCGGAATCCTGACCGCTCCTGAATGAACTCCTGCATGGGTCTTTTCCATGGTTCCGTGCAGGGTCTCAAGCGCCTTATGTACCCGCTCGCCCTCTCCCAGGGATACGGCGGAGACGACTTCACGGAATGCATTGTCCAGTAGTGCCATCTCTTCAAGAAGAGGGTTCCCCCCGTGTTGATGCTGCTGTTCCTGCTGCGTATGCAATTGTTCCTTGCCCCCGGCATCCAGACGATGCGGCGTGATCAAACCAGAGGCAAACAGTGCAATTACCGCTACCATCCCCGTATACATTCTCATTTGATGACCTCCCTAGGCTCAATGTTCACACGGAAATGATACCCAATTTCTTCCTTCGTCAGTATGATTTTTCTCATACCCGGGTGGACATTGCACAAACCGCATCTTCCACCTCAGAACAATTAAGTTATAATATCCCGGTAGCAACAGAAGAGACCTGTGGGCCCGCAAACAGCCGGCAGTTGCTTTTCTCCGGAAACTGCATATGGAACTGACATCACAAAGACAGGAGCTTCACCACGAGATCTTCGGCTCTGTCCTGGACAGAACCGAGATGACCCCGTTTCTCCTGTTGCGCACCGAAGATTATGGAGAAGCGCTCTGCCAGGCGACCAGAATGATGGGAAACCGCGGATTCGACATTCTTCATGATGAACTGCAGGCGAGCGAGAAAGACAGAGCGCAAAAGTTTGTCGAACAGGTCTATCGTTACTTTTTGAACTGGCTTTTCCCCTTTGTCAGAACGCAGTTGGAAGGCCTTGCCGCCCTCAACTCTCCCAATACCGGTCTTTACCAGAGGTGTCTGCAGGCCATCGGTCAGACTGTCTCTGTGCTGCAGAGTGCAGAGTTTCAGCGGATCGTCAGCGAGGACCCACGGCACCTCTTCCTTCTTGCTTCCTCGCGAAAGTATCCGCATGTTTTTTACGGGTATCATGACAGCACCGAAAACGTCCCTCCTGCGTGGCAGCAGACCGCCTGTTCCATGCTTAAGATGGGCCACCTCATCAAATCGATCGAGGAGGACAGCCAGGACATCAATGATTACGCACAGCTGGGCTTTTTCCTTGAAATGCAGGGACAGAGCCTTGATGACCTGTACCATTATGACTGGGAACACCCGCTGCATATACCTGACAGCGAGTCAGGCCAAAGGGCTTTCGTAAAGATTTCAACATTCTTTCACAAGTTGAATGAGTCGTTGTCGTTCGACGATGAGAAGGGATGCCTGGTATTCAACAGCGGAGACGGCGTAGAAGTCGACATAGCCGAGATCAAAGCCAGGCTGAAGAGCCCGGAGAGCATGTTCACCAAGCTAGGTAGGGATGTGGAAGGAGAGGCGTACGACATCCGGGATATCCTAGCCATAACGTTCATCCTTAAGAGCATGGAAGACACGCTGACGCTATTTCACGCACTCCAGAAGCGGGGTGTCATCCTGCAGGAAATCACTGCCTCCCATTCCATAACCCAGACACTCTTCGAGAATCCCGAAAGCATGATCGGGGCTGTACGGAAATTGATAATTAGCCTTTCCCGGAGCGAGGGCCGCGATGCAGTACCGGCTGAAGAGGAACTGCTCGACAATGCAAAAAAATTCTATGAAGCGCTAAGTGTCAATGCCGCAAAAAACCAGCACTCTTCAGGGGGACACAGAAAGTTCCAGTGCAAAATAGCCTTTTCCCTGCCGATCCACCGGGCAGTCGCATCAAACGGCATCATGATCCCGGGTACTCCTTTATACGCAAAAAGGGACCGGATTAGCAAAAAAACCCAGCAGCATACGCTCGGCGTTGAGCTGCGTATATCGGACGAGCAGAGTTGGCGCATATCCGAGCAGAAGGGAGACTCCCATCATGACGCGTATAAATTCCGTCAGCTGGCATCGGTAATGAACAGGATCTTTAAAAATAGTTTCTATCTGCCGGAAGATAGTCTTGTACAATTACGGAAAGACCAGGTAACGCTTTTCCGGTGAATCGCCGGAGGATACAGGGCGGCAAGGAGTATAGGGTGAGCATGACAGCTGCTGAACAGAGGAATCGCCCTGCAGGCAAGGTGGAGATTGGTAAAATCAACAAGTTGCGCGTCATCAGGATATCTGATGCCGGTGTCTGGCTCGATGGAAAAGAACTCGGAGAGATATTCATGCCGCGCAGTTATGCAGCACAAAGCTGCTCGACCGGTGATGACGTCGATGTCTTTATCTTCCCCGACGCTGAGGGTCAGTCACTCGCTACGACAAAACGGCCTTACGCCCTGATCGGCGAATATGCGCTGCTGAAGGTAGCTTCGGTCACTCCTGTAGGGGCGTTCCTCGACTGGGGACTGAAAAAGGACCTCCTCGTGCCGTTCAGCGAGCAGAAAGATAAAATGGAAGAAGGGAGGTCGTATGTCGTGTATGTGCATCTCGACAAGCGTACCAACCGTATCGTTGCTTCTTCGAAACTGAACCGTTTCATGAACAAACAGCCTGCTGGTTTCACGGAAGGACAGAGCGTGGATCTGCTGATATGCAGTCAGACCGAGATCGGTTATAAGGCCATCATCGATAATGCCCGATGGGGTATTCTCTACAAGAACGAGGTCTTCCAATTGCTCAGGAAAGGGCAACGACTGCCGGGGTTCATCAAGAAAGTACGGGATGACGGCAAGATCGATCTCTGTCTTCAGCTGCCGGGATATGCNNTTCATTCCGGTAACAGATAAAAGTCCTTCCGCGTCCATCTACGGCATATTCGGGATTAGTAAGAAGACGTACAAAAAAGCCATAGGCTCCCTGTATAAAAGGCGGCTCATTGTCATTGACGATCACGGGATACGGTTCAGCGGCAAAGACTGATCCTGCTTGTGGGGGGCACGGAAGAAGACCTACGCGTAACAAATAGCCACAAAAGCAGGGTGCGCATCATGGACAGATGGAAGGATAATATCTATTTCGTTCTTGTGGAGCCGAAAGAGCCGGGCAACATCGGGGCCTCTGCACGAGCCATCAAGAACATGGGCTTCCGGAACCTTTGCCTTGTCAATCCTTCTCCGGAGATGACAGATGAAGGACGATGGTTTGCACGCAATTCCCACGACGTACTCGACTCGGCCAGGATCTTCAGGAGTGTCGCCGATGCTGTCAAAGACAAAGCGCTCATCGTAGGGACAACACGGATATCGGGAAAACGGCGGGGCGTCATATTGCCCGCCGATGAAGGAGCGGCCAAACTGTTCGCAATGGCAACCAACAACACGATCGCGATCCTTTTTGGACGAGAGGCAAGTGGATTGTT
>DKBO01000094.1 GCA_002448975.1 Nitrospiraceae bacterium UBA6898
TCCTTCACCATGCCGATCAAGGCGCGACTTGATATGCTGGCAACGGGTATACGTACGCCCGTGGGGGTAAAGGTGCTTGGTCCGAAATTGCCGGTTCTTGAAAAGGTCTCTCTCGATGTAGAAAAGGCAATCCAAGGGATCCGCGGAACGCGGAGCGCCTATGCCGAGCGCGTCATGACAGGGTATTTTCTGGACATTCGGCCCCGGAGGGACGAGATCGCTCGCTATGGGCTTTCTATCGATGATGTGCAGTCGATTATTTCGAGCACGCTGGGCGGTATGAGCCTCACGACGACGGTAGAGGGCAGAGAACGATACCCGGTAAATGTCCGCTATGCCAGGGATTTTCGTGGGAACCTCGAAGAGATCAGGCGCATCCTGGTGCCCGTCGCGCTGAACGCTTCCGGTTCCATGGGAGGATCGACCGGCGCTGTGGCCCATATTCCTCTCGTGGAAATTGCCGATATCAATATCGTCCAGGGGCCTCCTGCCATTAAGAGCGAAGAGGGTCTGCTTGCAAACTATGTTTTCGTGGACTTTAGCGGACGTGATGTCGGCGGCTATGTCGAAGAGGCAAAGAAGAAAGTGGAGGAAACCGTAAAACTCCCTGACGGGTACAGGCTGCAATGGAGCGGAGAGTATGAATACCTGGTAAAGACTCACAAGCGCCTTCTCCTGGTGATTCCCCTCACCATTCTGCTCATCTTTGTGCTTATCTTCCTGAACACGAAATCCATTACCAAAACGCTCATCGTTCTTTTGGCTGTGCCGTTTTCCCTGGTCGGATCGTTCTGGCTTCTCTATCTCCTCGGCTACAATATGAGCATTGCCGTATGGGTTGGTATCATCGCTCTCGCCGGTCTTGATGCCGAAACAGGGGTGGTCATGCTTCTCTATCTGGACCTTGCCTATGAGCAGTGGAAACGTGAAGGGAGATTGACAGCGATGGCTGATCTTAAAGAGGCGGTTATGCAGGGCGCTGTCAAGAGGATACGACCCAAAGTCATGACGGTCAGTGTTATTCTTGCGGGACTCGTACCGATCATGTTCAGCCATGGGACAGGTGCGGATGTCATGAAGCGGATAGCTGCTCCGATGGTTGGTGGGGTAGTTACGTCAACCATTCTGGAACTTATCATTTATCCTGCTATTTATATGCTCTGGAGAGGACGGGAGTTCCGTTCGCCTCGCCATTCCCAGGAGAAACAGCTTTCCGGGTAGTCCACGTTTCCCTGTTTGTTCTGTTACGATATTGGTACAATATCGGCATGAGCAGAAATCTGGTTGTCATCGGAGGAGGACTCGCCGGATCCGAGGCTGCGTGGCAGGCGTCGCAGAGGGGCATCAAGGTCAAGCTTTATGAAATGCGCCCGCGAAAGATGACGGAAGCCCATACCACGGCGTATTTGGGAGAGCTTGTCTGCTCCAATTCCCTCAGGTCGAACGATCCGCAATCTGCTCCGGGTATTTTAAAAAATGAACTCACCTTGGCTGGGTCCCTGATCATGCAGGCTGCCCACGCATCTGCCGTGCCAGCCGGCTCCGCGCTTGCGGTTGACAGGCATCTGTTTGCTGAATTCATATCAGAAAGGCTTTCTGCCCATCAGCATATCGAGATCATCAGGGAAGAGGTCATGACGCTACCTGATACGCCTGCGGTCATGGCGACAGGACCGCTTACGTCGCCTTCCATGGCAGAGGAACTGTCGCGCCTTACCGGCAGTGACCATCTGTATTTCTACGATGCAATTGCACCGATCATAGATGCTGCAAGTATCGACAGTGAAAAGGTATACCAGATGTCAAGGTACGGAAAGGGTGGCGATGATTATCTCAACTGTCCCCTGGACCGACGGGAATATGAGCATTTCTACGATGCCATGCTGCACGCCGAAAAGGTCGAGCCAAGAGGATTTGAAGAGAAGAAGGTGTTTGAGGGGTGCATGCCGATCGAAGTAATGGCTGCACGGGGATCTGATACCATGAGGTTTGGCCCAATGAAACCTGTAGGTCTGCCTGACCCGCGGACCGGCAGGGAGCCATATGCGGTTGTTCAGCTGAGGTCCGAGAACAGGGAAATGACGGCATATAACCTGGTCGGCTTCCAGACCCGCCTGAAATGGTCGGAACAGAAGAGGGTGTTCAGCTTGATACCCGGTCTCGAGCGTGCCGAATTCCTCAAGTTCGGCAGCATTCACCGTAACACCTTCCTCAATTCTCCGGCTCTTCTTAATCGTGATCTTTCGCTCAAGCAGCGGCCGAGCCTTCTGCTGGCCGGCCAGATGACCGGCGTAGAGGGCTATATGGAATCGACGGCGATGGGTCTTATTGCCGGGATCAATGCCGCATTGAAGCTGAAGGGGATGGATACTCCTCCGGTCCCACCGGCTGCTGCTCATGGCGCCCTGATCCGGTATATCACTGAATCGGACAGCAGGTATTTCCAGCCAAGCAATATCAATTTCGGACTTTTTCCGGTATTCGCATCTCTTGAGAAGATGCGCGACAAAAAGATGAAAAAAGCGAAGATTGCTGAACGTGCTCTTGTAGCCTGGAGGTCCTATCTCTCGGAGGTTACAGACAAATGAAAGAAATGGTCGAGAATTTTCTTCGGCATCTTGAAATAGAGCGCGGCATGTCTGAACATACGATCAGGGCATACAGGAAAGATCTTGAGGAATTCGCTACCTATTCACCGAAGGCAGCTGATGCGATTGAGATGATCGATGTGAGAGGTTTTGTCGCTCAGCAGATAAAGAATGGGTTGACAAAAACGACCGCGGGCAGACGACTCTCTTCTGTTCGGTCATTCCTCAAATTTCTAACAAGGGAAGGTTATCTCAAGGCAAACCCTGCGAAACTTGTGACGACGCCGAAGGCCGAACGGCATCTGCCCAAATTCCTTTCCGTTGATGATGTGTTTGCCCTTATCGAAGGGCCTGACACGATCGGTTTCATTCATGCGCGCGATAAGGCTATTCTCGAACTCCTGTATTCAAGCGGACTCCGTGTCAGTGAGGTCTGCGGGCTGAATGCCGAGGACATCAATACCCGGGAGGGTTTAGTGAAGGTGAAAGGGAAGGGAAGGAAGGAACGTATTGTCCCTCTGGGATCAAAAGCAACAGAGGCGATTAGAGCGTATATGACCGAGAAAATCCTTCTCAAGAAGAAGAGCAAGACTTTATTCCTGAACAAAAGCGGGACTTCGCTCTCAGAGCGGAGCATACGGAGGGTTGTCGTGAAATATGCCCGTTTGATAGGGGTGAGCGGTCAGGTCGGCCCGCATACGATCCGTCATACCTTTGCGTCGCATCTTCTTCAGGCGGGGGCTGACCTCAGGGTCATACAGGAACTTCTGGGCCATGCATCACTGTCAACGACGCAGAGGTACACCCATCTGGACATTACCCACCTTATGGACATTTACGACAGGGCTCATCCTCTTTCATCTGAAGAAAAAGATTAAGGTTCGCGACCTGTTTGGTATATAATTCCTTCATTAGAGAAACGCATTGAACAAGGAGTAATTATGTTTCATGCAACAACCATACTCTGTGTCAGAAGAAACAACAGCGTTGCCATCGGTGGTGATGGTCAGGTGACGCTCGGTAACACCGTTTTGAAACAGAATGCAAGAAAGATCCGGAAAATGTACGGAGATAAGGTGATCGCCGGTTTTGCTGGTGCGACGGCGGATGCATTCACGCTTTTCGAAAAGTTCGAGGGTAAGCTCGAGTCTTACCGCGGCAACATTACGAGAGCCGCCGTTGAACTCGCCAAAGACTGGAGGACTGACAAGATCCTGAGGAGACTGGAGGCTCTTCTGGTCGTCGCAGACCGCGATCATACCTTCATTATTTCAGGGACCGGAGATGTCCTTGAGCCTGAGGACGGAATCGCGGCGATAGGGTCGGGAGGTCCCTATGCCCAAGCAGCAGCTCTTGCGTTATGTGAGAACACATCTCTCGGTACCGGTGAGATCATAGCAAAGGCCATGAAGATCGCATCGGACATCTGCATCTATACGAACGAAAATATCTCGATTGAGGAGCTCACATAGCATGGACAGCCTTACTCCCAAAAGCATCGTTGCCGAGCTGGATAAATTCATAGTCGGACAGCAGAAAGCAAAGAAAGCGGTCGCCATTGCACTGAGAAACCGATGGAGAAGACAGCGGCTCACGCCTGAACTCAAGGACGAAGTGCTCCCCAAGAACATCCTTATGATCGGTCCTACCGGAGTCGGAAAGACCGAAATTGCCCGGCGCATATCGCGTCTTGCTGCTGCTCCGTTCATCAAGGTGGAGGCATCAAAATTTACTGAGATCGGGTATGTCGGCAGGGATGTTGAATCCATGATCAGGGACCTGACCGAAATCTCGGTCAATTTGGTCAAGAACGAACACCTGGAAATGATACGCGAGAAGGCTAAACGCTTTGCAGAAGAGCGTCTGCTTGACCTGCTGCTACCCGGTCAGCGTCACCTGCGCAATGACGAACAGACAGAAGACGAAAGAGATGTGCAGAAAGAGACACGGGAACGTCTGAGAGAGCAGCTGAGAAGCGGCAGGCTGGATGCGCGGTCCGTAGAGGTCGAGGTAAGGGAACGATCCATGCCCTTCGGCGTTATTTCGAATGTGGGACTCGAAGATCTGGAAATGAATCTGAAGTCGATGCTGGGGAATCTGATGCCGGAAAAAGTCAAGAGAAGGAAAGTCAAGGTTCCGGAAGCCCTGGTGCTTCTGGAGCAGGAGGAATCCGCCAGACTTATTGATATGGACAAGATTACCCAGGAGGCGCTGGAGCGCGTGGAGCAGTCGGGTATTGTCTTTATTGATGAGATAGACAAGATCTGCAGCAAAGGAAGCGCGCAGGGACCAGACGTTTCCCGTGAAGGTGTGCAGAGGGACCTGCTCCCGATTGTCGAGGGATCGACGGTTACGACCAAACACGGGCCGGTAAAGACCGAACACATCCTTTTTATCGCAGCGGGAGCGTTTCATATCGCAAAACCTTCTGATCTGATCCCCGAGCTCCAGGGACGGTTCCCGATACGCGTAGAACTTGAAGCACTGGGCAAGGATGATTTTGTCAGAATCCTTACGGAGCCTCGCAATGCACTGGTAAAGCAGTATACGGCCCTCCTTGCAACCGAAGAAGTTGCCATAGATTTCACCCACGACGCTGTCGACGAGATATCGGGGATAGCTGCTATTGTTAACGACAAGACTGAGAATATCGGGGCGAGAAGACTTCACACCATCCTCGAAAAGCTACTGGAAGATATATCCTTTCATGCTCCGGAACAAAAAGGAGAAAATATTACTATTGACAGGAACTATGTTCAGAATAAGCTTAGCGACATTGTCAGGGATGAAGACCTGAGCAGGTATATACTGTAAAGCGCGAAGCGGTCAACGTGCAGGGGAAGAAAAGACACTGTTTTTTTACGATGGCCGGGTTACACCTCACGCTTTGCGCTTTACTTTTCACGGTTGTCTCCTGCGCCCCTGCCAAATATGATATTCAACAGGGTAGACTCGCTAAATTCTACGTAGTCGCTTCATGGTATGGCCCTGATTTTCAGGGCCGGCCGACCGCATCTGGCGAAATATTTGACATGCATGCAAGGACATGCGCACATAAAGAATATCCCTTCGGTACAAAATTGCGGGTTACCAATACTTCAAACGGCAAATCAGTAGAATGCATTGTCAATGACCGGGGCCCGTTTGTGAAAGGTCGCGATATAGATCTGTCCTATGCTGCAGCAAAAGATATTGATCTCATCGGTCCCGGCACTGCGCCGGTAGAAGTCGAAGTTCAGGGCAGGGATGCTTCATACATCAAAACCGTAAAAGTGCAGGCGGCTAATACCGGGGGACCGTTTGCCGTGCAAGTAGGCTCCTTCACGGAGAGCATCAACGCTGTTCGTCTCAAGGTCGCGCTCAGACTTACCTATGCAAGTGCGTATGTCCAGGAAACGCTGATCAATGGAACCGTCTATTATCGGGTGAGGGTAGGTAATTTCGATCAGATCACTGCTGCTCTGCAAACTGCGGAGAAACTCGGACACGAAGGATACCCCGCAATCATTCTCAGGGCCGATATGCAACTGTAGACACAGGAACCTGTTAAAAACAGCTCTTTTTTGTGTACAATTCCCCTATGAAAAGCTACGACGATATCGTTACATTTCACGGGCATTCATGTCCGGGACTTGCACTCGGATACCGCGTGTCCCGGAGGGCGCTGAAAGAACTGGGAAACCGTTCCGCAGATGAAGAGGTCGTTGCCATTGTAGAGAACAATTCCTGTGCCGTGGATGCCGTTCAAGTAATGACCGGCTGTACGTTCGGGAAAGGCAACCTTATCTTCAGGGATTACGGCAAGCAGGTGTATACCTTCATCAGAAGACCTTCCGGCAGGAGCATACGGATATCCGTTGTATGGGAAAAGCCTGACGAGACAGATGAAGAAAAGAAGCTTTGGGGTAGTTATGCAGGGGGCGACAGATCAAGAAAAGTGGTTGCATTTGTTCATTCCCGAAAGAATGCTCACCTCCGTAGCATCCTTGATGCAGATGAAAGTGAGCTTTTTGCTGTCAAATGGGGAAAAGAACCGGCACCGCCAGAGGCAGAGATATACCGGAGCATCAGGTGCGCGTCATGCGGCGAGAAGGTTGCGGAACCCAAGGTGAGGATCAAGCAGGGAAGGCTGCTCTGCATCCCCTGTTTTGAAATGAAAGGACTGAAGTAATGGAAGAGATCATACGGAAAGCCGAAGTGCTCATCGATGCATTGCCGTATATCAGGAATTTTTACGGCAAAACCCTGGTCATTAAATACGGTGGAGCCGCCCAGACAAAAGACGCACTCAAAGAGTCTTTTTCCCAGGATATCGCCATGCTCAATTTCATCGGCATCAGGACCGTGATCGTGCACGGCGGCGGCCCCAAGATATCTGCTACTATGCAGAAGATGGGCAAACAGCCAGAATTTGTGCAAGGCCAGCGCGTCACGGACCAGGAGACCATGGATATCGTGGAAATGGTTCTGGGGGGACTCGTCAATAAAGAGATCGTCTCACTCATCAACAAGCATGGAGGGAAGGCCGTGGGACTGAGCGGAAAGGATGCCACCCTGATCAGGGCTCAGAAGAAGACTATAAGAAATGTCACCCCGGAGACCGGGGTGAGTGAAATCGTCGATCTCGGGCTTGTCGGTGAGGTGACGGCAATAGATCCTGCTATCCTTGAGAGTATCGAGAAGAACGGGTTTATCCCTGTGATATCGCCCATCGGTGTCGGCCCGCAGGGAGAGACGCTGAACATCAATGCGGATTATGTTGCATCAGCTGTCGCAGCCGCTCTCAAGGCGGAAAAACTTATCCTGCTCACGGATGTTGCCGGGCTTCTTGACAAGACAGGAACGGT
>DKBO01000111.1 GCA_002448975.1 Nitrospiraceae bacterium UBA6898
CGCCGCATCATCTCGATCAGGATCGCAAGCTGCAGCTCTCCTCTGCCCATGACCTTGAAGGAGTCCGTATTGCTAAAATCCACTTTTATCGAAACATTGTAGAGAAGTTCCTTCTCAAGCCGATCTCTCAGATTGCGGGATGTCACGAACTTTCCATCCTTACCGGAAAACGGCGAGGTATTGACGGAAAAGACCATGGAAATGGTCGGCTCATCGACCGTGATCCTCGGCAGCGGCTTGGGGTCCTCGATATCCGTTATGGTATCCCCGATATTGATGCCCTCGATGCCTGCAAGGGCAACGATATCGCCGACAGAGGCATCCTTAATGTCTACCCGTGCCAGACCCTGAAATCCGTAGAGCTGCGTCACCTTTGTTTTGATGGTCTGTCCCTGGCTGTTCACCATGGCTACCCAGTCACCCACCTTTACTGAACCGGAAAATACCCTGGCAATCGCGAGCCTTCCGACATAGTCGTTGTAGTCAATATTCGTTACCAAGAGCTGAAGCGGTCCGTTCTCATCCCCGCCGGGCGGCGGTATGGTCTTGAGGATAAGCTCAAAGAGCGGTTTCAGGTCCGTTGCCTCGTCGTTCAGGCCGAGTTTCGCAACGCCCTGTTTTGCGTTGGTGTATGCAATCGGGAACTCAAGCTGATCCTCGGTCGCGTCAAGGTCGATGAACAGGTCATACACTTCGTTCAGTACGTCCTGGATGCGGGCATCAGGCCTGTCTATCTTATTCACCACGATGATCGGTGGCAGGTTCAGTTCAAGAGCTTTTTTAAGCACGAACCGCGTCTGCGGTAACGGCCCCTCCGACGCATCGACAAGCAGAAGCACGCCGTCAACCATCTTGAGCGTGCGCTCCACTTCGCCGCCGAAATCGGCATGCCCGGGAGTATCGACGATGTTGATCTTGGTGCCCATATAATCGACAGCAGTATTCTTTGCCATGATCGTTATGCCGCGCTCGCGCTCAAGGTCGATGTTGTCCATTACCCTCTCCTGAACCTTCTCGTTGGAGCGAAAGGTGCCGGACTGCCTGAGCAACCCGTCCACCAGCGTTGTCTTGCCGTGATCGACATGGGCAATAATGGCTATATTCCTTAGATTTTCGCGCTTCATCGCACCTCACCCGTTTTGATATTTCTGCTGAAGGAAATGAAGGAAACTGCAGACTGCAGGAATGCCCTTCGCTGAAAACGTACAGCAGCAGGTCTTTATTGTACCTGCCGGAGCAGGAAAATGTAAACAGGCCCGTATGCAGCAAAATGATGCAGGGGGGTCGGGACCGTTTTTTCCCCGTAAGAACGCATTGTGTTTCCCTCGCCCGTTGCTATAATTAAGTCAGAAAGTACTTCTGAAGACGTGAGCAGCCTCAGCAAGGTGTTGTTTGCTGGAAGTAAGATATAACCCATACCATGGAGGGCGGTGACATGAAACGAATTGTGCTTCTCTTATCAGCAGCATGCCTGATGATGGTCCTGACAGCAGGCGTTGCATCGGCGAAAACGCTCTTTATAAGCGAAACAGCCGAAGTATCGAACCCCGACGCAACAGTGTGGGCTGATGCATTTAACGCTACCGTCAAACTTACCACCAATAACAATCAATGCATAGAGCTTCGCTTTTCGACAGAGGCAAAAACAAATGGTTCAGCGTTGCAACCGCATATCGCTTTTCAGGCTCTTATTGATGGCGTATTGGCTAACCCGGCGGCAACAATCTTTTTTGAACCTTCAGAATTCGGTTATTTTGACATAGCAAACTTTTCGTGGTATCTGTGCGGACTGAAAATCGGTAGGCATACGGTGCAGATTCAATTCAGTCCTGACGTAGCTGGCAATGAGGCTGTGTTACGATCCGGATCGCTCATGATCGAGATGAAATCTGGCAGATTCGTCTTTTAACATATTCCCAGCCTGGCACAGAAAAACCATGACGCAGTTGCGGCTTTTCCGTGCTCTGTATCCAGGCGTACCGGTAGTTTCCCTTTGAGTTGCTCTGTAACGTATTGTTACAAAGGGCAAAATAGAATCACCGATGTATCATGCAGGGAGGTTAGCTGGCATAATAGTCGACACATTCTCTCCTCTTCAGGGCCATTGAAGATTTCGTGTCTCTCCTATCAGGCGAAGATAGTTTCAGAACGAAGTTACTGCCAGTTGCGCCAATGCAAGGACTTTGGCAGGAAGAATGCCGATAAGGATAACCGCAGACACGGTAACGGCAAGCGCAAGACCAATTCCCGGAGAGGTATTCAGCTGTATAACCTCTTTCGGTTCCTTCATATACATGAGCATCACGATCCTTAGATAGAAGTATGCAGATATGGCACTGAAAAGCACCGCGACGATCACAATCCAGGTATATCCCGCATTGATAGCGGACATGAAGAGGTAGAACTTGCCCATGAATCCTGCCATGGGCGGTATGCCAGTAAGCGAGAACATGAAGACCAGCATAAGCGCAGCAGCTGTGGGGTGGGTTTTTCCAAGCCCTTCGTAGTCACTGATATCTTCTCCGGCAAATCCTTCTGTCCTGAGCATGATTACGATCGCAAAAGCGCCGATATTCATGAATGCGTAGATAAACATATAATTCAGCACGCTCGAAATTCCGGCGGGAGTTCCGGCGATGATGCCGAGCAGCATATACCCTGCATGGGCAATAGAAGAGTAGGCGAGCATCCTTTTGATATTTGTCTGCGAAAGCGCCAGAATATTGCCGATTGCCATGGTAAGCACGGCTATCGGAATCAAGATAACAGACCAGTCTGTCCTCACGGAACCAAACGCAACAAGAAAGACCCTGCCGAGCACAGCAAATCCTGCTGCTTTAGGGCCAACAGACATGAATGCAGTAATCGGTGTTGGTGCGCCTTCATAGGCATCGGGAGCCCACATATGGAACGGCACCGCAGCGATCTTGAAGGAGAAGGCAACCGCAAAGAAGATCATGGACACCATCAGCAGCGGGTTCTTTGCAAGTCCATTATGTGTAATATAGACGGCGATATCCCTCAGGTTTGTCGTACCGGTGAGACCATAGATCAGAGACGTGCCATACAGGAGTATCGCCGATGCGAACGCGCCAAGCAGCAGGTATTTTATGGCTGCTTCGTTCGACTTCATATCATAGCGAATGAACCCCGCAAGGACATAGGTGCTGAGTGCCATAAGCTCGAGGCCAAGATACAGCACAATGATATCCGCCGCTGACGCCATGAGCATCATGCCCAGTGTGGCAAAAAGGGTAAGAGCGTAATACTCCCCGAAATTG
>DKBO01000061.1 GCA_002448975.1 Nitrospiraceae bacterium UBA6898
CCGAACAGGTTGCCGTGGTCGGTCATGGCAAGGGCGGGAAGTTTGAACTCCTTGGCACGCTCCACCAGGTCCTTTATGCGTATTGCGCCGTCGAGGAGACTGTATTCTGTATGCAGGTGGAGGGATACGTAATCCGCGTGTGCATGCATACAGAGATATTACCCCATGGTCAGTTTCAAGGTCAATGAATCGGCCCGCGCATCTGATATAATACGGTCATTATGGCACAGGTGAATAACGGACTGACTGCGCTGTTTGCCATCCTTGCGATCCCTGCACTGGCCGCCCTCTTCTTCATCGGGAAATTTATCTACCAGCACACCATCGGGAAAAAACTGAAGACCACGCTGCGGGAAGATTACGAGAATGAAGCCGCCCGCTTTGAGAAAGCGGGAAAGTTCGTCTCCGCAGCCCGGGTCTACGAAACGAAACTGAAAGACCTCGGGAAGGCTGCTGCTCTGTACGAACGGGGGGGCGACTACCGGAAAGCATCGGCCCTCTATGACATCCTGGGCATTTCCGGCAAGGCCAAAGAGCTGTACGAGAAGGACGGCAACATCGTTGATGCGGCAGAGATCTCGATCCGCGAAGGCGAGTTCGAAGAGGCTGCAAAGCTTTACCGCAAGGCGGGCAAGAAGATCGACGAGGCGGTCATGATGGAAAAGGCCGGCAGGAGCCTCCCTGCGATCAGGGCATACCGTGAAGCGGGGGATTACCGGAATGCTGCACGCCTCCTCGCCGCAGAAGGGATGAACAGAGAGGCGGCGGAGATGTTCGGTCTCATGCTCCGCGGCAAGGCTGTGGAAACATCATCTATCAATGATTTTTATGACTACGCCTACAGGCTCGAAACGGCCGGACAGGCCGATGCGGCGCGCGAAATATACCGGCAGATCGACGAAGCTGATCCTGCCTATAAGGATGTGCGGGAAAGGCTCCAGGCTCTGACACCCGACGGAGAAGAAGGGGAACAGGAGGCCAGGGAAGGCATGACCTCCATCAGGGACATTATCCGGTCAGGACACCTTGAGCCGAAGCACAGCTTCAAGCTGTGGTTTGAGATCCTCAGGGTGCTTCAGGATTCTTATGCCAGAGGGCGCTCTTATGGTTTGATGGCCCCGGAGAACATCCTTATCGATGCGCAGAACAATATATCGTTCCTGAAGAAGCCACCTTCCAGCGCCTACCGTGCCCCGGAAAAGACGAAGGGACTCGCACTCGATGTGCGGGCGGATATTTTCTCCCTGGGAGTCGTCCTCTATGAGATGCTGACGGGCAGTCTTGACGGACTGGGCTCGATAAGTGTTATCAACGTTGCCCAGGATGTCCCTGACTGGCTGGATGAGATCGTCATCAGGTGCATCCGCAAAGTTCGGGAAGACCGCTATCAGAGCATTGATGAAATACGCGCGGACATCAAGAGTCTTTCTCAGACAAAAAAAGCGACGACATAGCACCCTCTCCATCGTTTTCAGCCAATCCCGGCAATTGCTGTGCTTGCTATTCTGCATCCACCGCGATAAGATTTCACCATGCAGGGCAGGGTAATCTGGATAACGGGTCTTCCGGGCAGCGGCAAGAGCACCGTTGCCGAAGCCGTAAAACAACGACTTCCTGACATTGTCATCCTGCGCATGGATGAGCTGCGAAAGGTCATCACGCCGAACCCGACCTATTCGAACCAGGAGCGGGAGGTGGCCTACCGAAGCCTGGTCTATCTTGCAAAGACCCTCTCCGGTCTCGGTCATGATGTGATTATTGATGCAACGGGTAACCTGCGAAGATGGCGTGACCTGGCGCGTGATCTTATACCCGCATTCGCTGAGGTCTACCTCCGCTGTTCTCTGGAGACCTGCGCGGCGCGGGAGAAGCAGCGGACAGAGACCCACGGCGCACCGCGGGACATCTATGAGAAAGGCAGGACAGGCTGGCCCGTGCCGGGCGTCACCGCACCCTATGAAAAACCCCTGACACCGGAAGTGACCATTGATACCGGGACCGTCTCGGCAGCTGAAGCTGCAGAGACCATAACCGCGTTCCTGCTGCATACCGCAGTGCAGCGGCGCGAGAAGAACGAACGCTGACCGCCTTCTGACGGCGCAGCGCTCCGGACAGTATCAGCTGGCCTTCGGAGCTTTTGCTGTTACGCCGAAGAGGTCAAACATCACCTGCATCGTGAAATCACCGCGGCTTGCTGATGCCGTCACACGCACCCCCCAGCACTGACGGGAGTACTTCACGTTCGTGGAAAAGTTCGTCAATCCCTCCCCCTTAGCATCATACCAGACATGCATCCCAATCTCGATGGCTTTCACCGGCGTTATCATGATGCCGGCCTTGTATTCCGAGATGTCTTCATCCCGGTTATACCGCTGCCCGAAATTGACCGATCCGCGCTTGAAGGGGATGCGGATCTCCGATGTCACGGTCTTCACCTTCCCGTAATTCACATCATATTGTGAGGAGATCGTCATGACCAGTGGATAGCGTGACGTAAGTTCGACGTTCAGCGGCTGGAACGGACGATCGCTTTGAAGCGTGTCCACCGGCTGTGTTACCCTCAGGGCCGCTATATCGCGCCCCTTGACCCTAAACCTGTTCAGGACGCTGAACTCGATGCGTGACGTCTTCTGGTAGGTCTCCACCACATCGTAGACCGGGATGTTGTTTTCCGAGCTTGCAATGCCATGGTACCGCAACGAGGGTTCGATGATATGGGTAATGGTATGGTATTGCCGGTAAAGCCGCATGTTGATGCGGCCGTCATACTCCGCTGCTTCACGCTGGAGACTGCTTTCGGTCCTATCGTGTCCGGAAAAGGCATAGGCAGTTTCCCTGAGGGCAAATACCTGGGTCAAAACCACTGCGTCTCCCATGGCATGAAGGACCCGGGGATAGACATCAAACCTCTTTGCCGAGACCCCGTTCTTTACCCAGAAATTTGCGGCGGTCGTGTTGGCAGAGACCATGAAGCTGCCGAACCTCGTATAATGCATGACATAGCCGATCTCCGGGAGCCGTTGCGGCACATCGCCCGTATCAAAGTCTAGATCGGTCCAGTACTGACCAAGGAGATAGAGGCGGGAGTTTTCAAAGGGGATGTTAAATTCGCCCGTCGATTCAAGATAGCGAAGNNCACGTTAACATTGGCAAACAGGGAAGGCCCGCTGCCGGAAAAACGCTCATACAGGGCCTTGAACTCGGTGAAATTTTTCTTAAGTTCACTGTCACGTATGTTGTAGATCCACCAGTCGCTCCTGATGCCTCCCGGCTCTACGAAGCGGTACTCCAGCCCTGTCCCGATCCCCCGCTTGGAATAGGTATCGAGCACAAAGGTGGCATCCCGGTTCTCTGCAATAGCCCAGAAAAAGGGGATATTCAGTCCAAAGCCCCGGGATGAGCTGTTGCTGATGAGCGGCATGAGAAAGCCCGTCTGCCGTTCGGTGAGCAGCGGGGCCAAAAGATAGGGCGTATAAAAGACCGGGGCTTCCCTGACCCTGAATGTTGCATCCTTGGCCGTCAGAGAGCTCCCGATAAAAAGATTCACATCCTTCCCGCGGAAGCACCATGCAGCAGGGATGCCATCGCAGGTCGTGAAACGTGCTTCCTCTTTGCTTGCGAATTCCTTCTCGCCTTTCCGCTCCAGGACGTTTCCGGAGAGGTGATAATTGTCCTCCTTGAACAAGACTTCACCCCCGTAGAGCCTCCCGGTCTTCTTCTCTATGTTCATCTCTGCCCGTTGTGCGGTAAAAGCTACGGTGGGGTCATCGTACCGAACATTACCTTCAGCACGGACATCTCCGGTCTCCTCAAAATATATCATCTCATCGGCAAGGACTGTGGCGTCTTCCTGTGTTACGGTAACGGCTCCCGTGGCAACATACTTCTTTTCGTCGGGAAAATACTGCAGCGTTTCTGACGTGATGGTCGTTTCCTTCTCTGCTGCGTAACAGGAATCCGTGAACAGTGAACCGTGCAGGGTAAGCAGCAAAAAGACGGGGATTACAAAAGCCGGCTTCTGCATCTTTTTCCTCATCCCAGACACTCCAGAACGCATCACTGCTGGTATCATTCTCTCAGCCTCGTGAGCACGCCCTTCCGGCCCAGTGTCTCCTGCACCTCCCCAATGGTGTAGAAGGATCCCGTAACCACGATCAGGTCACCATGGATAGCCAGTTCCTCTGCCATGGCAAGGGCGTCGGAGACCGTCGGCACAGTCTTCGGGAAAGCCCCGAGAGATCGCGCTTCTGCAGCGAGCTCCTCAGGCGAGGCTGCTCTTCCATACGCAGGTGCGGTAACGATGATCTCCGACGCAAGGGGAAGCAGCGGCCGCATGATACCCTCCATGTCCTTGTCAGCCATGATCCCCATAACCAGAATAATCCTGCTGTACAGTTCAAGGGCCTTCGTCAGATATGCTGCAAGCACCGTTGCAGCATAGGGGTTGTGCGCACCGTCGATCAGCACAGGAGGATGCTCCTTCACGAACTGGAGCCTTCCCGGCCAGCTCACCCGCCCGAGTCCGCGGGCGATGTCACACCGGAGAGCGGGATATGCACGGGTGATCTCTTCGACCGTCCTCACGGCAATCGCCGCGTTCATTGCCTGATGTCTACCTGCAAGGGGCACCGCGAGTCCCCGGTGCGATGCAACTCCCTGATAATCGACTTTGATGCCGGTGAGGTCCTCGGCGGTTATCTCGGCCGAAAAATCCTTTCCGCAGACGTAGAGCGCAGAGCCGGCTTCACCTGCCTTCCGTTCCAGCACTTCCATGGCCCCGGGTTGCTGGAGCGCAGCGATAACCGGTTTTCCCTGCTTGATGACCCCGGCCTTCTCTGCCGCGATCTGCTGCAGTGTCTCGCCGAGGAACTCGCGGTGATCCATAGCGATGCCGGTTATCACCACTGCCTCGGGCACCACGATGTTCGTGGCGTCAAGCCTGCCGCCCATGCCCACTTCAACCACAGCCCAGTCCACCTTTATCTTTCTGAAATAGAGGAATGCGATGGCAGTAGTCACTTCAAAGAAGGTCGGTGAAAAATCCGGGAGTTCGGCTGCGGCCTGTCTCACGTCATCGGCAAGGGATACCACATCGGCTTCCGGAATCTCCCTGCCATTCACCCGGATCCTCTCGGTAAAACTTACGAGATGCGGAGATGTGAACAGCCCGGTCGTTACCCCTGCAGTCCGGAGCATGGACTCGATCATGGCGGCAGTCGATCCCTTTCCGTTCGTGCCCGCGATATGGACCGAACGGAACGCGTCCTGGGGATTGCCCAGCGCCGCCATCAGCCTCCGGATGTTATCAAGCCCGAACTTCATGCCGTACTGCTGAAGACGATACAGGTAATCTATCGTGTCCGTGAAGCTCATGCCAGGGCCCCGATGATCTGGCCCAGGGTCTTTCTCAGTTCTTTCCGGTCAACAACCGCATCGATCATGCCGTGGTCTAGGAGGAACTCCGCGCGTTGAAAATCGTCGGGCAGCTGCTGCTTGATGGTCTGCTCAATGACCCGCGGACCGGCAAATCCGATAAGGCTTTTCGGCTCCGCGATGATGATATCCCCGAGCATGGCGAAACTTGCAGTCACGCCGCCAAACGTCGGATCAGCAAGGACCGACAGGTAAAGCCCCCCTCCGTCGTTCAGCCGTGCGATGGCTGCCGAAACGCGTGCCATCTGCATGAGCGAGAAGATGCCTTCCTGCATCCGTGCGCCGCCCGACGACGCCACGGTGATCAGCGGCTTTTTCTGTTCAAGCGCCTCCTCGGCCGCCCGTACTACCTTCTCTCCCACGACAGAACCCATGCTGCCGCCCATAAAGGAAAAATCCATAATGACCACGACAACAGGATGTCCTGCGATGGTTGCCTCTCCGGATACTGCGGCTTCTTCAAGCTCGCTCTTCTTCCGGCTCTCCTCGAGCCGTTCCCGGTACGAGACCTTGTCCTTGAATCCGAGGGGATCGGTCGACGACAGACCGGTGTCGATCTCCGCAAAGCTGTTTTCATCAACGAGCAGCTGGATACGCTCTCTGGCGCTGATCCTGAAATGATAGTTGCATTTCGGGCAGATCTTGAGGTTCTTGTCTATTTCCTTTTTATAGATGATCTCCTTGCAGCTGTCGCACTTCACCCACAGCCCTTCCGGGATCTTGATCCTCTTGTCTGCCTTTGCTTCCTTGCCTTTTTTGAACCATGTCATAGTGCGTCTCTTCCCCTGTCCATCCCCCGCGGCACGGCCACGCGGCTGCAAGGGGGGTCTGGTGTGGCAGTATTATACCTTATATGTTTCCCCGTCTTTCAGTATTTCGATGACTACGCCGGTCTTTTTCCTCATAGCGGCGATCTCTTTCCGTATCTGCCGGATATACTGCGGTTTGGGATGGGTGACATATACCTTTGCCGGGGGCCTCTGCATCTTTTCCAATTCCGCTTTCAGCAGGTCCGGCGTCAGGTGTCCTGTCATGCGGGCGAGTTTCTCCATGTCATTCGGAAAAGAGACCTCGATGATTGCCACATGCACATCGGCCGCATGGCGCCAGATTCGCTCGGTCGGCCCGGTATCCCCCGTGTACAGCAGAGCCCTGCCCGACTTATCTTCACGGATTATATACCCGACCGCCGGCACCGTATGGTTCACTGCATAAGCTGTCACGGAATAGCCGTTCACCCTGAAAGGTTTGCCGTCCTGAATGCTCTTCAGCCGGAGCACCGGTTTGATCGAAGCAGAGATCCGGGTAAAGTCAGGCCAGAGCCGGTCGTTCAGCAGGTGCCTTCGCAAATCGGCGAGCGTTGAGGAGGTGCCGAAGACCGTGACCGAGTGGCGCTTATGCTTGATAATGATATTGTCCGCAAGGAACGGAATCGCTTTGATATGGTCAAGATGGGCATGACTGATAAGGATGTCCCGTATCTCCCATTGGGCCCCTTCTTTCAGCGATGCGCCTATGGTGCCGGCGTCAAGCAGCACCATGCCGTCGATAAGGAACGCCGGCGAATTATACCCCGGCAGTTCCGCTCCTGAGCTGCCCAGGACTTTAACCTTCACTGCCCTATCCCCTCATGCTATCCCGGCGCGGAGCGAACGAAGATACTGCCTCAGCTCCGCATCGGAGTCCTGCATCCTTTTTACGATCGCACTTCCCACGATGACGCCGTCAGCATACTGTGCCACCATCGATGCCTCCTGCGGTGTCGCAATGCCGAAACCGACGGCAATGGGGGTAGCAGAGAACGCCCTGATCTGCGCCATATGCGCGCCTATCGACGGGTCAAGGGCCAGTTTTGTCCCGGTGATTCCGGTTATCGAGACATAATAGATGAAGCCGCGCGATGCACGACAGACCTTGCGTATTCTCTCGGCTGTTGACGTGGGGGCAAGCAGGAAGATCGTATCGAAAGGCTTTCCCCGGGTCAGCCGCATCAGTCCTTCCGCCTCGTCAGGGGGAAGATCGGGGACGATAATACCGTCAACACCAGCAGACAGGGCATCTGCAACAAACCGCTCATCGCCGTATTTAAAGATCGGGTTGTAATAAGTCATCAGAATGATCGGTATCTGCGTCGAACTCCGCAGCGAAGAAACGAAATCGATCACCCTATGCAGGGTGGTGCCGCCCTCAAGCGCACGCTGCGCTGCTGCCTGTATCGTCGGACCGTCGGCAAGGGGATCGGAAAAGGGCACGCCGAGCTCGATAATGTCCGCCCCGCACTCCTCAAGTATCGCCACCAGCTCCCGTGTCCTCGGGAGATCCGGATCGCCCGCCATGATATAGGGGATAAAGGCTTTTTTCTGCCCTTTGCGAAGGGCCTGGAATTTTCTGCTGATGCGGGACATCATAGTTCTATCCCCTTGATGCGCGCAACATGCTGCACATCCTTGTCTCCCCGTCCGGAGAGATTGACCACGATGATCTCGTCCCTTGAAAGCTTCGGTGCTAGCTTCACTGCCTCGGCAAGGGCATGGGCTGACTCGAGTGCAGGGATGATGCCTTCTGTTCTCGAAAGCTGTTCAAAGGCGGCAAGGGCCTCCTCATCGGTAGCGTAGGCATACTGCACCCTGCCGGAGTCCCTGAGAAAGGCATGTTCCGGCCCGACCGCTGCATAATCGAGTCCGGCCGAGACAGAATGCGTGCCGAGTACGTTGCCGTCGTCGTCCTGAAGCAGGTAGCTCTTCGTACCCTGCAGCACGCCGATCGACCCTCCGGCAAAACGGGCTGCGTGTTCCCCTGCGGCGATGCCCCGGCCTCCGGCCTCAACGCCGACCATCCTGACCTCATCATCGATGAAGGCATGGAAAAGCCCCATGGCATTGCTGCCGCCGCCCACGCAGGCAATAAGATACGCGGGGAGCTTGCCCTCTGCGGCACCTATCTGCTTCCGCGCCTCCCTGCCGATGACGGACTGGAAATCCCTCACCATCAGGGGAAAGGGGTGCGGTCCGAAGACCGTGCCCATCACGTAGTGGGTCGTCCGCACATTCGTTGTCCAGTCCCGCAGTCCTTCGTTGATGGCGTCCTTCAGGGTTTTTGATCCGAGGGTAACCTCATGCACGGTAGCGCCGAGGAGCTTCATCCTGAAGACATTCAGAGACTGGCGGGCCACATCTTCCGAGCCCATGTAGATCTCGCATGCAAGCCCGACAAGCGCAGCACCCGTTGCGGTTGCCACACCGTGCTGGCCGGCGCCGGTTTCCGCTATCAGCCGCTTCTTGCCCATCTTCTTTGCAAGAAGGGCCTGGCCGATGGCGTTATTGATCTT
>DKBO01000108.1 GCA_002448975.1 Nitrospiraceae bacterium UBA6898
CAGAAGCGGCAGCATGAACCGGTCACTTCCCTGCGAGGTTCTTCAAAATAAGGATAATCTTTAGCGGTTCGTTGTCTGACTTGCCTCCGGATTATCGTTTATAATACCGATATGCAACACTCCCTTGTCCCTGATCTCTCTCGGTGCACGCTCTGTGGAAGCTGCAAGGCAGTCTGTCCTACCTATGAACTGGCTGCCTCAGAAGGTATGAGTGCGCGGGGCCGACTCGCTCTGGTAAAGGGTCTTTCTGAGGGACGCCTCATCCCTTCGCCGCTCTTGAACGACCGCCTCTTCAGCTGTATTCTCTGCGGCGCCTGTTCGGGCCTCTGTCCGCTGGGGATCGATATTCCTGAAGCTATCTACCGGGGCCGGCATATGCTCAGAAAATCTGATAGAAAAAGAGCGTTCCTCAGGTATCTTGTCAAGTTCTCGACATCCTGGCCGGACCTGAGCTTCAAAATTCTGTCCGCGAGCCGTGACATCCTGCTCCCGTTTCTTTCAAAACGGAAGCTCATTCCCTTTCGTCCGGAGCTTCCTGACCAGCCGTTCCATGTCATCGAACAGGTGCATAAAGTCCCGAAGAAAAAGGGCCGTGTTGCAGTCTTCACCGGTTGCAGCGTGAACTTTTTCCTGCCCCATCTCGGCGAGTCGCTTGTAAACGTGCTGCAGTCGCTGGGATACGAGGTCATCCTGCCAAAAGATGAGGTCTGTTGCGGTGCGCCGCTCCGGGCTCTCGGCATGGATGAAGAGGCCGCTGCCCTGGCAAAGCAGAACCACCGTGTCTTGAGCAGGCTCAGGGTCGAGGCTATCCTGAGCCTCTGTCCCACATGCACCCTGACCCTCAGCCATGGCTATGCCTCTTTGATCGGCAAACATGTCGACAAGGCCATGGACATATCGGTCTTTCTCAGCGACAAGCTGGAGCAGAAGAGCGCTATCGACGCCTCAACAACATATCATGATCCCTGTCATCTCAGGCACAGCCTCGGGATCTGGCAAGAGCCAAGGGAGATCATTACGAAAGCAGGGCTCACGCTTAAAGAACCATTAGAATCAGGCTGTTGTGGGTTCGGCGGCACCTTTAGTGTCTCTTACCGGGAAATGTCTCAGAACTTGCAAAAACGACAGGCAGAGAATCTTCTGGATACCGGCGCAGGGACCATTGTCACCTCCTGCCCTGGCTGCATGCTCCATCTCGGACAGGCCATCAAGAACAGGCCGGTGATCCATCTCATCGAGCTTATCGAAGAGGCCTATTGTTTACGGACGCTCTATCAGGAGCCGGTGCTTGCGCATGGCGCCTGAGCCTCGGGTAAAAAAGCGCGGAGATTTTGGTATACTTAAATAAATTGCAGCAGAGAGGATTGTCATGAAATTCTTTATCGACACCGCAAATATTGACGAGATCAAAAAGGCCTGGGAGCTCGGCCTCATAGACGGGGTAACGACCAATCCTTCGCTCATCGCGAAGGAAGGAAAGGAACCGGTGCAGCTATTGAAGGCCATCTGCAGCATTGTGAAAGGACCGGTCAACGGCGAGGTTGTCGGCATCACTGCTGATGAGATGCTCAGGGAGGCCAGAGCGCTCGCAAAGATCCATAAGAATATTGTGGTCAAGATACCGATGATCGAGGAAGGGCTGAAGGCAGTCAAGAAGCTCTCATCCATGGGCATAAAGACGAACGTTACGCTCATATTCTCTGCAAACCAGGCGCTTCTCGCGGCAAAGGCCGGGGCNNGATATCATGGAGATCTATGAGAACTATCTGTTTGAGACCGAAGTTATCGTTGCAAGCGTGCGGAACCCCCTGCATGTACTTGAGGCTGCTCGCATGGGTGCGCATATCGCCACCATACCCTATGCGGTCATAGCACAACTCGCCAAACATCCGCTTACGGACATCGGCCTTGCCAAATTCCTGAAGGACTGGGAAAAAGTGCCGAAGAAAACGCAGCTCAAGAAGTAGCGGAGACAGACCATGCCCATTTATGAATACCGGTGCAGGGAATGCGGTGAGGATTTCGAGATCCTCGTGTACGGCAGCCGGGAGATCTGCTGTCCAAAATGCTCGTCCAAGGACCTTAAGAAGAAGCTCTCTGCCTTTGGCATGAGTGGAGTGGAAAAACCCTTTGCAGGCTCTTCTTCAGCAGGATGCACCTCCTGCAGCAAAGGCTCCTGCAGTTCCTGCAAATAGTTTACTGAATATTATTTTTCAGGGAAAACGAACGGATTCGCCCTGAGGATCTTCGACACCCTGAGCGGCGTACCTTCCATCACAAAGACCGCCATGCCCCGTTCGTCGCTCCGTTGCCCCGAACGTACCCAGGTGCTTTTCCAGGCAATGTTCACCGTCAGCTGGCTGGCCTCGATCTCTACCCATCGCGGGGTAAAGGAAAGCTCAACTTTGTCAAAACTCTTCGTATTTGCGGTAATATCCCTCAGTCCGGTTTCTGTGGAGCTCTTCTGAAGAGTAGCGGTATCCTTGTTGATAAATGCCGTCCTTATGGTCTCAGCGAGCACAAATGCCTCTGTAGTCGTCTTCGACTCTGGTGATACCTGCTTCACCTCTTTTTTCCCGCCGCAGGCAACCGCGACACAACAGACAAGAAGGACAAGCGCTATCTTCTTCATACATCCCCCTGAATGACCTTTTTTCTTCGCTAATAATAACCCTTCACCCCCTTTTTTGCAATAAGCCCTGTGGGGTAAGAAGGCAAAGAAGGTCCTCGTTTTTGTCCCCTGATAAAGCTATTCTTCTTATGCCGTTCAGGGCACTCATCGCTGGCAGACAGGTTCCTAAGTCCGGTGCGGTCAGCCTTGTGCACCATGGCGTGCTTTTCCTCGATGAGACGCCCGAATTCAAAGGAATGTCCTTGAGGTGTTGCGCCAGCCGCTTGAAAACGGTGAGGTAACTGTGTCGCGGGCTGTTGCTTCCATAACATACCCGGCCTCCTTCATGCTCGTAAGTGCCATGAACCCATGCCAATGCGGTCATCTTTCGGACCCACGGCACCAGTGCAGCTACGCGCCGGGCCAGATATACCGTTACCGCCGGAGGGTCTCAGGCCCGCTCCTTGATCGGATAGATATACACATAGAAGTCCCGGCAGTGCCTTATAAAGAGTTGTCGGCAGATTATGCGGGAGAGCCGTCCGTGGAGATCAGAAAGAGGGTTGTCGCTGCCCGTGACATACAGCAGGAGAGATTCAAGGGAGAGAAGATCTACTGCAACGGCCAGATGAAGACAAGGCATATAAGGAAGTTCTGCAGGCTGGACAGCGCAGCCCTAAGTCTGCTTGAGACAGCTATGCAGAAACTGGGCCTGTCAGCGCGGGCCTATGCGAGGATACTGAAACTCTCCCGGACAATAGCTGATTTGGAAGCATCGGAAGACAGACATTCGCATCATATCTCAGAGGCTATTTAATATAGGACGTTGGATTGATGACAGTATTAACCCCTTACAAAAAACGACTCTACTAACTCTTTGCCGTTTGCTGCCGTAGCAAGCATCTGCTAATATAATATTGTGAAAATATATTTCGATGTGTGCTGCCTTAACCGCCCATTTGACGATCAAAACCAGGACAGGATACATCTTGAGGCTGAAGCAATCCTTGCTGTCCTTAATCATGGCCGAATGTCTGGTTGGAGTATCATAGGCAGCGACACAATTGATTTTGAAATTAGTATAATGCCCGATCACGACAAGCGAGTCAAGGTGCAGATTCTTTCAACTTTGCATGATACTCACATCAAAGTCGATGCAGGGGTTGAACAACGCGCGTTGGAACTTAATCGAATAGGCCTGAAAGACCTGGATGCCTTGCATGTAGCCTGTGCTGAGAAGGCAAAAGCCGATGTTCTACTCACAACCGATGACCTTTTTTTGAACAAGGCCGCACGCAACAAAAAAATGTTGAAACTAAAGATAGAGAACCCGCTGAGATGGGTAATGGAGGTATTGAAATGAGTTCGCAGACTATGAGCCCTGCTGTTATACGAAAAGCCGGACTGGAAGCTGTTGCGAAGAAACTGGGGCCGATTGGGATGGTGCGTTTTCTACAACAGTTCGAGACTGGATTTGGAGATTACACCAAGGAGCGAAGCCAGTGGCTTAAAGATATGGATATTCATGAAATCGCAACCGAAATAAAGAAAAAGCGATAAACTCTCTCCAATTCTTTGAATTAGCTATTATTCCTGCCGCTATTCTTCTTACGCCGTTCAGGGCACTCATCGGCGGCGGCGCCTTGACCTCGGACTGCTGCAGGTCGAAGTTGCCGCGCAGATCGGCGTCACCGAGTCCACCGTCTGGAATTGGGAACACGGGACCGAGCCGGAGTTGATCCACATTCCAGCAGTCCTTGCGTTTCTCGGTTATGTCCCTTGGGAATGCCCTGCCGATACTGTCGGCCGTCTCGCGCACTTCAAAAAGGTAAAAGGCCTGTCATTGCGCCTGCTGGGGCCGATAATGGGCCGGGACCCCGAGCAATTATCAGATTGGCTGAGTGGGCGTGTAACGCCGTGTAGAAGAAATATTCAAAGTATTAAGAACTTCTTGGACAATATTCGAATGGGTGACAATTACCCTTCTAACGATACCTGAAGCGCTTTAGGCCCCCTCAGGCTGAATCCGACAATAAAGAGTACCCTGGTACCAGTGTACAGATGATCCCACGCACCTTCAGCGGTGTCGTTCTCATGAAAGAAGATCCAATCACCACGCCCGTCTACGGACAAGAAGCCGTGCGTAGCCTCAAGACGGCTGACTGCTCCAGAAAATAGCCGGGGGGTAGTTAAGCGGCCTATTGCATCCTGAATCCGAATACGTTCTTCATAAGACATCGGAATTTCACGAAGATGCTTAAAAACTTCTCGTGCTTCTCGGACTTTATCTTGATCATTACTCTCATAAGCGTATCTGGCATACCAGAACTGAGATTCATAATTTGAGTCCCATTTTGTAAATGCCCGACGATAATAATATTCGAGGTCTTCAGATGTTGGCGCCGCGCCTGATCGCAGTAGTTCCGCATATTGGAAGTTAAGTCGTTTATCGCCCCTATTACTTTCGAGGGCCTCCTTGACATAGGTCAACGCTATATCACCCTTTCCCTTATGAACCAGAATTGCAGCAAGACGAGACGCAATATACGGATCTCGTGGATTTGCGGTACGTGCGTGCATTAAGGCGTCAAAGCTTCGCTCATGATCTTCCAACAGCTTAGCAAACTCGGCTTCCGTGGTAAGTATATAGCGATCACCAGGATACCGCTGCCGAGCACTCTCAAAGCCTTTTTCAGCCTCACGTATTGCGTCATCGATGTCACGGTCAGTTGATGCTGTTTCGCGCAAGAGATCACGAACGTTATCGATACTGAGTTTGAGCTCAGTTACTGCAGCATATCGAGCAGCTGGCGCCGTTGCTGAAATACCGCGCAGAAGAGCACGAGCTTCTCCGCGATAGCGTGTCCGCTCAAGAGTTCGCTCAGTTGCTTCTGCCCGTGCACGGTATACTTCCGCAAGAGTATGTACTATAGTCGAGTCAGAGGGCTGCTTACTACGGGCCTTTTCGAGCAGAGTTTGAGCAAAGGAGAGATTCCCATTCGGGCGTATCCGTTCGTAATTTGCTCTTTGCTGATAAAAATAAGCATCATCTTTTAGTATCTCTTCCGCTGCATCATAGATTGCTTTTGCATCCTCATAGCTAGGAAAAAGATTGTGAATCCATTTTGCTCTCAGCATTCCTCTGAGCGCTTCGTTATCCACTGAATATACTGGATTTAAGCCCCGTAATATACGGATGTATTCGTGAAAGCGTTCGGTACTATCTGTCAATACCTGCTCAAAAACGATCTGCGCGATTTCTGGATGACGTGCTTGGTAGCCAATGTCACCCCAAGGAAGTTTGACCACCTCAACAACGTGTTCGAGAGGCTTAAAGAAACGCTCAAGAAACATATGGAAGGGAATACTATGAGTGCGTGAAATAAGACCAGCCCTCACTGGGACTTCTAATCGATTAAGGACACAAACAGTAAGGTAGAGGTGCTGTGCCTCTGGCGGTTTTATGCTCCTATATTCGTCAAAAAGGATTTCCTCAAAGGGAAGGCCGTGGGTAGCCTCATGTAATGCTACCAGAAGCTGACGGCCTGCTTTGTCTTCGAACTCCGACACCTGCTCTTCAAAGGTTTTTCCCGCGAGATTAGGTCCCAAGGAATTGTATTTTGTGAGAAGTTGGACAAGAACTTCAATTTCTTTGCGATTCAAGTAATAGAGTATGTATTGGTCAGAAAGATATTGCTCAAGCGGTTCACAAAGAATATTCCATTCATTTACTCGCTCAGTTGTGATTACGGTAAGGCGGATTTTGTTTGATCGCGCAAATTCCATTAGCTCGCGAATCAGACATAAGCTGTCAGCAGCATTATCTATGAATATAAAAATCCTCTCACCAGTCGCTTCACTAAGTTCGCGCAGCGCACCGAGTGCCACTGGTCCGGCCCCCCGTCTAAAAAGGCAAATAACTCCGGCATTGTTTGCAGACTCCCACGCAAGCCGGCGGAGCAGCACAGATTTGCCTGCACCTGCTTCTGCTTTAACCAAGTATAGTTCAACCTGAGATGGCCGGTCTTCCTCCGGCCGCAAGATCACATCCTCAACAATTTTATCTATCAGATTTCGCCGCACATCGAGACCGGCGAGGATGGGATACCAATCAAGGCCAAATCCAGAGTAGAACCGAGAGGGCTCCCCCTGGTCATTACTTAGACCTTCATGCACATATGTAAAATTATTTGTTAAAAACTCTATGAGGGCAGATGACGGCTTTTCTTTTATAATAAATTTTGTGCGAATAGGATGATCTGTTTCAATCTTGGCTGCTAAAGGACGCATATCTTGGGGGATAGCTTGATTCAAGGCTTTTAATAGGTCTTCAAATGTACCGTCGAGCACGGATATTCTCTTTTCGCTCCATAAATCGCGTTCGACTGATGTAATTCCAGGGCGAACCAGGTAATACCGAGGCCGAGAAGGTATTTTCTGAGTGAGGTTTAACAGTATGCCCCGCAGGTCAGGATCTTGCATTTTATGCCCGACAAAGATAATGATGTTCTCACTACCCCACTCCTCTAACATTTGGAAAAGTCGAGTGCGTCCATTAAGGTATGTTGCGTACTGCTCAATCGTAAGTATTAATGGCAAAGCCTCATCGTGAGTGCGTGTGATGCAACCGTGCAATTTTAAGAAAGCAAGTGAAGATGCATCTCTCAATTTTTCATCAACGCGATCCGCATTTGATAGAAATGGGACAATCTTTTGTACCGGATCGACTGATATGCTATAAGCAGTTTCAATAATGCGATCGTAATTTGTAGAAGCAATACCTCTCCACCTAAATGTCGGCTATAAATGATGATATTCTGCGGGCTTAAGGTCGCGAAATTGGTCCGCGATGAAGTCTTGAACATCGAACAAATTGGACGCTGACGAGGCAAGTTCAGCGACCCAGGCAAGAGTTTCTGAAGAGAATTTACCGGATAAGAAGCGCTTTGCAATTCGGTCACGAAGCTCATTGCCGAGAGGAGGGTCATTTCCTTCAGTGCTGCGCGAACCACTTGATGCTCCAGCCCCTAAAAAAAGAACAGCCCGTCCTTGTCTAACTTGATTAATTAAATCCGGTGGTAAATCCACAATTTCTGGATAATAATAGCTTATTGCCACTTTTTTTTAAAAGTGCTCTTCATGAGTTCAGGCAGAGCCAAAGCCGACCGGAGTGCTTGATGGCCCCTACCCGAAACAGCCATGACAGAACAGCAAGCGGAATGACTGAGCGACTGGGGGCTATGGGGAACTCGTAGCTGTGAATGGTGGTCGGGAGACCAGCCACACCTTTACTTA
>DKBO01000245.1 GCA_002448975.1 Nitrospiraceae bacterium UBA6898
CGCACCGCCTCTTCAGAGGACCCCGGGCGGCGACTTCGGCTGGGTAAAGAAGACCTTTACCTTTGTCGTTCGCGGCACCACGAACACTGAAGAGGGCGAGACCCACGGCCACAACATCGTGGCAACTGACAACAACTACGTTGCTGACACCGTAAACACGGTCGCACCCGGCGGAAGCTTTCTATCAGAAAACCTTTCCTGCAACAGCTGCCACGATCCTCACGGTAAATACAGAAGGACCAGCGCAGGCGCAATCGTGACAACGGCAGTCGGCACGGCAGTTCCGCCGATCAAGACCTCTGGTTCTTACAACGCAGCCGGCAACGAGCCTGATGCAACCGCAGCGGTCGGCACATACAGACTGCTTCCTGGTTCAGGCTATGCCAACAAGGTTTCCGGCACGATCGGCTTCCCTGGCTCACCTGCTGCAAAGGTTAACTCCACGTACAACCGGACAGAATCAGCTACCTCCACGCGCGTTGCCTATGGCGTACATGCCACCAACGGCGGGGCTACATGGGGCCGGTGGTGTGGTACCTGTCATGCAGGAATGCATTCCAGCGGCAATAACGTTCACCCGATTGACAATGGAATGCAGACCGTCAACGCCAACTACAACGCATATGTAAAGACCGGCGACCTGACCGGCTCATCCACGACGTCCTTCACCTCGCTCGTTCCGTTTGCAAAAAACACCGGCAATTATGCGACCCTGGCTACCATTGCCGGCAATACCGGCGCAGGTGCGAGCGCAGTTGGTCCGTCTGACGGCGACCAGGTGATGTGTCTGTCCTGCCACAGGGCTCATGCCTCCGGCAATGAGTTCATGCTCAGGTGGGACCAGGAAAGCACCTTCATCACCGTCAATGGCGCATATCCGACAGGCGATGCGGGCCGCGGCAAGTCGGCTGCTGAAGCACTGGCCAACTACTATGACAGGCCGGCCAGCACCTTCGCTACCTATCAGCGGTCACTCTGCAACAAGTGCCACGTGAAAGACTAATCTCCGAGAAATAACATTGTCGGTCTAACAAACCTTAAGGGGCTTGCACAAGCAAGCCCCTTTTTACTGCCTAATTTGTATCTGCCCTCGTCTGTTTTTGAAAGAAATCAACACTGCCCGCAAAGGTTGAAGAAACCACGGAAGTTTCAGCGTATTATGATCAAGAGCGGCATGAAGCCCATGACGCGGTGCGCACATGGGTGACTATGAAGAAGTGGTCTTCGACAAATCGGAAAGAGGTCTGCTTCGTGATGAACCTCGCACAGTTCAGAAAGCGTGGCTTAGTGTTTCTTTACGATTTCACCTGGCCACTCTCAAACAAGAGGTTAGTCGTTTATCGAAGCGTGGCTTACCTGGCTTGCATGAGCAGCTCTTTTTTTGGGGGGGGGGTAGCCTGATGGGCTACTTCCTCACAGATTGGTAAAACATGCTTTAAAAGGGAGGCTGAGCTATAATATGCCCCATGAATATTGGCCCAGGCTTACTGGGGGTGGCATTTGACGGATTATGGCCTGCCTTTGTTATCTTAAAAAAACGGCAAATCGTATGAAAAAATCGCATGGACAAGAATGATAAGAGTATAAGCGGCTTCGCGCAGCATCGGATGCGTTACGAACTTCTCCTGGCGGCCGGCGTTGCGTGCGTGACTTTCCTCGTCTATCTCCCAGCGCTCGGAAATGGCTTTGTCAATTGGGACGACAACGACTATGTGCTCAATAATCCTTATATATGGTCCCTTAATGCAGCTTTTTTGAAGTGGGCTTTTTGGGGTTTTCATGCAGGCAACTGGCATCCCCTCACCTGGCTCTCCCATGCTCTGGACTGTGCAATCTGGGGTTTGAACCCCGTGGGACATCATTTGACGAATATCATCCTTCATGTGCTTAACACGTTTCTCGTGGTGCTCGTTGCGATAAGGCTCATGAACTTCTTCTCAAAAAGAAAGGAGGATGGCGACTCAAGGTTTTCGCCTAAACCCGCGACGCTCATTGCGGCAGGGATGACAGGGTTATTATTCGGGATTCATCCCGTGCATGTAGAGTCGGTGGCATGGGTTGCGGAGCGAAAGGATGTGCTGTGTGGTTTCTTTTTCCTGCTCAGCATCCTGACATATCTGAACTATTATCGGCATTCGGCTTTTTCCGTTCCGGCAGGATGGCCCGCACCGGCAGGAGACAGAGGAGAGACTGGGCAGAAGCGGTACTGCCTTTCTCTTTGCTTGTTTGTTCTTGCCTTGATGAGCAAACCCATGGCGGTGAGCCTTCCCTTCGTTCTTCTGATACTGGATTGGTATCCCCTGGAGAGAATCAGCTCTCCTCGATCATTGCGGTCCGCGTTCTTAGAAAAAGCCCCTTTTTTTGCGTTGAGTCTCATGTCATCAGTGGTTACGTTCCTGGCACAAAGGGCGGGAGGGACCATGGGGCTCATGGAGACAGTGCCTCTGGGCAGCCGGATAGTCGTGGCGTCGCGCTCGCTCATCGCTTATCTCTGGCAAATGCTGTTCCCTATGAAGCTGAGCCCGTCCTACCCCTATCCCAAGGATTCCTTGCCGCTGTCTCCCGAGTATGTCGTGGCAATAGTGCTGGTCGGGGGCATCACCATCGCCTGCATTGCCGTAGCGAGAACCCAAAAGTTATGGCCTTCGGCGTGGTCATATTACGTGGTCACGCTGCTGCCGGTGCTGGGCCTTGTGCAGGTGGGAGGTCAGGCGATGGCCGACAGATATACGTATCTTCCGAGCCTGGCTCCTTTTATCCTCGCCGGTGGAGCGGCTGCGTGGGGCCTGAAAAGAATGCACGGAGCACTCAGAGGTCTTGGCGTCGTCCTGGGCATCCTGCTGCTACTGGTCCTTGCCGTTGTGACCTCCTCACAAATCAGAGTCTGGAAAAACAGCGTTTCTCTTTGGACCGCCGTCATCCAAAAGGAGCCGACGAATGCCCCCCGGGCCTATACTAACTTAGGCTCGGCACTCTCTGCTGAGGGCCGATTCTCCGAGGCGATTGATAACTTCGACAAGGCACTCCAACTGGACCCGGATGATTTCCTTGCGTACAGTAATCGCGGGTCAGTTCTTGAAAAAACAGGTCGCTTCTCCGAGGCGCTCGCGGATTTCGATAGAGCCATCGGCCGAAACCCAAAAGGTCGCATTGCCTATTTCAACCGCGGCTCAACGCTTGCGAAGATGGGCAAGTTCGAAGCGGCGATCATGGATTTTGACCGGGTCATTGCGCTCGCCCCGGACGACTATCTGGCATACCGCAGCCGCGCTGCTGCGTATGAGAGAATCGGAGAGATAGACAAAGCAATTTCAGACTTGGACCGGGTGATTGCGATCTATCCGGCATACTCAGAGGCCTATGCGAGAAAGGGAGTTCTGTACGGCCTGAAAGGTTTCATGGACGAAGCGATCCGGTGGCTGAGCAGATCCATTGAAATGCAGCCGGACTTTGTATACGCATACTTCAACCGCGCTGTGGCCTACAGCCTTCTCCAACGACGGCGTGAGGCCCGGGAAGATTTTACCCGGGTAATCTCCTTGGACCCATATTTTGTGGAAGCCTATACAAAGCGAGGCGACCTCAGCCTCAGTATGGGGGATACGGTTAGCGCTATCTCGGATTTTCGCAGAGCCTGTGATCTGGGGAATGAATACGGCTGCAAGATATTTCAGAGGTTATCGGCAGAGAAGCTTTTCCCATAAAACGAAGAGCATCTTCTCATTTCATTGAACCCCGTCCCGCGGCTACCTGATAAATTTGTCCTCGGCCAATTTCTCGATCACCGTGCTGACAAAAGAGCTGACCAGGCGACTATCCGCGCCCACAATCCAGGTTTCGGTAAGGGCCGACCAAATAATTTTTTGCGTTTCTGCATCGTACAGATTGGTCTGCATAAGGGCATAATCCTGGGGTTCGGCTGCGATAAGAGGAGACGTTGGTGAAAACGGTCCCTCCCATTGCTCAAGAACTGCTTTATAGCTATCCGGGTAGTCCTGATAGCTTTTCGTCTCTTTGCCGCTCAGTTTCGTCACAAGGACGGAGTCTACGCCAAGCTTACCAAGCCGTGACAGCACGACCTCTCTGCTGGGCAGCTTCCCCGAGAATTCTACGTAACCTAAGACGGTATTTATCCCGTGAGCTCTTAATTGCTTCGCTGTTTCGTCCTCCACCATTTTGCTTGTTTCCGGACTCGGGAGGAGTGCTATCACAAGAACGTTCTTGACTGGCCCTTTCCGATAGGATTCGTCCTTCCAGACGTCAGAAAAACGTGTAGCCATACAACTTGTTACTGCCAGCAGCATAAGAACTAAAACTATTTTGCCTTTGATGTTCATGACTTGCCCCCATTGATTATCTCTCATAAGATTACATCGTCCCGCTGTCTTTGGATAGTGTTTTGGCAAGATTCCTTTTCCACCCGCGAAAGTTCAAAAGGCTCATTATCCGGTAACGGGCATCGCCTGAGCGAGTCTCCTTGGCTCCGTCTCTCTATGCACATCGAGTTCCGGTCTCGCTTTCGTTGAGACCATAAGAATTATTATTGTTTCACGCGGCGATACTCCAGCGTACTTCCGTCACGCTTCAGAGCCCCTCCCTGCTGATATACGATGGTGAGCTGATCAGAGACCGAAAACGTTACCTTCCAGGTCATCGGGGTCAGACTCCCCGGGTTTTCGACCTTAAGGTCAATGAGATCCCCTTTGCTCGTGTAGGTCCCGCTTATGTTCAGGGGTGTATTCTGAAGATCCCAGATCATGGTACCCTGAAAGGACCCACTCTTCATGAACTCGATCACTTCCCTGCCGTTCTGCTCCTGCCACTTCCCGACAAGAGCCTGTTCCGGCTGTTTGGCGCAGGAAATCAGGGAAAGGGCAATAACAACCGCGAAGAAGTAAAATCGTGCGAACGGTCTCATAGCATTTTTGTCATGGAGTGCATAATTATTTCTCTTGAAAGCACGTTCTCAAGGATCGGCTACCCTCGCGGTCATTAATACCACGGGCCTCTTTTACGGCCTTTCAGTGTCTCTAACCTACATGAATAGCAAAGGACTGTCAATACGGTTTCCGTAGGCCGCATATAGTATGCCACGCCCGGAGACCTTCGGATGCTTTTTCTGATCGTGTCTGTTGTCAACCTGGACGGTTCATTCATCATTTTACGTAAAATGCCTACGAGCTTGCTACAGAGATTTAGAAAGTTCATCTTAACTGTCCGTTGCCACGTCACGCCCCGGGCATCCCCGTATGGGCCTCTACCTTCTCTGGCTCTCATCTGTCTCTTTTGGATGATGCGTCATCCGGGCTATGCCAGCAGAATCGCTTTCTTTACTGCAGAAGGGGTATGTGCCATGCGGGCCTTTGACAGAATGGACGCTTATTCAAGAAAATCGTGACAGTTCTTACAGAGTTCAGATGACTGTGTTGCCTGATATCGATAGAGTTTCCCCCAGTCAGAGGAATGGGGAAGATGACAGCTGGCACAATCGAAAGGTTTACCCTTTCTGTTTGGGTCCTTCCTTCCCAGCAGCACATGGCTGCTCCCCATCATCTGGATGATAACGTGCGGCTTTTCGGGTATTTCCGGGTGACACTGAATGCACAATTTGTAGGTGTCTGCCAGCAGAAGATTTTCGTTGTCACTTGTGTGATAGTCATGGCAGCTATTACATGCGCCACTTGCAGCCGGGGCATGTTGAGATTTTCTGGTAAACTCTTTCCTGTCATGACAACCGTAACAAAGCTCAGGGGGCTCGGCAATGAGCCCGCGTCTGCCTTTCTTGAACTTGTGCGGAATTGTCGCTGCATCAACACCAATGTGACAGCTTGCACAACCCATTTTTACGGCGGTATGGACCACTTTTTTTGAGGTCAGATCCATATGACATTCAAGGCAGTCTGCCGCATCGCTGCGAGATGAAACTGCCAGGCAGGGCATTAAACCGAGTAAGATGTATATGAATGTTTTCATCTCTATCCCGATTCATTTTACCATATCTCATCGGGCAGCAGCGTTCCTCAAGTACGCCTAAGGGTATCTGTAAGCTGTGTGTATTTAAGAAATCGCCTGACGTGAAGACCATGCCGGGCAATGCTGATTGACCTATGGCGATTGACCATGTAACGTTGCATAAGAATGCTGCAGCTATCGGGACCTTCCCTCGCTCGTCAGTTCCGATAAACAGCTTTGCATTTTTATCCCGGAGCAGACGGCAGTATTCTTCCACACTACGTTGATGAGATCGTTCACTGGGGAGATGCTGGATTTTTACACGTTATACAACCATAGCAGATAGAACTGTGCGCTAAAAGACGTTATTACTCATCACTTGCTATTTTTTTCAGGTACTGCCCATAGCCGTTCTTCTGGTAAGGCTTGGCGAGTTTCAGAAGCTGCGCTTTATCGATATAGCCCAGAGAATAGGCGATCTCTTCAATGCAGGCAATCTTCAGACCCTGGCGTTTCTCCATCGTAGCGATAAACTCACCCGCTTCAAGGAGGCTGTCATGCGTTCCCGTATCGAGCCACGCGTACCCCCTTCCCAGAAGTTCAACCCGGAGCTTTCTGTCACGGAGATACTGCCTGTTTACATCCGTTATCTCAAGCTCTCCCCTCGCCGAGGGCGTCAGGTTTTTTGCGATCTGCACTACCTTGCGGTCATAAAAATAGAGGCCGGTCACCNNCCGGTCACGGCGTAGCGCGACTTCGGCTGCTTGGGCTTTTCCTCTATGGAGAGCACCTTGCCGCTACGGTCGAACTCGACCACACCGTATCTTTCCGGGTCGTTCACATAATAGCCGAAGACCGTTGCCCCGCCTTTTGCTGAAACATCCTTCACCGCCTTTTCCAGCAGTTCGGTAAATCCGTGGCCGTAGAACACATTATCGCCGAGGATCAGGCATGCCGGGCCATCGCCAATGAACTCCTCTCCCAGCCGGAATGCTTCGGCGAGGCCGTTCGGACGCGGCTGCTCCTTATAGGAAAATCTCAGGCCCAGCGGAGAGCCGTCCTTAAAGATATCGCGAAACCTCGGCAGATCCTGCGGTGTCGATATGATGAGGATATCCCTGATCCGCGCCAGCATGAGCACTGACAGGGGATAATAAACCATCGGCTTGTCGTAGACCGGCAGCAGCTGTTTGCATACCGACAGGGTGACCGGATAGAGTCGCGTGCCGCTGCCGCCTGCAAGTATGATCCCTTTCATGAAACTACCTCCTTCTGTAATCTGTTACGCTGTTGCATGTTCGAACTCTCCGCATATCAGAAGTCAGCTTTCAGCAGAAAAGCATTCAGCTAAGAGCAAGGCGCCGACAATACCCTGGGCAATGATTTTCTTTCACGTTCGTGAGTTCACGATCCCTTCCTAGGGAAATACCTCCGCGTCCCTGAAGAAAACGCCTTGTATATCCTTTGCCGAAAGCATGGGATTTCTCTTCAGGGGCCATGTTATGTCCAGATCAGAATCATTCCATATAATGCATCGCTCATATTCCGGGGCATAGTAGTCTGTGGTCTTGTAGAGAAATTCAGCAGATTCCGAAACAACAAGAAACCCGTGGGCAAAACCTCCGGGTATCCAGAGCTGGCGTTTGTTTTCGGCTGAAAGATAGACTCCATCCCATCTGCCGAAAAAGGGGGAACTTTTCCTGATGTCCACCGCAACATCGAAAACCTCCCCGGATATGACGCGCACCAGCTTTCCCTGCGGAGCTTTCACCTGGTAATGAAGACCCCGCAAGACTCCCTTTACAGATCTGGAATGATTGTCCTGAACGAACCGCAGATCCAGACCTGTAGCCTCTGTCCATTTGCGTTCATTAAAGCTTTCAAAGAAAAAGCCTCTCTCATCCCCGAACACATCAGGCTCGATTATCAGCATGTCAGGTATTTTTGTCTTGATCACGTTCATGGATCGATTCCCATTCCTTGTATATTCTTGACCGTGGTCACCAGGCGCTCAGCCTTAGCAGCTCATCGATTACTGATGCATTCCAGTACCACTTTGCTGTCCCCCCTGTTTCGTTCGGTTCATTCCTGATGAACATGTTTATAATGCCTCTATGCGTCATTAAAAATCTCCTCCGCCAATTCAACCACCTCCGGGGTGGATGATATCCGGGGTAAGAATAGGGTCTGCAAGGAAAGTATTGAAAATGCTCGTCTGGAGTGATATCATCGGCCGGGATATGTTGCCCGAGCCTCTTATATGATGCAAAGCTTCAAGTTCTTGTTTTTTTGTATTAATTTTGTCAATCAACGTCATAATTTGAACCATTCCGGAGGACAGTTTGTTTAAGTCTCGTATCTCGATTCTCACGTTGTTCCCCGCCTCCATGATATCACAGTGATGCCCCACCCTGTCCAGAAGGGCTTTGGACATGTTGCAATAGGCTAAAAACCGAGTTCGGTCGATAATACCTTTTTATGGCTATTTGCAAAGGCATGGAGGTTGTCTGAGGCGGGTCAATTTTCGCTGACGATTACCTGAAAATCAGGCTCATTTTACTCTCCGGTGACCACCCGAAGACTATCGCTGGAGAAGATGGCGGTATATGTGAGCAACAAACGAAAAAAGTTTGCTGCATGAATACCGGACATTTCTACTTTGACTTGACAAACTACATAAAACTTGTTGACTTTTGTTACCAAGTAAGCTATATATTTTAATTATAAGCATAGTTAATAAGCTTATAATTAAATCCAAAGAAAGGAGGAAGCACTATGTCCAGGTTTTATGACGAAGTAGTTGTAGCAAGCGGAACCTCNNTGCCTTCTGCCGCTGATGTCCCTGCTCATCGTTGTGACGCTTCTGTCAAAGATGGCATCTGCTTCGGACGTCATGCAATCTGAAGAGGCCGCGATGTGCATGGGTTGCCATGCCAGCCAGGATGTTGTCAAGACATTCGGGAACAAGGAAAAAATGTCCGTACACATCAGCGAGCGCCACTTCAAAGACAGCGTCCACAGCTTTCTAGCCTGCACGGGCTGTCACAGCAAGGTTTCCATGGACGATCACCCATCGGCGAAGTACGCGAGCAGAAGAGAATTTGCCGTCCAGATCTCACAAGCCTGCAAAGGGTGTCATAGCAACGAACAACTCATGGTCAAGCCGATGCACCGGGCAGCCATAAGTCGCTCGAATGCGCCGCCGTGCTCGGAATGCCATGGCTCCCACTCCATCAGGAAGTCTGCAGGATGGAAAGAAGCAGCAAGCACCTCTCAGTACTGTCTCACCTGCCACAAGAAAGATCTCAGCACATCAGTAAACGGGGAAACCCTCTCACTCATGATCGACGAAAAACTGTTACGGGGGTCTGTCCACAGCAGTCACGAGTGTTCCCATTGCCATAGCGAATACTCGAAGACGACTCATCCTCTCGGGGAGTTCAAGAACAAACGCGAGCTGTCGATCGCCTTTTCGGGGGTTTGCAAGGGCTGTCACGCGGACAAGTATCAGCAGCATCAAGGCAGTATTCATGCCAGTCTGCTCAGGCAGGGCAACCGGAATGCGCCGGTCTGCACGGACTGTCACGGAGCGCATACGGTCGGGCCGAAGCTTCTGGCCGAGACCCTGAGCGGCACGCCCTGCAGGAAATGCCACGAAAGCACCTTTGAGGCGTATAAAAGCAGTGTCCACGGCCAGGCAAAGATGAGCGGCAACACCCACGCGCCCATCTGTTCTTCCTGCCACTCAGCTCACCAGGTAAAGCCTGCACTTGCGTCGAGATCGCCCAAGGCAACATGCTTTGGGTGTCACAAAGACGCAGCAGCCCTGCATAAAGAGTGGCTTCCAAATGCTGACCTGCATCTTGATGCTATCGCCTGTACCGCATGCCATGTTCCGGAGGCAGAGCACACGGTATATCTGCGGGTAACGGACAGCAAATCAGGGGCGAGCATTGAGAAGGCAAAACTGAAGGAGTACCTGGGGCCGGGGTATAACGATCTGACAGGGGCCAGGGCGAACGGCCTTGATGACAAGAACCTCTGGGACGTGTACCAGCAGCTGGGCGACAGGAAATCGGCAGCCGGAATCACGGGGACGATCGGACTTCAGGACTGCAACAAGTCACACAGCCTTGCGTCCAAAAAATGGGCGGTCAGGCAATGTGACAGCTGCCATGACGCCAATTCTAAGTTCTTCAAGACCGTTGTAATGGCTATCATAGCCCCTGACGGTCATGAAGAGCATTATGCGGTGAACCGGGCAGTATTGGGTTCCGTCATCACCTTACTGCCG
>DKBO01000223.1 GCA_002448975.1 Nitrospiraceae bacterium UBA6898
GAGCAGCGGGAGGCGCCATTATAGGAGGGTTAACGGGAGGCAGCAAAGGCGCAGTGACGGGTGCCCTAATCGGTGCCGCTGTAGGAGGACTTACTGGGTTTGTTGTCGGTAAGTCCAGAGAGAAGGAATACAAAAGTGCCCAGCAAATTTACCAAGAAAATCCTACCTACACCAAGCAGTCGGCGAAGAGTGAGCCTCCCGTTATTAAAAACTTACAACCCTACATAACTAATAGCCAGGGGCGCAGTTTGAATACGATTAAAAATGGCGAAAATATAGAACTGGCCATGAAATATGATATTGTTACTCCAAAATATAGCGATATACAGCAGGTAGAAGTTGAAGAATCGAATTATCTTGTAGACTCAAAGGGTGTAAAAACGGAAAATCCGGAATTGACCAGGACGAAGACAAGACCTAAGGCGGCCGGCATAGACGCAGGAATTGAGATGCGAATACCTAAAAATCTTCCCGATGGCAAGTATACTCATGTTGCAGTTGTAAAGATAGGGGACAAAGAATATAAGAAAGAACAACAAGTGCAAATTGTTAAATCTGATGATGGGGAAAAAACATTTGCAATTAATACTACACACCGTTAATTTCACTTAGGGAAAAAGCGGCTGGGGATGGTAACTTGGCATTCCAACTGTAGCCAAAATGTAACCAAAANNACGATGACGGTCTTGGCGCTGATGTTCAGCATGTCGCCGATCTCCTTGTGGGTATGACCTTCGGCGATCAGTTTCAGGAGTTGCTTCTCCCTGTCCGTAAGGTTTTCATATGAACCTTCCTGGCCCATGTCCCCTTTGCCGAGCAGACTGTCCACGACCTTTGTCGCGATGGCAGGATACAGGTAGGTTTCTCCATCTTTTACCGAGCGGATCGCGGTGACGAGATCGCTCCCAACAGCCCGCTTCAGCAGGTAGCCCGATGCTCCTGCCTTGAGAAAGCGTGAAATGTACTCCTTATCATCATACTGTGTCAGGACAAGGATCTTTATGCCCGCATCGAACTTCTTGATCTCCAGCGCGGCTTCATATCCGCCCAGCCGGGGCATGGATATGTCGAGCAGGACGATATCAGGACGGTGCTTCTTGGTCTTTTCTATGGCCTCAATGCCGTCCGCTGCTTCAGCCACCACTTCAATGTCCTCAGAGTATTTGAGAAAAGCAGAAATGCCCTCTCTCACAAGGGAGTGGTCATCAGCAACAAGCACACGAATTTTAGACATGGACATTCACCTCATGTTCGGGCGTGACGATCAGACTGACCCGGGTGCCCTCTCCGGGAGCCGAGTATATCTTAAGATCCCAGTTCAAGAATGCTGCCCGTTCCTTCATTCCCATGAGACCAAGCCCCCTTGTTGAGTCGCGGTCCTCGAAAACGGATGCAGTATCGAATCCCAGGCCATCGTCTTCGATATCAACAAAAAAATTATTGTCCCTGCTCTCCATAACGACAAAGACATTTTCAGCCCTGGAGTGTTTCGCTATGTTGATAATGGCCTCCTGAATGATCCTGAACAGCTCTATCTCGACCTGCGGGTCGAAATTAAGATTGCCGGCCTTATTCTTGATGGTTACAAAACAATTGATGGCTTTGGCCTCGAGGTGATGGTCAAGAAGCCAGCGGACTGCTGCTACGAATCCCAGGTCGTCGAGAATGGTCGGACGGAGATTCTTGATGATCCGGTACACATCATCGATGTTCTTTTCGATGATCTTCTTTATCTCACCGATCTTTTCGGTTGTGATGTTCTGAGGATACTGCCTGCAGAGATCGATCTGGATAAGGCTCGCTGCCAGGTCCTGCATGATTACGTCATGAAATTCCCGCGCGATCCTTTTCCGCTCTTCTTCCTGTGAGGTGATGACCTTTTTCAGCAGTTCCTTGATTTTCTTCCGGTTGTCGCTGATCTGCTGCGTCCGGTCGATCACCTTCTTTTCCAGTTGTATATTGGAGTTGTGAAGTTCCTCCAGGGAATCTGCAAGCTTTACTCTCATGATCTCAAAACTGCTGCTCAGCATCCCGATCTCATCTTTTCCCCCGAAGGCAATGGTTTTGGACATGTCACCCTCAGCGATTTTTACCGTGGCATCGATCAGGTCATGGACCGGTCGGACAATGCTGCGGCTCATGCCGACCGCTATGATGAGGGCAACGACTATTGACACCATGCTTACCAGGAGGAACGACCGCTTCATACGATCAATGGGCGCAACGATATCGCTTTCCGGCTGAATGACCGAGACCCCCCAGGCTGCTGTTTCGAGCGGCGCATATGCCATGATGTCAACGGACCGGTCTATCTTGCTGCTGGCTGAAAATGCATCGGTGTGGCACCTGTGGCATTTCGTGATGGTAGCTTTTTTCCCCTGTATCAGCTTGTCGAGGAACTGGGTATGTCCTTCTGACTGGTCCTTGAACATTCTTTTTGCGTCGGTCGAGGCGACAACGATCCCTTTGCTGTCGACGATCTCCATATAGGCGTTCGTTTCGACGGGAAATGATCGGATTATCTCGTTGAAACTCAGGGCCGAGGGGTCGATCTCTCCACCAACTGCTCCTTCGATGACGCCATATTTATTCTTGAGGGGAACGATAATATAGATGGTTTTCTTGTTTGACGGTGTGATGGTGTATATGTCCGAAATGAACGGCCTGCCCTCGGCGATAACGGTATGCAACCAGGGCAGGGAAGACAGACTGCCTTGTCTCAGCGGCTGCGGGGGATAGGTGAAGACCACATTGCCCGCAAGGTCCAGCATGAAGATGCCGCTGGAGAAGATGGAGTAGTCATATGCCTTTTTCAGGGCAGCCAGCTCGGGTTTCCAGTCTCCGTCGGCAAGGGATACGGCGCCGGAAAGGGATATATCATATAGCCGCTTAAGGCTGCTGTTCAGGAGAAGGTCAATGTTCTTTGCGACAATGGCCGACACCTGCAGTTTATGCTGGAGCGCGTGGTCGATACCTTCCTGGACAGCAATATAGCTCATGACGCCCAGACTCACCGAGATGACAATAACCGTAAACAGGATCGAGATAATTATCTTTTTCTGCATGTGTATTCCTGAGTTTCATTATAACCATAAGTGATATCCTCCATGCTGTCAAGGGGTTGGCGTGGTACTATGGCGTTGCGCTGAGCTTACCTCTGTCGGGTCTTCATGCCCTTCGGGATGCCGGGGAAGCGTCACCCCGTACAGGCGTTCGTACTCAAGGGGATGTTCGTGAATCATCCGTTCCCGGGAGATCTTGCCGGTAAAAATTACCGTGTCCAAGGGCAGCACCTCTGGGCTGAAGATGGCATTGTAGATGTGCCAGGTGACGATCACCAGGAACGCCAGGAGCGCCTCGTTGGTATGCAGGGCCTTGGCTGCCGGGATGAATTGACCGGGCAGCAGCCGCGTGACCACGGTCGGGAACCAGAGTGCAAGTCCCGTTACTGCCATAAGTATGCCGCCGACAACGACGCCCCAGTATTCGAACTTCTGCTTGTAGTCGAAGCGGTCGCATCGTGCCGGCTGATCCGAAAGCCCGAGGTAGTACCGGAGATTGTCGATCGCATCGCGGAAGTCCTTCATATGGATGACCATGCTGGGCTGCCATTTCCTGAAAAGGATGCCGAACGAAGCTACCAGGATGTGCTGGGCCGTAAGGATCGTCAGCGCAATGCCGCTGTACCGGTGCACGAGCCGCGTGGTATCGATCCCGCCGAATGTCATGATAACCCATTGCGAAATGTCATATTCATGGAACTTCTGAGCGAGCCCCGTGATAACCAGCAGGATGAATGTGCCGGCGTTCAGCCAGTGCTCAACAAGCCTGGCAGGTCCGAACCGTCTGATGTATTCCCTGTTTGCTGTATACATGAATGCCTCCTTATGGTTATCTGTTTACGGCGTACCGCCAGAGATGCAGCACGATCTGCAGCAGCAGTCCGATGATCATGAACGGTATGAAGATCTTGTACCCGAGGTCGATCAGGAAGACGAGGGATGCCTTCTTGAAGTCCGGTTCGTAATGTGAGACCCAGCTGTCCGGGAAGTTCGCCGTGGCATCTGCATGGCATTTCTGGCAGCGCTTCAGCAGGTGCTGCTTCACGACTGCGGCTCCCTGATTCTTGACCCGGACTATGTCGTGCACGCCATGGCAGTCAATGCATACGGCGATCTGTTTCTCTGTCTGGCCATACTGCTTGTAGAACTTCATGGTGACGCCATGAAAATCCTGGAGATAGGTATCTATCACTTTTGTGGAAAGCCCGTATTTCTGCATGATCTCCTTTTTTGCATGACAGCTCGCGCAGGTCTGGGGTACCGAGATCCTGAAGTTCGCAGTATGCGGGCCTGCATTGTCGTGTGCCTTGTGGCAATCCGAACAGATCGGGACGTCTTCAATGTTCTCATTGATCAGTGCGGCACCATGGACGCTTTTCGCATAGATAGCATAGATGTCCTTGTGGCACTGTTCGCACTTCTGGGCGTTTGCCAGCTTGTCCTTGCGTGCGGAGGCAATTGCATGTGTCCCGTGGCAGTCAGAGCAGATAGGGGCTTTTGCATTACCCTGGGTCAGCAGCTTGAAGTGTATCCCCTCAAGGGTCCTGCTGTATTTGTCAAAATGGCATCGCCTGCAGTTCTCTGCCATCACCATGGAGAAATCGCGCTTGTTCTGGAACTCTCTGATAGGATGGTCCTCTGATGACACCCGGACATGACAGTCCACGCAGCTCAGATTCTTATGGACGGAATTGTTAAGAACCGCCTCATTGACCATGGTTTTTTCCTTATACCCGTCCTTGTAGTGGACATCGAGTTCCTTATTGTGACAGGTCAGGCAGTACTGGTTCCCTTTTGAGAGCTCACGCACCCGTTTTACGGCGTGCGCCCCGTGACAGTCAGTGCACGCGGTCTTTGTCGCCGACTCATTGATAAGCTTTTCGTGAATATTGCTTTCTTTGGCATCATGGCACTGCGTGCATTTTCTGGCGCTTAACGAACTGAATTCCTTTCTGCTCTTATACGATCTCTGCGGATGGTTGTCCGCAGTGAAGCCGTGGCAGGCGGAGCATCCGATGATCCTGTGGACCGACTTCTCCACTTCCTGAGGATTCACCTTTAGGGAGAGGGTCTCTCCGTTGCCGAATTTCATAGTCTGCTCCATCTCGTGACAGCCGAGACAGGTCTGATCTGCCTCTGTCAGCTTTGCGCCGCTGAAAGAAGAAGATAGCAGGATTACAAGAACGACGAATACGCCTAGATACGATTTCCGTGCTGTCATATTTCCCCCTATTAGAAGCGGACATTACCTCCATGGTATGCCCGCTGAGCTGTTATTCCTTCTCTTTTCCGGGCACGTTCATTTCTTTGCGTGTCCCGTTTTCTCTGCCCCCCTTCTTTGTAGGTATATGGCCTCTGCCGGCAAGATACGCTTCGGTGGGTCTCCAGTTGGATGTTGCCACAGGGGACAGACCTTCAGCGCATCTGCCGAACATTTTCGTAACGACAAGCTTCGTGATCATGGCGATACCGATGAACGGCAGAAAAGCTGCATACAGAAGGCCGAGAAACGGGCCGATGGCCGGAATGAGAGCGGGGTGTATGTTGTAGTATACTGCGGTGACACCATCGCCGAGTGATCCCTCTGATCATGGAAACTACGCTGACCTGTGGAGAAATTCCCGTGATTTCCTTTCCCAGCCTTTTCTCCTCCCCTGTGTTGCATCCGTACCACGGTCTTTTCTCCCTTCCCTTGGCTATGCCCTTGTTTCTGGGTTCAGGATAACAGCGGACGGGGAAATGTGAAATAGGAAAAAGTACCTATTTCCACGGGAAAAATATCTTAGAAAGGAAGAAAACTTGCTGCAAATAAAGAAAAAACCAGCGGAGAGGGCGCTGAGGCAGTCTATGGACCGGGAAGCGTACTCGCTGCGATCTTTACGATATCCTGCGCGGAGCACTTGCAGATGAGGGTAATGATCGTGCCATCCTCATCCCAGGACACCTCGTAGCACGGTACATTGCCGTCGCAGACCGCCGGAACCAGAACTGCCTTTCTGTCTTTTATGGATATCTGGCTCCCCGCAGTCGTTGTTTTGATCTTTATGAGTGGTTCAATCTGATAGGGCGCATGCGCATCTGCCTGATGGATGACAAGACCAATATCGCGGCTGTCCTGGTACCTCAGATGCATGATGAACGCATTAAAGGGGACCTCCTGCGCGTATATTTCAGCCGGCGGCCAGACAAGGTGCAGGCCCTCGGGGATATACGTCGGGAGAAACAGGCGATGTATGCGGAGCTCTTTCTTCGCGATATCGATGGAACTGAATCTCTTCATGGTCTGTTTTTGCACCAGCGAGGGGATCCAGTTGAGTACGGCCAGAATGGCGGTGACCAGCAATATGGTGATCATGAAGAGGAAGAGCTTTTCCCCGAATGAGCGTTTCTTCATCTGTGCCTCATACTACCAGATATCCCATCACGAGTATGACGGATGCTGTAAGCATGAACGGAGCCCAGGCAAAGCGCTCATGACCTTCTAGTCCGGTCTCACGGAGCCTCTGTATCCTTTCGTCCAGCAGGAGGTTATGGCTGTGGCTTTCGATCCGTTCTTTCATCTGGTACAAGCCCTGCGGTCCCTGATCGGGGTGGTAATAGAAGGACGATATTGCGGCAATAAGCGCTGCAGGGTTCTTTGTGATCGAGACCGTAATCGCATCGCAGATGAATTCATCGTCATGAACGACCCTCCTGAACTCTACCAGGCTTACCGGATTATAGAACATCAGTATTCGCAAGAGATAGATGAGCTGGGTCTTGGTATTGCTGTCCCTCATGATATGTACCGCTTCATGGGTGAGCGCTCCTTTGAGCTGGTCCTCGTCAAGAACTTCTATCAGATGGCTGGAAACAATGATCATGTGGTCCTTAAATCCCTGCGTTACCAGGATCGGAAGTGGTTCATCAATAATGCAGATCGAAGGCTTGGCTATAGGTATCTCGCTGCTGATGCTGTCCAGCATGGCATCGAGGGTATCGCGTGTCCCCTCGCAGGTTCCCGGATCACTGCGCGAGGAACGTTCCCGGAAGATCGGGAGGATCTCCTGAACGACAAAAACAGCGGTTACCGCAATGAGGAGCGTCAGGAAAACCGCTGCCAGCGGAAAGATTCCGAGCGGATTCAGATCCAGCCACCGCTGACTGTCGAATAACGCGGTATTGAGCCTGAAATACCACGCGCTCCGCTGGGGGGTAATGACCTGGTAGAGAGGGAACATGAAGACAGGGAGCGTAAGAGTCAACAGGCGGTAACGGAATTTCGCGCTGTGGTCCCGTATGTCCCATGCGAAAAAAGAGAGCTCAACGATGATGAGCGCAACAAAGGAATGCAGGACAGACTGCGTTATATACATGCCGGGATACGACGAGAGGAATCGTATGATCATGTTCGGCGTCCGTTTAGCGTCATGGCCTGTTGCGCATGGGTTCCGTACAGTAGCTCCCGGGCATAAGATATTGAAATTGTAGCATAAAACCGCTGTGTGCAGGCATGGGGGCAAAGAGTTTGGCGTCTCGTGCCCCTATGCCGGACCTGAACTCTGTTCTTCCCGTCAGATATCTCCCGGGTTTCTTGTCGGCATGCAGAATAGGCGTGAACATCCAGGAGACAAAGACTTGCGCGGTCCTTACAGAGATCACATGGGAAGAGACGGTCTCTTGGGCTCATTTTTTAGACCAGCGAGGCTGCTGAGATTCCTGGCAAGCTGCAGCTTATGCTCATGGTATTCAGGGCAGGCGTGGTGCTGCATGCGTGCTTCTTCAGCGCTGAAATGTGATGCAGCGCAGGCTTCACCAAATGAGATTACCTGTAATGACGCCCTTACATTTCCCCTGCCTTATGATGTTGAGCCTGCTGAAGTGCTCGCTCCCGGTGCTGGTTGTCGCTCGTCTTAACGCTGAACGACAGGTCTTCCGACCACTGCATGTCCTGCCGGCTTCCTCACGGGTCAGTTCCATGCAGCAGAAAAACGGTTGGTTCTCTTGCTGACGAGTGTAGGGTCCACGGTCTCTTTCGGTATTACAGCCCTGAGATTATCGATCCTGTCCGTTGTCCCGGGATGCGTTTTCAAGATGCCGCCTTCTGATGCCGCGCCGCGACTGACCATCCTGTCGAGAAAATCCTTCAGTGCCCCCGGCTCGTATCCGGTACTGACGAGATAAGCGACAGCGGTTTTGTCAGCGCCGTATTCCATTGACTTGCCGTAACCCTTTACAACAAGGGTCTTGACAATATCGTCGATGGAACCTTCGAAGATGCCCGTGAGGTGTGACAGTTCCTGCGGTCCGAAGTTCTGGGCGGCCTTCGAGCCGATGATGGTTACTGCCTCTGTCCAGCGCGATTTCTTGATCGAAGCGATGCCGTCCCGGTGGTTGACGTGTGCGATTTCGTGGGCAAGAACAGCGGCAAGTTCGTCTTCATTCGTGACGGCCTTCAGCATGCCCTGTGTGATGAAGATCGTTCCGCCGGGACAGGCAAAGGCGTTCATCTCGTTTGTGTCGAGTACGGCGAAGTGGTAACCTCCGTAGGTATAGGGCTTTTCAGAATGCAGGGCCAGCAGCGCGCCTATGGAGTTCACATACTCGGTCAGTTTCGGATCTTTCAGGAGCGGGTAGGTCTCAAGAATGCGGGCTGCCACAGCGCGGCCCAGAAAGTATTCTTCCTCATCGGTTATGGAGCGTGCAGCCTTTTGTGTGGCGTCTGATGAGGTGGAGAGCATATCAAAACCTTTCTGGATATTATCAAGGAGCCCTGCAGGGGCAG
>DKBO01000055.1 GCA_002448975.1 Nitrospiraceae bacterium UBA6898
GCAGCCGGCAACGGGAGTGTTATCAAAATGGAGCATATCCTCAGGAGCGTCAGGCAGGAGTATGAGAAAATGGGCACGGTCTGGAACGATGACATAGTCCGGAATGCGCCGCAATACGGGAAAGAGGAATAGGGAGGAGAGGCGTGTCAGGCGGATTCAGCAATAAACCGAAAATCCTGAAAGGGGCATTCGTGGAGTACGGCCTGAGCATACCGCCCCTGTTCGTTGTCTTCCAGTTCAACCCTGAGCAGCTCAGCCGCAGCAGGAACCTCTCGATCAGCGCCCAGGGACAGACCCCGCCTCCTGCTTCACCGGGGACAGCAGCCCCCGGAGCTCAGGCTGCCGCGCCGGTAGCCCAGCCCCTCACCGCTAATCCCCTCAGGGCATTGCATCAGGAGCTCGATGACCTGACCGAGATCAGGGAGAGACAGATCGTTGTGGTCAATGAAGAGACGATCAGCTTTGAGATCAAGCTTGACGCGACCGATAAACTCGACGAGGGAGATGTTATCACAAGCCAGTTCGGCCTTGCGCCCCAGCTCTCGACCCTTGAGTTGATGGTTCATCCAAAGAGCGAGAGCCTGCTCGGCCAGGCACTCAGTCTTCTTGGCGGCGGGGGGGACAGCTTCAGCTTTACCCGAAGCGACAAGCCGCCGCTCATTCTCTTTATCTGGGGACGCAAGCGGGTCATGCCGGTGAACATCAACAGCATGCAGATAACCGAGACGGAATTCAGCACTGACCTGAACCCGGTCAGGGCAACGGTTGCCGTCAACCTGACCGTAATCGAAGGCAAAAACCTTGCGTATCAATATACCAAGGCAATGAAAGAGGTGATGTCGGTCCTCAACCTCGCAAATCTCGGCAGCATAACCGACGTCATCATACCGGGATAGGTCATGTTCGGAAAGAGATCACGATACGTCAGGCTGAAAGATACAACCGTCACGGACGCACAGGGAAGGACGCTCCAGGTAAAAACGATCCGTTTGCTGCCGGAAGCCGGCTCGACATTTCCCTACACGGTCACCGAGACGGACCGCCTCGACCATCTTGGCTACCGCGCCTTTCAGAAATCGGTCTCGTGGTGGCGAATATGCGATGCCAATATTGGCTTCATGCACCCGCAGGAGCTCATCGGCAAGGCCAGCCTGAAGCAGTGTGTCATAGAGCTGTCCCTTGCTGACGATGGCACGCTCCAGAACTGGAACGGATTTCTCCATGCGGTGCAGGACATAGCCGGAGTCGAGCAGGCGTTTCTGGAAGAATCTGTTGAGGTGAGGGGGCATACCGAAGTCCATGGCGGCGAGCCACGCATAATTTTCAGGGAGCATTTCAGCTGCAGGCTCTTCCTTACCGTTAACGCGATGATCACGGATACGGTGGACTTATACGGGGAAATAGCGGCAATCGCCGCTCCGGGCTTAACGGTTTCGGTCCCGGAGATGATCAGCAGGACAGGGAAGGACATCGAGATCCCTTCCGGCAGGGGCGGCGGAGGCTGATATGGCATCAGAAGATCTCAGGATCATGCTCAATGGAGAAGAGGCGGCAGATATATATCCCGATCTGCTCCTCCTCGAGGTGGAGGAGGACGAGGAACTGGCATCCATGTTCCGGATGAGACTGGCCATACGTCTGCAGCCGGACGGTGTCTGGACATATCTTGATGATGACCGTCTTGCGCTCTGGAGCGAGGTCTCGATAGAAGCCGGGTTTGACGGCGACACGGAAGAGATCATATCCGGATATATTACGCATCTGAAGCCCCTCTTTTCCTCAGAAGAGGGCGCGTGCGTTCTTGACGTCTGGGGACTTGACCGGAGCGTCCTCCTCGACCGGGAAGAGAAACTCAAGGACTGGCCGAGCCGCAAGGACAGCGACATAGCCTCGGAGATCCTCAGTCAATACAGTCTCGCCGCAGACGCTGAAGACACGTCCGTCGTGCATGATGAAACCGTATCTACCATTATCCAGCGCGAGACCGACATGCAGTTCCTGAGGCGGCTTGCAGCGAGAAACGGCTATGAATGTTATGTGAGCGGCACCACCGGGTATTTCAGAAGACCGGCCACGGGCGAGACGCCGCAGCCGGTGCTGGCAGTCCATTTCGGGGACGAGACGAATCTGAACAGCTTCGACATCGAGATGAATGCACTCGAACCCGCAGACATTGCCATGTCCCAGATGGACAGGCAGAACAAGGAAATGGTCGATGCGGTATCCGCCCCTGACAGCGGAAGCCTCCTCGGGAGCAGGGACTATCCGTCCCTGCTTCAGTCAGGAGCTCCGCAGGGGAAGCTGTTCATCGGCATGAGCGTTGCTTCGGGTACCCCCGAGATGTCGGCCCTCTGCCAGGGAATTTACGAGCAGGCGTCATGGTTTGTCGCCGGCCGCGGCGAGGTGAATGCGAATGAGTATGCCCACGTACTCAGGGCGCGGAAGCCGGTTACGATCAAGGGAATCGGCGAGACGCACAGCGGCGTCTACTATGTAACGCACGTCACGCACCGGTTTGCGCAGGACGGGTACATTCAGCAGTTCCGGGTCAAGCGCAATGCAGTGCTGCCGACGGGCAGCGAATTGTTTTCAGAGAGCGCCGGGCTGCTGGGAGGTCTTTTGTGAGAGACGCTGCAGGGATTGAGAAAATCGTTGCAACCCTCGTCCAGAAAGTAGAGAGGCGGTTCTATGGCAAATACCGCGGGGTGGTTGTGGACAATGCTGACCCGGAAAAGCTCGGCAGGCTCAAGGTGCGCGTGCCGAGCGTTCTTGGGCAGGACGTAGTTACCGGATGGGCTCTGCCATGCGTGCCCTATGGCGGGGACGCGCATCAGGGGTTCCTCTTCATCCCCGAGACAGAAGCCGGGGTATGGGTGGAGTTCGAGGAAGGAGACCTGGAATTCCCCGTCTGGGTCGGCACGTACTGGAGCAAACCGGGCGGCGAGAGCGAGCTACCGAAACCGAATGCCGCGGACGGCTCAGAGGAAGGGTCTGTGCAGGACCCGGTCACATCAAAGATCATCAAGACAAAGGCTGGCCATACAATACAGCTTGAAGACAAAGACGGCAGTGAGATGGTCCTGATTGTCGAAGCGACAAACGGGAACGTCGTTACGCTGAATGCAGACGGCATCAAGATAACGGACGCCAATGGAAACGAGCTTACGATGGATGCCCAGGGAGTGATCTGCAAAGACAAGAACGGTAACGAGATTGTGATGGACAGCTCCAGTGTGACTGTCAAGGGGAGCGCGATCAAGATCGGTGACAATGCGACGGAACCCCTTGTACTCGGCAATCAGCTGAAGACAGCGCTCATGAACTGGGTGAATACGGCATTTGCGACCCATATGCATACAGGGAATCTCGGTGCGCCGACCACTCCTCCGCTGCCGGGAGCTCCTCTGATGCTCGATCTGGCGCTGTCTCCTACGAACACGGTGAAATAATGACATTGAAAATCGGGACATTGGCTGCGAACGATGGAATGACCGGGGCTGTGTATGATGCCCTCTACACACATCTGAAGGACGGTTTTCCTGATGAGAATCCGCCGCCTGACGTATGCGATAGCTGGAAGAAGATCGCTTATGCTGTTTCCCAGGGTGTCATAAAACATCTCGAGGAGAACCTCGAGATCATCCAGGTGAAGACCGGCGGATCGATCAATGCGGCAGTCTCCGGCAGTACCGGGGGAGGAGGAGGAGACAACCATACCCACAGCATAGGCCTGAACGCTGTACAAAACAGCATCGTGTTCAGTCAGACAGGCGATGGTACGGGAGTTGTAAAGAAATGATCCAGAGCATGAAAAAGACCTTCCCGTTTCCCTTCGGGATAGACGGCTCCGGCAGGATCAGCGCCATCGGCGGGGATGACGCGATCAGGGCAAAGATCATCCAGGTGCTCTTTACCGCACCGGGAGAACGCATTAATCTTCCCGAATTCGGGTGCGGCCTCCTGAACCTTGTCTTTGAACCAAACAGCGGGATCCTGGCGGCCGCAATGGAATTCACGATCAGCCAGGCCCTCAACCGCTGGCTTTCGTCAGACATCACGGTCGACGGCGTGGGGGTCGACCGTGACGAGGAGTTCGTCAGCGCCGAGATAGTGTATACGAAGAAACAGGATCTCAGCAGACAGACCGTGCGGATACGATTCAGGTAAGGAGACGACATGGCGGATATCAAGAAGACAGGCAGCCAAAGCGTGATTGACTACATGAGCAGGGACTACGACAGCCTGCTCGCATCAATGAAGTCCCGGATCCCGGAAAAGCTTTCGGAGTGGACGGAATATGATTCAGAGGCCGACTTTGGTAATGTGCTGCTCCAGCTCTTTGCCCACATGGGTGACATCCTGAGCTACTACCAGGACCGGATCGCAAACGAAAGTTTCCTCGGCACTGCGACAACGCGGCGGAGCATCATCCACCATCTCCGGCTTATCGGCTACCGCCTCAAGACACCGGTACCTGCCTCGACAAAACTGACGCTTTCGGTGCCGTCAGATTACCATGGCGTCGTAACGATCCGACAGGGTCATGCGTTTGCGACAAAGAGCCGGCCGGACAGTCCGAGCGTCAGATTCGAGTACACTGCCGAGCATGATCTCCTGATCGATTTTGCTTCTGTTACGGCGACCGGCGGTCGAAAATACGCTGAAAAGATCATGCCGGTCGAAGAAGGCAGGCGTGTGAAGGATGAGATCATCGGCACCTCCGACGGCACGCCGAACCAGCGCTTCGACCTGGCGCGCAGCGGTATCATTCTCAGGCCCCTCAGTCAGGGGATTTCAACGGACATCGTGGTAACGACAAAGACAGGAACCCTCATAGAGTCGTGGACGCTCCAGGAGAGCCTGGCATACAGCAGGGAAGGCCGGAATGACTTCAGCGTTGAGATCGACGACCTCGGCAGGGCCACGGTCATCTTCGGCGACGGCGCATTCGGCAGAATCCCTGCTCAGGGTGCCGAGATAAAGGCGACCTACCGGGTCGGCGGGGGCGTCAAGGGAAATGTCCTGAAAAACAGCATCCAGTCCATTGTCGACGCACCAGCGCTTGCGGTCGTCGGAGCGCGGGTCATCAACCCTGAGGCTGCCACCGGCGGTGCGGATGCGGAAGATATTCTCCATGCCGTCATGCATGCACCTGACGTCTTCCGCTCTCTGAAGCGGGCGGTGACTGCTGCTGATTATGTAGCCCTTGCCCGTGACTTCAATGGTGTGGCAAAGGTCAAGGCCCGCTCTGAAAACTGGAACGAAGTCACGCTCATTGTATCTCCCCAGGGGGGCGGCAGGGTGAGCGATGTTCTTCGGGCAAACCTCCTTGCGTATTTTGAGGACAAACGGCAGGTCACGACACGGGTAGTTGTAGAAGACGCGACCTATGTCGAGGTCTATATTTCTGCTGATATCAAGATCGAGCCCTACTATGACGAGGAGACGGTCAAGGAAAACGTCAGAAAGGCTGCTGCCTCATTGCTTGCCTTTAAAACCGTTGACTTCGGCAGCACGGTCTATCTGAGCAAGTTCTACGATGTGATCGAGGATGTGGACGGGATCGTCTATGTCACGATCACGGAATTCGGCCGCGATGCGGCGAACCCGGGACGTGTCGAGCAGGACGGCGTCATAAGCATAGCGGATGACGAGATCCCGGTCATTCCATCCCAGAGCCTCTACACGGCAGGCATCAATGTGACGGTTCTGAGAGATGTCTGATATGCCATTGCAGAACATCCGCGCAGTCCCGCACCCGAAGGGCAACCGGATTGACTTGGCATGGACTGCTCCGGAAGGCGCGTCTTTTGATGGTGTTCTTGTCAGGCGCTCTGCGACTGCCTATCCGGGCCACCCGGAAGACGGCGAATTCGTTGCGAAAATAAAAGAAGGATCAACGCTTGCAGATGAGGGACTGAAGTCCGAAACAGTCTATTACTATGCACTTTTCCCGTACAGCGGCACCCCGGCAGTATATACGACCGATCGGCGGAATGTGATATCTGCCATGGCAACGGGTCCTTACGGCAGCGCCGGGCAGATGTATGATCTCCTGCCGAGAATCTATCACCGGTATGATACATCGTTTCCGCCGAACCCGACTGCTGTTGAGGAAGAGGACCGGGACAGAGGTCAGCTCAGGAGGTTTCTCGACATCGTCGGTGGAGAACTCGACCAGTTCCAGAGCCTTGCCAAGGCTGTCCTCGATTTTCATGATCCCCATAAACTGGACGGCAGCCTCCTGCCGCTCCTTGCGCAGTGGATCGGATGGGACACGGACTTCCGCCTGAAATTCAGCAGCCAGAGAAACGAGATCAGCAATGCGCCGTTTCTCTACGAGCGGATAGGCATTGTCCCGACGGTCGAGGCCACGGTCAAGCGCCTGATCGGATGGGAGAGCAGGACCAAGGAGTTTTTCCAGAACGTATTCCTTACGAACCGGCCCGAGCAGCTGAACACGAGAATGATCTTACGCAGAGGCGGTACATGGGCTGCGGAAGGCGCGCTGGTTTCGCTCGACTACCGATACGAGGGCAGGGCCTCTGTTGTCAGCGACAAGAACGGCAATCTGCTGCTGTTCTATCACACGCAGCGGGGAGAGTCATGGGATGTGTGGTGCAAGGAGATCGGCACGACAGGCGCCATGTCTGCCGGCATGCAGCTGTCTGATGCGGCCGGGGTTGCGAAATATCCCTCAGCCGCCCATACCGGAGATACCCTCTGGCTTTTCTGGAATGAGTTCGATGAACTATCGAATACCTGGCGCATTGTCATGCGGAGAAAAACAGACGGCGAATGGCAAGAGCCGGAAGACTTCCCCGGAGCGACGGCATCGCAGAGACTCCCTGTTGCAGGGGTTGATGCTGACGCTGGCCTGTGGCTTTTCCGGTCGGAGCAGGATGGACTGAAATACCGGAAATATGACAACGGCTGGAATGTCCCTGATGCTGTATTTCCGGATGACGGAGGGAAAGACCCCCGGGTGGTGGCAGACCCCTCGGTTCTTCCCTTGAAGCAGGAGAAGGGCCTCTATGTCTTCTGGGCCCGCAGGGAAGATGCAGGACAACGGAAGGTGTGGAGCATCGCCTACCGGAAGAAGGGTGATCTTTCCGCAGGCAGCGGCGGCTGGGGGCCGGTGAAGATACTCCCGAAACAGGCGGCAGACTGCGACGATCGTGAGCCTGCTCCTGTTCTGAACGAAAACGGCGAGATAGAGCTTTTCTGGGGTTCGAACAGATCCGGCAACTGGACCATCTGGAGGAGCATTCTGGAAGACCCGCAAAACAATGTCTGGTCAGAGGCAGAGCAGGTCCTTCCTGTCGACTCCACCCAGCGCGCTCCGCTGCCGGTGATGCGTGGTACGGAACTCTGCCTCTTTTTCGGCTCGAATGAAGGGGTTCGGTACCAAAGCAGTGTCTATACGGCGACTGAAACGGTCGACAACCGCTATGCAGGAAGCACAACGGTTGATGTAAGAAATGCCCGCAAGAACAACCTCCAGGGAGACTTTGCCGATTTTGCAATGTATACCTATGATACCGGAAAGGCCCAGAGCGACTGGTATGCGCGGGACACGGTCGGCGTCTATCTTACCCCGGACACCGACAACCAGGAACTGATCAGCCGGAACCTCTCACGGCTCGGCTACGCCCTTTCGAAATTTCTTCCCATTCAGGTACGACCCGTCTTTATCATTGAAACGCCGGTCTACCGGGAGGTCATTTACAGCAGGGACCCTGACAAAGGGCGCGACATCGGCGAATTTGTATTCGCCGAAATGGAAGTGCCGGCAAGTGACCAATACGCCGGCGCGGCTGCCGCGTATTCGGACAGCCTGCCTGACTGGACATGGATGTTCAGCGCAGAGTGCGAAACAGGGGAATACATCGATCACAGGACCGGAGACCTCTCGGCAGACCCGCCTGTGACCCGATACCGGACGTGGCATACGGGAATAAACAGAGGAGGATAGCCTATGCATAGAATAGTTGCATCAATGCGCGGCATGTACCGTGATGTACTGGAAAACAGTGAGGGTGAGGTCCTCCATGACAGCGGTTGGCAATCGAACACGATTGTCGACGGATGCAGACTGCTGCTTGCGGGGTTCATGAAGAACGACGCCTCCCAGGGGCTCCAGAAGCTCTACGTGGGAGAAGGAAAAGAGGAATGGGACGCGCAGTGGGATGATAATCCCCCGCCTGCACCGGCACCGGTAACGACCACAGGGCTCGAAAATCTCTACAGCACCGGCATCGTGCTGAAGAACGCGGACATCGATTATCTCGATGAGAGCGACAAACCCGTGCTCTCCCCGACAAACAGGATCCAGATCAAGGTCAAGCTCGAACCCGGGTATCCGGTTCCTCTTGCACCGCTGAAGACCTATCCGCTCAGGGAGTTCGGGCTCTTCGGCGTCTTCGACGGAAAGGAGTTCATGGTGAACTGCATCAGGCATCCCGTCATCCACAAGGACGCAGCCTCCACGCTCTACCGTATCGTCAGGCTCTATTTCTGAAAGGGGGAAACATGGGAAATTTTTCGAGGAATCCGGAAGATAGATTAAAAGACTCGGTATCGAAGCACTACGTCGGTGTCCGGCTACAGCAGGGCGTGCCGCTCCTTGATGCGGACTGGAATGAGATGGAAGGCATCAGAAAGGCTGCACATGAGGCGCTGGGCACCAGGTTTATCGGCAATGGCGTGCCGTCGGGCAGCGACGGGTTCAGGGTTTTTGCAATGGCTGAGGACAACAATCTCGGTATTCGTAAGGGAGATCTCCTCGTAGACGGAAGGATGATCTCCTGCGACAGCGACACAACGTATGCCTTGCAGCCGAATGCCAAACTGACGGACACGCTGACGACTCCCGTTGATGACACCTCATTCGTAGCATACCTGGATGTCTGGGAACGCGAAGTCGACAGTGATGAGGACAAGGAGCTTGTCGACGACAGGATCGGCATCGAGACCTGTACGAGGGCCAGGCAGGAGTGGGCAGTTCGCATAGCAAAGGGCAGCGGTATTACCGATATGCCGAAACCGCTCAGCGGGCATGTCCATTGTCCCCTTGCTCTGCTCCTGAGGAAAAAGAACAATGCGAAGATAAGCGCGGAGATGATAACTGACCTGAGGAGACTTCATCTGACCCTGTCGGAGGGCACAAAGCAGCCGCTTGAACTCTTCGACGGCTCGGGCACGCTTCTCTACGGCTGTGACCATTTTGCTCAGATGTTCGGCCTGACCGCGAGCGCATACCAGAAGCTCCTCGAAAGCGACCTCTTTTTCGCCCAGAGCTTCTCGAATGCCACAGGGAGAGAGGGCGCACTCATATCTTTCGTGTTCCAGTCTGTCTGCGCTGCGGCGCGAACCGCCGAGACCCAGGCGCTTCTGAGGCTCATAAACAACGCCGACGGTCTGAAGCTCATGGAGAAGCTCTACGGGGCGCAGGACGAATTCGAAAAGACGGTCACCTCGCTCTCGACAAAGCCGGAGAGTGTGGCTACCCTGAACTTTGCGAAGAAGTTCAGGCAGCTCCTCGACGGAGATACAACAGCAGGAATTACCGGGCTCAAGGACGCTGTCTTTACGAAGAAAGACCTTGAGGGCTCTTTCAAGGCGCAGCAGAGGATAAACCAGGAGATCGGAAGCAGGACGCAGATCCTGCCGCACGGACACCTGGCCCTGATCTTCAAGAGCGGACCTCCCCCTGGTACGGTTATCACAGTAGGACAGACATACCGGTATGAGTATCAAATGACCTTTGAGCCGGTCGGTCCCGGCGCAGCGGTAGAAGAGACGTTTGAAATCATAGCCTCTATGACGCCACCCGGGTGGAGTGCAAAGCTGGTGAACAATGACACGGGCGCGATAAAACTGAAGACGGGCGATACGACAGCACTGCAGGTGGACGTGGAGATACCTGCTGTCCCTGCGGTGAACGAATCGACCCTAAACCTTCTCGTCAGGTCCCAGAATAACCCGACCGAGATGACCGCGAACAATACAGAAGTGTCGCTCAAGATCGGCGGCGGCGGCGTGCAACCGTCGGCGGTGAATGTCGAGCTTCTTTTGCCTGTTATGAACCTTGCAACCGATACCTTGAAAATCGGCCGCGGCGGCCCTGTCGGATTGGCAGGAAAGGCCACGAACATACAGCTCCGGTTCAGCCTGCTTCAGGCATCTGCGATTCAGGAAGAATATAACGTGACATTCACGGCGTCTGCACCCAACACTCTTGAAGACATTGCGTTGGTCACATATCCTCTTGGAGGTGCAGCCGGCCAGGAAAAGAAGGTCACGTTTACGCTCAGTGCAACGGATGCTGCCGTAAACAACACGACCGGCAATCTTACCGTCAGGGTAGAGAAAAAGACCGATGCAAACACATACAAGGAACTCGTCATCAAATACAGTGTGAATAAAGCCTAAGTCTTCATGGACCGCAATAAACTCTACGAGGAGGGATGTATGAAGGAACCTACAGGAGCGAAGAGACACGGGAAGAATGGAGGGTTCGGTCAGATTGCCGGACATCTGATGATTTTGGTCGCCTTGATGGCAATACTGCCGTATCCGGCGGCAGCCGGTGTGGACGATGTATGCGATCCCGGTCTGTCGTACAACAGTCCGGGAGACAACCTCTGCGTACCGGGCATCGATACGCAAAAAGAGTACATTATCAACGGTATTGTCGACGCCGGGGAATGGCTCGCCGGGACCTATTATCATCATGATAACTATACCGGCGGTACTCCGCTTGAGGCCGACGTATACGTTTCTCACAAGAAGCGGGGCATCAACAAGACGGATCTGTACCTCATGTTTAATCTCTCGGGAGAGGCGACCAATACGTATAATGACGAGATCAGGATCGGGATCAATCCTGGGACTACGGCAGGAAACGACAGCATGATCAAGATATTCCCCTGGAGTGCAGGCGGGTTCAAGGTCGAGTTCCATCAGTACGATAATGCAACAAGCACATGGTCGCTCGTTGCGACCAATCCGGCGTGGGCCGTCGCCGCAGTGAATGAAAATATTGCGACAGCGACATGGTCCGTAGAGGTAAAGATATCCCTTGACCTGATCCCGGGCCATCCGGTTACCGGTAATGACCTCAGGCTGGCCCTCGAATTGATCTCTGACGATAATATCAGCGGACCCGTTCTCTTTGCCTGGCCGCCGCACTATCCTGCCGGGGCGCACGAAAATGTCTGCGCAAACCCCCAGCGCTGGCATCCGATGAGCTTCGGTACCGACTGCTACGCCGACCTTACGATTGCCAACGGGCTCTATTCGTGCGACGCAGTGTATGTGCTTCGCAGCGGCGCCAAGAGTTCTGAAATCGCGGTCAATGCGATGAACGAATTTCATGCGGATGTTGCGAACCTCAGCGGGTCGAAGAACGCCAATGGCGTGAAGGTCTACATGACGCTGCTCCAGCTCGGCATCAGCACTGCCCCGATCGCGATGAACTATAGCGAAACCGATACGAATATCAGGAACTGGTTCCAGGAGAAGTGGGGCTCGTGGCTCTTTGCGACAGACCATCTCGACAGTGGCTCTCCGAGGCCGCCGACTGCATTTTCGGTGAATGCCGGACTCACGGATACCGCTGCCCGTTTTAACTGGAAGCCGACAGACGAGACCCGTTTCGGCAATATGAATCAGATGGTAGGCTCGCACAAATGCACCGCCGCCTTCGTCGACTTCAAGGACGACCCGAACATGGCGAACAATTTCTCGTTCTGCAATACGACGATTGTAAAATGCCTTACCGGCGAACCCTGTCCGCTGTCCTTCTGGACCGGGTCGTTCTTCGCTAACAATATGGCAGGCGGAAATTTCAATGCGATGTTCAAGGTGAACGCCATCAACGAGCCCAACAAGGGCTGGATGAAGGAGGCTAAGATCGGCCTTGCGGGCCAGGGCATGGAGCGCATACGCGAAGGTATCTACTCGATGCGCATCCAAGAAAAGGCCAACATTCCCCTGAAGATGGATGTGTATGCCCCCAAGCTGCGGGTGGTGACCGAACAGCCGGCCTTGCGCGTGCCTGATCGTAGAGTTGTCGAAGCGCCGAACATTATGATGCCCCGCATGATTACGCGGAAAACCGGTGAGGCGGTCGGGCAGGATGCCCAGCTGAAGAAGATGTACGGAGACAAACCCATAGTCGTCGTCGAAGGCTATGCGCCTGCAGGATATGAGACAGACGATCAGGGCAAGAGAGTCCAGCTGTACCGGTATACAAATTATGTCGCCTTTGTTATCGATACTCAGCCGGGAGAAGAGAAGCCGCCGGCGCGTCCGCCGGTTGGCTGCGGCCAGGTGAAGACGACGATGCGAAGTCTGCCGCTCATTGCCGGTGTAGCCGGCCTTGTGTTCGTGGGGCGCAGATCTATCAGAAGGAAGAAGAGCAGAAAAGAGGACCGAGCATAGAGCCTGTCCATGCATGAGCGCATCGCAGCATTTGTGAACAGTAAGACCGGCATGGGGTTTCTCGTGCCGGATTACTACCTCATATATGCCGCAGCTATAGTGTTCGGCACATATCTGGCTGTGCGCGAAGCAGAGCGGAAGGCCCTCAACCCTGTCAGCGTCTTCAGAGCCTGTCTTGTGATCGTTCTTGCGGCCGTGATAGGAGCCAGATTGTTTGTCGTTGTACAGTACGGGGGATACTATCGATTACACCTGGCCGAAATCCCGAGGATCTGGGAAGGCGGTACGGCGAGCACCGGGGCGTATATCGGCGGAATCGTCGCCGCCTTTGTCGCAGCTGCCGGGTACCGTCTTCCGATCGCCCGCTTCTTTGACTGCTGCGCACCTTCCGTTGCCGCGGCAATAATCCTCGGCCGTATAGGGTGCTTCCTGAACGGCTGCTGCTATGGCAGCAGATCGGATCTGCCCTGGGCAGTCTCCTTCCCTGCCGGGACAGGGCCGTACCATGACCATCTCGCGGCCGGTCTCATCTCTGCGGGCAGTGCTGCACTGCCAATCCATCCGACTCAGCTCTACGAGGCACTGTATGTCCTTGGTGTCTTCGTTCTCCTGCTTGTGCTGAGGAGGGCGCAGAGGGAGGAAGGCGAACTCACCGCAGTCTTATTCGTCCTGTACCCCTTGGGAAGGATCTTTAGTGAGTTCCTGCGCGGCGATGAACGTGGTGTCGTCGGATTTCTCTCCATGCCGCAGGTTCTCGCGCTTGCACTTCTGATAGCTGCAGGCACTTTTCTCGTGGGGAAGAGGATAAGACGGTCCGCTGATAGTGACGTCATCAACAAGATGAAACAGGAAATCCCGACATGAAGAAAAGAGTATCGGCAACGGCTGAAACAGAGAGAAAAAGAGGCGACCCTGCCGCTGCTCAATCCCGCGGTTTTATCACAGCAGGCGAGAGATCTCTTGATTCTTTCGACAAAATGCACAGGGCTTATGGAAACAGGGTGCTCCAGAAGATGCTGGTTTCCGGTATGCTCAGTCCAAAACTCAGAATCGGGCAGCCGGATGACATCTATGAGCAGGAGGCAGATCGGATAGCAGATCGCGTGATGCGCATGCCCGAACCCGGCATCCAGCGCAAGCCCGGTTGACCCTTCGCACAAGTTCCCTCGTGCAGGGAGGAGGAAAAGGTCCGGCTCAGGCGAAAACCGAACGTCGGCAGGGACTCTGACAGCAGCAGGGATATTAATGACTCAGTCACAGACGGAATGAGAGGCGGAAATCCGCTGCCGGATACGACGCGGCGATTTTTTGAAGAACGTTTCGGTCATGATTTTCGGCACGTCAGGGTCCACACAGGCGATGCCTCAGCAGCATCGGCGCAGGAGATTAACGCCCGGGCATACACCTATGGCAAGAACATCGTATTCGGAGGGGGGCAATATGATCCCGGAACCCATGCGGGAAGGCGGCTCCTTGCGCACGAGCTGACGCATGTCGTTCAGCAGACCGGGTTATCCGGCCGAAGTTCCTTCGGGGAAGGCATCCTGCAGGCTGCTTTTGAAGATGAGCCGATATCTGCCGGCAGCAATTCTGACACGCTGGTGACCCGTATCCAAGGCATTCTTCGAGAATGGAAAAGTGAATGCCAGGAAGGGGTTAATGATTTCGTTCATGCGGAGTTGGCCGCCAGGATTGATACCTTGGGATCAGGTTCATGGCCCGGCTTTGTTACCGCCTTGATTGGAAACACTATTTGGGCTGCGTCGGCTTTTGTCCCCCTGGTATTTGTAGCTGTACCAGAAATTGCAGTGGCCACTTTTGCCATGAGCATGCTCGGCGTTGCCATCAACGCCAGTCCCAGTATCCCCTCGGCGAGTTCAGAAGGTGAAAATCTTACTAGGATTGCTCTTCTCTTAAAGAACTATTTTGGTGAGGTATTTACCGGTCTTATGGATCAGATAAATCCGAGGGTTCAGCGATATGTCCGACACCATCCGACGCAAACGGGGAACCAGGCGCTAATCGCGTTCCTGGCATATAACTTTCTGCCCACGGCTGTTAATTTGAGTGGCACTCCGAACATAAACGGAAACGAAATAAGGGCAATTACGCACAGAATAGCAGCAGACCTGCTTAATCGGTATCGACAGCAGGTAGTGCCGATCGGTCCGGTAACGACGGTCAATCGCACCGATCCGGTGGATCGACAGGTCAGTACACAGACCGGCCTCGTCTGGGCCCGGCACAACAATGGAATAAGTTATCTGACGCTGATCTATATTACGAACGAAGCGATCGGGGGACGTCAAAGCGGTACGCGTATCCGTTTCCTCAGATTTATTGACAACGACCTCAAACAGTCGGCAATTGAACGGGCAACGCCGAACCAGCCCAGGGGCATCCAGACTCTGCCCTGGGATGCGGTTCAAGATATTCCGGGGAGCGCCACCGCAACGGCTGCGCGACGGCAATAGACAGCAAAGCAGCGCGACCGGTTCTCATGAAGGGTGCGCGCATCCTCTTGCGCTGCGATTCTGCGGGTACTGATTCTGGTGATGCGCGTATCGTCAGCATAATGAACAATGGGTAAATTCGGCGGCATGGAACGAAAGATCGCGAATCTGGCGGGGAATAATAAGCCGCGCGAAAGAATGCGAATGCCATCACGCCCAGCAGATTCCGCGACCGACGCGATCTTGCTGCATCATCATGTAATTGGTAACCGTGCTGTTGCGACTATGCTCGAGTCCCTATGTATACAGGCCAAACTCACGATCGGGCAGCCGAACGACGTCTACGAGCAGGAGGCGGACCGCGTCGCGGACATGGTGATGCGCATGCCTGATCCATACCGGAGAGCTTCACGCGGCGTGAGGACGGTGTCTTCTCCAGGGGTTTCAGTTGTCGAACGCCCGAACGGAGAAATGATTTCAGGAGAATGGAAGATCGCGGGCCGGAGCGGGCCGAACCCCCTGACAACGGGCGGCCGGACCGACGAGGAACTGCTCGAAGGTGCGTTCAGGGAGATATGTCCACTCGCGAGCCGAAGCGGCGACCGGATACGAATTCCCGCGACCGGTGTTTCCGCAGGCCATAGTGACGGGTGTCGATGCCTGCAGGACATCGAGGCAGGTCTTCCCGCACTCAAGACCTCCCGGCCCCCGGCTGAGATAACAGCTGAGCCTCATGGATGGAGTTCGACCTCATCCTCGGCCGATCCGGTTCAGGTTTCAGCGCGCCATCCGGATGACCCTTTCCAATGGGGATATTGGACCACGACCACGCTCCCGCAGCCGACCGAGCGGCGGCATGTAAAGCCCTTTTGGCAGACCGTGGCGCATGAAGTGTGCGGGCATGTTGCCAACTATGTCAGGACCCGTGGTGCACATGCGGGGGGGAGAAGCGACAACCCCCGACATCACGACCCGGCCATTGAACAGGAAAACCTCGTTGCCGGGGAACACGGCGTTGCACAGCATGAACAGCGGGGATATGAGTTTGCGCACGGTGGCCGGCCGGCAACCCGTCATGCCGGAGAATCATTCCTCTCCTCATCGGTCCCTGACTTCCAGCATGCATCGGCAGCACTTCCCGCGTATGCGTCGACCACATCGGTTATCGATTCCGTGTATCAAACTTCGCTGCTGTTTCCGGTCTTTGTGGAACTCGTGGGGGTTGCATATGCAAACGAGGGCGGAATCAGTCTTGCGCTTGACAGGGCCCATGCGGCCAAGGCCGCACTTATCACCAAAGGAGTGCCGGATGCCTTTACGTCACGGCGAGGCGCTGCAGCGCACCGGTACACGGTCCGGGGAAGGGTTGAGCCGGGGCTGTCTGTTCCGAATACCTGCCAGACAGGCAAGAATGTAGAAGTCTATATGTATCACGATCCCCGTTCACTCGGGCCATGAGAACAGTCTGTGCGAGACGGCCTCAAACAAACAGGACCGGCATGAAGTGAGCCGGACTGCTTTTCTATAAGCAGATGGGCGGAACGCGCTGCAGAATGAGACCATGCCAGCGTCTTTCTGATGTACAGAAGAAGACGGCTGGAGAGTCTTTGGTGCGCGGGCGTACGGTCTCCGAAGAGCGGCCCTATTCCCTCTTTGGCAATCAGAGCCTGCTTAGGATGGTCGAAGCGGATGAAATTGTTTCCGGGAACGCATCACAGTCATCCGGAGGTGTCGAGAGCCCTGTACGTGTGACCAGGGCGGACCCGATGATCCAGAAGGCCGGCAAGGACGAGCCTGCACCGCAGCAGGCGGCCCCGGGACAGAAGCTGAAGTCTCTTGAACCTGAAAAGCTGCAGGCCAAGGATATCCGTGCTGCCATCGACCTTTTCAAGGGCAGCGATGCTGCTAAGACCGGATGGGGCCGCAGGGTGGCAGCCCGGCTGGAGGATCTGTACGGGGAAGATGAGATAGGGTTAGAGGAGATGGAGTTGGGCCTTGGAGGGGAGTACCGGCCGGGTATAGCAGGTGCAGGCAGATACGATCTTGCACTCGGCGAGACCCAGCTCTATAACGCCATGGCCCTGAAGATGGTGCATGAGGCTATACACGCACTCGAGGCGGACAGACATTCATTGGATGATGAAATGGCGGCGTTCGAATTTGAGGCCGGATACTATGAGGAACTGAAGGACAAGAAGGTGGTCAACCCGGCTGAACACGCCATGAACGAACGCTATCTCGAACTGAAGAGCAAGAACAGGGCCGTCGATATACTCTTCCCGAAGTACGCCGGACTGCCCGACGTCGCATGGATCGTCAAGCACAAGAATGACTGGGGAGGACTGGAGAACCGGCTGGGCGAAACAAGGGCCGCCTATGTCAATACGCTCCTCGGGAAAGGTGACGGGCAGGAGGATTTGATATTCAGCATCGTCACTGCACCGATCGAGAACAGACTCGAATTTCGAACCATGATCGCCAAGATCGGCGACAGTGAGAAGGGCGACTTCAAAGCCGGGGTGCGGCGTTTGAATGGCGTGTTTTCATCCGACCACCGTTCTGCCTTCGACCGTCTGCTCCGGGGCAACGCGGCGCCGGTACCGGCAAAGTAGATGGAACCACCCACTGCACAGGAGCTCATCAAACTACTGGCCGACAGGTCCTCAGCATGGCAGTCGCTGCTGTTGTTCGCCATTCCCTATTTCCAGAAGGCGCCGGAATGAAGGACCATACAGACGCGAGGAAGTCGCAGGCAGATATCCGGGGGCATCGGAAGGGGCGGCAGCCTTTGGAAGGCATCCCGGCCGATCTCTCCATTTCGGACTTGGCCGCTTCCGGTCGAATAGCCGGTCTTCATTCCGCGATCGGCAATCGCGCGCACGCACGGCTGATTTCTGGGCAGGCGGTTTCACCGGAAATCCGCATGAAGCCCGGTTGACCCTCTGCCAAGGCGCCCTCGTGCAGGGAGGAACATCAAGAGAGAATCAGGAAGAAGAGCAAACGAACAGCGGGACCTGTCTCGGACGTGGCCGAAGGCTTTACAGAATCTCTCGGGCAAGGAAGTCCGCTCCGCCTTGATACCCGAAGGTTCTTCGAGCCGCGCTTTGGCGCCGATCTCAGCAGTGTCCGAATGCATACCGGCGATAAGGCTGGTCAGAGGGCCGGCGAGATCCAGGCACGTGCCTTTGCCTATGGCCGGCATATTGTGCTGGGACATGGCGAGGCCGAGGATAACAGGAAGCTCATGGCCCATGAACTGGTACATGTCCTGCAGCAGGATCAGGAGAAAGAGAGCCCTTCCAGGATCAGCAGGTCAGTCGTGGTCAATCCGACCACAACGGATGCCGACGATATCCTCGACCAAGTCCGGTTTATTTGTCCGAGTGTGAAGTTCGGACGTACTGGCAAGACACTCACCGCCGATCAGTCGTCGATCGCATCCAAAGGTTGTGAATGCGTCACTGATGTTATCAGTGATTCGGCACGGACCTATACCATCAATGTTGACACCGTGACAGACAGTCCGCAGACAGTGACCCTCCATGATGGCACGACGGCTACGGTCCCTAACCCGTCTTCAGGGCCGAGGACCTACAACGGCCCGAACCCGACGATCCACATGCCTGCGACGACAGGCTCGGCCATGGAGTTCGGTGCATTCTCTCCGTCAGGAGGCGCCCTCTGGTGCAACAACTGGCGGATCCTCGGACATGAACTCTGCGGGCACGCCCGGCTGAACCAGAGCTATGCAGGGACAAAAGGGAAGCGACCGGGACACAATGCTACGATCGATACGGAAAACCAGATCGCTGCGGAGCACGGGGACCCTGCGCGCGGGCATTTTGCCGACCCCCGCCAGGGCGAATCCTTCCACAACCCGGTCGGGAACCGCTCGAAGGTCGTCTTCATGCTCGTCAACGGCTGGCACTACGAGACGCCATAGCATGAGGGAAAAGACCGTTCAACGGGAAACGATTATGCAGCGGAAGAGGCGAACTGCGCTGCCGCACGCATCCGGCCTGTCACGACCGGCACCGGATGACATGCCTCACGTGCATCAGTTTCTCGGAAACCGGGCCCTGCAACGGCTAGCGGGCTCGCCTGCTCTTCAATGCAGGCTTAAGACAGGCTCACCCGATGACGTCTATGAGCAGGAGGCAGACCGCCTGGCGGATCAGGTTATGCGCATGCCGTCTCCGGCAATAGGGAAGAAACCCGGCTGACCGCGGGCGGTATTCTCACCGTGCAGTGAGGAGGAGACGATACAGAGAAAAAGAGTGAAACATGCCATTGCAGGAGGTCACCGTGAGTCCAGCCTGCCTGAACTGGCATCAGGCGGCAGGGCGCTGCCCGCGTCACTCAGGACTTTTTTTGAACCCCGCTTTGGCTATGATTTCAGCAACGTCCGGCTGCATACCGGCAGCAGAAGCGGGGAAATGGCCGGAAGCCTCAATGCCCGGGCCTTTACCTACGGCCGTCATATTGTCTTCGGCAAAGGGGACTATCGGCCTGAAACAGCTGAAGGACTCAGGCTCATCGGCCACGAACTTACGCATGTAATCCAGCAGGACGCAGACAGTGAAGTGACCGTCAGGAGATACCCGCGAGAAGTATGGCAGGAAATGATCCTCGAGAGGGACAGGCGAAGGAGAGCAGAGGAACTCGCAGCCCAGTGCGTTCCTGCAGCAGGACTTCCTCCGACAACCTGCGGAATATATTTTGCGAACAGGTCATGGCTGCCGGACCCCTATGTCAACAATGCAACCTGCGCCTGCACCATGACTCCGGATGAACCGAAGGCGAACTGCGTGCGGAAGTTCCTGCAGGACCGGCTCGTTGCGACCCCGGCTCCGATCAAGACCGCCGCGGCCCGAAGAAAGGCTCTCAGCACAACGTCCTGGTGGGAATCGCAGCGATATCAGGTGTATGTTCAGACAGAGCTGACGCCCCGGATATACAGAGACCACTGGGACGCATACCGGTCATGCTGCTGTCCTTCGGGTCCGGCCGATTATCCGGCGTGGATCGGCGTTACGACGGTGCCGATGTCGTGCTCCGACGTCTGGTGGTCGATACGCTGGTTCGGCTCGTGCAACGGAGTCCCGGGGTTTTGGTAAGCATGGTGAACGGGATTTCACGGCAAATTCGTGCGCAAAAAGGAGGGAACAATGATTGATCTGAAGAAGAGCACCGTGAGATGGGATCGGGAGAATTATGTGCCGAGAAAGATCTACGGATTCGACGCGAAGCCGCAGAAGGGGACGCCGCGGCAAATAGCCGAGCGTTTCCTGATGGAAAACAGCGGGGTCCTCAAGATCGGCAATGTACGGAAAGAATTCACCTACGACAAGACGGCTGAGAGCCTGGCGACGTTTACGGTCCTTTTTCAACAGTACTTTGAGGGGATGCCGATCCACGGCGCGTGGATAGCAGTGCATATCGACCGCACGGGCAGGGTCTTCATGGTCAAAAACGATACGGTCCCGGTATTCAAGCTCGAAAAGAAGGTGAAAGCGAAGAAGGCTGCGCTCCTTCCTGCTGCCCGGATCGTGGAGATCGCAAAAAAGAAGGCGCAGGAATACGGAGAGCTGGAAACCGCCATTAATAAAGAAAAAATGATCTATGCGCTGAAGGGTAATTTCAGGCGGGCATGGAAGGTGAAATTCGGCACGCGGAATCCTGCAGCTTCGTGGATCCTCTTTATCGATGCAGCGAGCGGCCACGTGTTCGACGAGCGGAACGTGCTGAGAAAGATCGACGGAGCCGGGATCGTGTTCCGGCCGAATCCCGTCGTTACGCTCAACCGGGACGATGTGCTCGACCTCAAAGACAAGAGTCAGGAGGTGTTCAGGAAGGCCTACAAAAAGGTCGTGCTGAAGGACCTGAAGCCCGGGGGCACCCTCAAAGGCCGTTACGTCGATACGACGAAGACGGCCCAATATGCGCGCGCTGCGGACAACGCCTTTCTTTTTGACCGTGAAGACGACCGTTTCGAGGAGGTTATGACCTATTACCACATCGATTCCCTGCAGCGGTACATACAGTCCCTCGGCTTCAGCAGCAGCAAGAGCATCCTGGACCGGACCATCAGGGTCAATTGCCATGGAACGCCGGACGACCAGTCATTCTACGACCCCTCACCCGGCAGGCATGACCTCACATTCGGCGACGGCGGTGTTGACGACGCCGAGGATGCGGAAGTGATACTGCACGAATACGGCCATGCGCTACAGGACGCGATCATCCCGGGGTTTGGTCAGGTAAATGAAGGCAGGGCCATGGGAGAAGGGTTCGGTGACTACATCGGCGCCTCGTTTTTCGCTCGCTACAAGACACAGCCGCGGAAAGTAAAAGTCGCGGAATGGGACGCAAAGGGCTATGCCGGTGGGCCTCAGGAGTGTCTGCGTCGGCTCGACAGTCCCAAGCGCTATCCGGAGCATATGGAAGGGGAGGAGCATGCGGATGGAGAGATCTGGTCAGCCTGTCTCTGGAAAGTCCGGAAAGTCCTCGGCAGGAAGAAGGCGGATACCGTAATCCTCGAGAGCCATTTTTACCTGAACCAGTACGCTGATTTCAAGGACGGTGCTGAGGCGATCATCATGGCAGAGAAGAACCTCTACGGGGGGAAGCGGACAAAGTCCCTCACAAAGATATTCAGGGAATGCGGAGTACTTCAGTAAGAAGGAGGCAGCGATGGTTCTGAAGGCCGATGCGGTATTTGAAGGTGGAGGCGTAAAAGGCATCGGTCTCGTTGGCGCCGTTTCAGCGGTTGAAAAAGCGGGGTATACGTTCCAGAACCTTGCAGGCACCTCTGCTGGGGCCATCGTTGCTGCGCTTCTTGCCGCCGGATACACTGCCGGGGAGATCAGGAGTGAGATGGCGAAGCTTGACTACAATGACTTCAAGGACGAAGACCTGCTCGACAAGTTTGGCATTATCGGCAAAACACTCAGCATCGGGTTCGAATTAGGCATTTACGAAGGCGGCTATTTCGAGTCCTGGATTGAACGGCTGTTGTCGGCAAAGGGGAAGACGACGTTCAAAAGCATTATCGCTTCTGATTACCGCGCAGGGGAGTCCGACGAACGGTACAAATACCGGCTCCAGCTGATCGCAGCCGACATTACGGACAGGAAACTGCTCGTGCTGCCGGGAGACCTGAAGTCATTCGGTTTCATCCCTGATGAGTTCAGCATATCCCGGGCCGTGAGAATGAGCATGAGTATCCCGGTATTTTTCGAACCCGTAACCCTGAAGGACAGCGGCGGGAGGCCCCACATCATCGTCGATGGCGGCGTGCGTCGCGGCAGCGACATCATCAAGGCGCTGTGCCTCGGCGCCACTGCCTGCAGCATGGGCCGCGCANNCCGCCGTGGCCCACATTCGGGTTCAAACTCGTCGAGCCTGACAAGCGGCAGCTCAAAGGGCCTTTATGGAACCCGATAACAAACCCGGTGGGGTATTTCAAGGCGATCGCGGCGACGCTGATGGATGGCCACGATAACTACCATATCTCCAAATCCAAGGGTGATTTCGACCGTACCATAGGCATCCCGACGGTTGTGGAGGTCGATGGCGCGGCGAAACAGATACGGACCACGGACTTTGACATTACGCCGGCTGAAAGCGGGGCCCTGTATAAGAACGGTGAAGAGTCAGCGAGACGATTCCTGGAGGTGTGGGATTTCGACGCATGGAAGAAAACCTACAGAAAGTCCCGATGAGAACGATGGCGACAGTGCTGGAACCGGGGGCACCGGAACTGACAACCACAGGGTAAAGGAGAACAGGATGAACGAACTGCAGAAGAAGACAGCGAATGCGATTGTGAATATTTTCGAAACCGGCACGGTATTCGGCAAGTATGGCAAGGTTACTCTGCTGCAGGGAGACACCGGCCATCTCACCTATGGGAGGAGCCAGACGACCCTGGGAAGCGGCAATCTTGCCCTCCTGATCCACGATTACTGCCAGGCTGATGGCGCTCTTTCCGCTGACCTCGAACCGTTTCTCTCGGCACTGGACCGCCGGGATGTGAAACTCGATGCAAACGATAAACTGAAATCACTGCTCAGGGCTGCGGGGGACGATCCGGTCATGCAGTCTGTCCAGGATGCTTTTTTCGACCGGGTTTACTGGGCGCCGTCAACAACAGCTGCCCGCCGCATCAGCCTCAGTCTGGCCCTCGGCATTTCCGTTGTTTACGACAGTCATATCCATGGCTCCTTTGGCTTGATCAGGGACATGACGACTGACACGTATGGTTCTGTGCAGTCCCTTGGCGAGGAAGACTGGATACAACGGTATGTTGCGACGAGGAAGAGCTGGCTCGCCAACCACACGCGCGAGGACCTTCATCCGACTGTATACCGGATGGATGCATTCAAGGAACTAATCGATGAGGAGAAGTGGGAGCTCGAGCTGCCGCTCACCGTCCGCGGGGTCGTGGTCAGCGGGGAGACCTTATCGGCCCGGTATCAGCAGCCGGTTATCGTTTCTGCGGACGAAGGTGCGATCAGAGTGCTCATGCTCGCGAGGCCGAGAATGCGGGGCGAAGATGTTCAGCAGCTCCAGCGGGCGCTCGGTTTTGCAGACGAGGCGGTAGACGGGGTATTCGGACCTGACACGGATGGGGCCGTCAGGGCTTTCCAGAAGAAAAAGGGCCTCAAGATTGACGGGAAGGTCGGGCCTGCGACCAGGTCGGCCTTAGGTATCGGTTGACCGGTGTCGGCCGGGATGAAGGATGCGAAGTACCTGACTGATGCGGCTGACCTGAACAGCGCCGAGACACAGCTCAGGGAAGGCAAGACCGCAGAGGCGAAGGCCTCGCTCGTGCATACAACAAAGAACCTGAAAAAGGATTTTGCGATGCTCGACGGTAAACAGCGGATCGCAGCCGTGACGCTGCTCGAAAAGAGACTGCAGGAGGTCCCGCAAAAGGACAACGATGCCTCGCTCCCGCAGTTAAAGGAGATCAGCGGCGAGCTTTCGCTGCTGTATCTATCGTTCCAGAAGGCGGTCGTTGACCACCATATCGAACGGCTTACATACCTGGACCTTCCGCTCGGCTGGGCCGACGATTACCACACGTTCACTACAGGGGCAGGCAACCGGTGGCGACTCTTATTCCGGAAGCTCGGCGGACTCCTCCTTACCTCCTTCCTCATCACCTTTGGTGCGCCGTTCTGGAACGACGTGCTCAATGCGGTCGTGGGGTTGAAGAATATCGGGGTGAAGAAGTGATCATCAAAGGAGAAGGGCTTTCCGCGTGCCGGGGTGAGGTGCGGCCCCGGCCGCCGAGAGGCCATTGGCCTCTCCGGGCTGCACAGATTCTGGCAATCAATTACCACCATGAATAAATTTGAGCGTTACTGGAAATTATCGGAGATGGAGGAGCGTTATAATGTCAGTTCCGCTGGAGTCAGGACGCTCGCATCTGCGTGGCTGCTGGCTTCTCTCGGTGCCATAGGCTGGTTGTTCAGCTCCTATGACCATGTAACGTGGCCTCTGCCGTTGGGATTCCTGATCGTTGTCGTGACGACGCTCGGCTGTATCGGCATGATCACCTTGTGGGTAATGGATCAGCTGGTATTTTACAGGCTGCTGACCTCGGTCTTCCTCGTTGGCCTGAAGATTGAGAAAGATGACAGAGAAATACCGCCCCTCCGGTCCATGATGATGAAAACTCTTGAGGGGCTTGGTACCCATCAATGGGAGAGATTATTCTACCTCGCACCGGTTGCGGTCTTCATCCTCATTTCTGTTGTCGTGCTTATCGGCGGTGCAGACAGGCTCTTTTCAGTTGACCGGAGGTATTTTTCACTTAATACGTACTTTGTCGGTATAGGGCTCGTCATTGTGCAGCTTGCTGCAGCAGGCTGGATGATTGCTAAACTGCCGTCCATGTCGATAGAGGCAAGGGCGTCCTATTTTGAGGATCAGGATTTTACGGATCTGGTGACTGGCAGCAGGTTTGACATGGTCATAGCAAGGTTTCGATCGAAGCCGGATGCCGGGAAACGGATTGAAGGCTGATATGCCCGACGAGCAGGCACCGGTACACCGCCGGGCCGGCTTGCCGGATTATAGGTGACAGGAGTACGAAGGAGGTGAAATAATGGGAGAACAATCTACGGAACGCTCGTTTCTTTCCCGGGCAGTTGGCCTTGGAAAGGATCTTGTAACGCTGCTGCGAGACGCTTCCCTGCTGGTGCTGGCGGGCCTTTTGCTGCTTTTCCCCTCGACCTTTAACCGGATGCTCGTGGATGCCGGGTTCAAGGAAGGCAGCATCGCAGGGTTCAAGTGGGAGGCCAAGGTGCTGCAGGCGGACGATGCGCTCAAGAACGCGCAGGAGACGATTACAGGGCTCAGGGCGCAGCTCGACAAGACGACGATGGCGCTTGAGGACGTGCGTACGGCGGGCGATCAGGCAGCGGCGACTGAGATTCGCAAGCTGACCGAGGAGAACCGCAAGTCGGCTGCCGCATCGCTGCGCGTGACAGAGGCGGTCCGGTCGACCATTGTCGCGACCGCACCCCTTGTCGAAAGGGCCCAGGCCTCGCTGGGATCCGAAGGAGGATGGGGGGTAGTTTTCGGAAGCGATATCTCCATCGAAGCAGCACGGGATGAGATTGCACGTGCATCAAAGCGGGGTATTCAACCTGCAAAAATTTATTATCGGAACGGTTATTTTGCGAGTATTGCCGTTGTCGACAGCCGCGACCAGGCACAGGAATATCTCTCACGTGCCAAGGAGTTTCGTCCTGACGCGTATATCACGCCGATGGACAGATGGTGCCGCAATCCACAGGCCCGTGAGGGATTCACCGAGTGCCTGAGCCGGCAATAAACCGGAGTGCAGCATTCTGGAGCTGCAGCCCTGAAATCCTGTGAGGTCACTTCAGGGCCTTTCATCTCGGGATAAAGGAGGTTGTATGAGTAGTTCATTTCAGGTGAGCGGAAAGAATCAGACTGCTCTGTTTACGCTGAAACTCCATCGGGGCGACGGTATGGCCCTCGTCGCCATGAACTGGAAGCTGGGGAAGCCTCCCCGGGATTTCGTCGGTTTTGCGATCGAGTACAAAGAACCCGGAGGCCATAAATTTTATCCTTTGAAGAACCGTCTTGCGTTCGCAGGCACAGAAGGCGATGTAAACCCGAACCGTCTGTCCACGCGGCTCTCGCCGATCCAGAAATTCCGTTGGGTGCATTTCCCGCGAAATGCCGAACTAACGGGGGAATTTGTCTATAAGGTAACTCCCGTCTTCATGAACAGCAGTGACGAGCTGAGCTACGGCGATTCGCAGGAGGCCGCGATAGAGCTCCGGCGCGAGACCTATCCCCGCCGTTTCAACGTCGCCTTTACGCGCGGGTTCGTATCATCGCAGGCCTTCGTGGATCGCTACGAAGCCAGGGGACCGATCTCACAACTGCTGCCGGGCAAGGCAGACGAAGGCCTGACCTTTGTGCCGACGCATCCGGCAGCCAAGGAGGCCCTGGCATGGATGGGCTTTGAGGCGCGGGACGCCATACTCGAGGTCCTTGACCGTGCCGTAGCAGACAAGAAGGCGCAGATTAGGGTCGTGGCCTACGATCTGAGCGAACCGGATGTCGTCTCCCGTCTGGAAAGACTTGGCCCGAGGCTCAAGATCATCATAGACAACGAAGGCGCCCATGGCAAGACCCATTCCGGCGAAACCCAGGCAGAGAAGCGCCTTTCGGCCTCTGCCGGGTTGAGCAACGTAAAGCGGCAGCATATGGGCAAGCTGCAGCATAACAAGACGATTACCGTTGATGGTCCGAAAATCAAGGCAGTTGTCTGCGGCTCGACCAATTTCACGTGGCGCGGCTTCTTCGTGCAGGCGAACAATGCAGTGATTCTCAAGGGTAAGCGCGCGATCAAACCGTTCCTGGCCGCCTTCGACAACTATTGGAATTACGGAAGTCCGGCAGGCTTCGGTGCGACCGATTCTGCGCAGTGGACGCCGCTCGGTCTCTCCGGTATCGACACGAAGGTGGCTTTTTCACCGCATTCTGGCGGCAACGCGCTTTTGCAGTCCATCGGCGAGGACATCAGCGGACAGATAACGTCGTGTCTCTTCTATTCGCTGGCATTTCTTTACCAGACCCCCGGTGTCATACAGGATGCGATCAAGAAGGTATCGAAGGACAAGAGTATCTTCGTTTATGGCATATCCGATAGGAAGGTCGGCGGTATCGATCTTCAGAAACCGGACACTAACGTGTCGCCGGTCTTTCCCGCGGCGCTCTCGGGGAATGTTCCGGAACCGTTCAAATCAGAACCCAAGGGCGGCGGCGGCAACCGCATGCACCACAAGTTTCTCGTGCTGGATTTCGACAAGCCGACTGCGCGCGTGTATCTCGGTTCCTACAATTTCTCCGTGCCTGCGGACAGACAGAACGGAGAAAACCTGCTTCTTGTCCGAGACCGTCGAGTTGCAGTTTCATACATGATCGAGGCACTGCGGCTCTTCGACCATTACCATTTTCGGGTGTCCCAGCAGGAGGCGAAGAAGGCGAAGAGCAAGCTGCAACTGGCCAAACCGCCACGAAACACGGGTGAGAAGCCATGGTGGGATGAGGACTACAGGGTTGTGCGGAAGATCCGCGACCGCGAACTTTTTGCGTGACCCCTGAGCAGTGCCCGCAGGTGAGCAGCGCCGGGCAGGATAGCACGGGATAAGCGAAGAAAAGGATCAGGACAGACCATTCCTTGGGCGCAGTGAAAGCACAGGACCGGTGAGAGAAATAACGCAAGCATTCGCACAAGGCAGCGTCCCGGCCTTCGGTCACGCGCCGCGGCCCTTCAGCCTCATGATCAGACGGTGTTGGTCTTGAATCATTCGCCGCACGCGGTTGTTCAGTTGCAGACCATGACGTGACGCCAGGCAGTGAAAGGCAAGCGGCATCTGCAGGATGACCATGCAGCTGCAAGGTATGCTGTTGCGTGTACATTCTCCTCTCTTATTCCCGAGATGATCTCTTATGCCAAGGACTCGTATTTGCCATACCCTCATTGTTTTATGGAGGATGCGATATGTTGCCGATCCCCGATAAGATCATCTATTCGGTACGACTCAGCAGAACTCCCTGTATTGCAGCATCCCGTCTTGCACGCACCGGTGCGGACATCTATTCGATTGCTGCGCTTCTGAACCACGCGCAGCCGAGAACGACGCACCGGTATTGCCAGCACAGCGTCGACAACCTCCGGAGGGTCGGGGAACTGCCTGCGAAGAGGGACGGAACATGCAACTGATCAGACACTTTCATGACGTTTTCACTAGGAGTTCAAAAGCCTGCAACGATGCAGGGGATCCGCAGAAGCGCAACCCCCTGATTTCGCTGGAGCCGGGAATCGGACTCGAACCGACGACCTGCTGATTACGAATTTGAAACAAGGGCTCTGGACAAGCGCTTGAACATGCCGAAAAAGCTATTAAAAACAGATAGATGTATGATGTTTTGAGTTAGATATAATTTGCTGTAAATATACCGTTTTTGACCTAATTTCCCTACGTTTTCCCTGCGGTGGATTTCTAAGTATACGAAACGGGAAATGACATTTCCTTAACACTAACAAGAAGGCGTGATGTCAATCACAGCATACTGAATCACTCTCCCTTATAGTATATATAGTAAAGGGTAGCTATGAAGATAAAAAATTTAGCTGATAGATGAAATCAGCATAGTCTGTTCTTTGAAAGTCCTGTGAAAAAAGTAGTTTCCGAAAAGGTAAACCTTGGGTAACCAGGGGGCACAAAGCCGCGGGTCCGTTTCGAAATAAAATGATTTAGGCAAATGGACAGCCGGGCCGCCGAAGAAACAGTGCTTGCCCGGAGTTTATCTGCTATAGGAAAAAGCCTGTTTCCCATTGAGGAAACAGGCTTTTTTTATTGGGAATGATAATTTAAGGGAATGAGCAGGTCTTTATCTGCTCGGTATAACACGTGAAAAAGGCAAAGCAATCGAAAAAATGGTACGCAAATCCACTGAACTTATTCCGCCTCTGGATAAATTAGCTGGGTTACCAGAGGCAGCCAGCACTTCCTTTGCTCGCATTGAGCTTAGGCGAAGGAAGAGAAGAGGAACGTAAATGATAACAGCCCGGGACATATCGAGGCCTGAAAAACTGATTCTTACCCGGTACCGTACGTTGTCACTTCTGCTCTTCATAGTATTTATTATTTCTTTTCATGTATGCATACCAAATGCCTTTTCTGCGACGGTCAGCCTCGCATGGGACCCGCCCACGGAACCAGACATTGCTGGGTATAAAATCTACTATGGCACTACATCAGGCAGTTACTCTCAGATTATAACAGCTGGAAATGTTAACACGTATATTGTTTCTGATCTGCCTGAGGGTCCTACCTACTATTTTGCCGTTACCGCATATAATTCATCAGGTAATGAGAGCGATTTCTCCAATGAGGTAAGTAAAACGACACAATCTGTCCCGCAATATTCCCTGATAATAAGTAAGGGTGGGTTTGGTGCTGGAACGGTAGCAAGCTCTCCTGCTGGCATAGACTGTGGCGCGGTCTGCACGGCGAATTACACTGCCGGTGCGGTGGTGACGCTAACGGCGACAGCAGATGCAAATTCGACCTTCACGGGTTGGACTGGCTCATGCACGGGAAGCGGCACCTGCAGCGTAACGATGAGTGCAGTGAGAAGTGTAACGGCGAGCTTTACGGCAAATCCCGTAAACGGAGCATGTGGGACATCCAACGGGCAGACCTTCACGGTAAAACCGACGAGCAATCTCTGTGCTGCCGGGACGGAAAGCAGTGTAAGCGGAAGCGGGCCGTGGACCTGGAGCTGCAGTGGGGTAAACGGCGGGACCACGGCAAACTGTTCGGCAAACATACAGAGTTCTGCAGGTTCTATACAATTTAGCATGTCAGACTATTCAGCAGACGGCAGTGGTGGCATAGTGTGGATCACGGTAACGCGTACGGGCGGCAGTTACGGTGCGGTCGGTGTCAACTATGCGACCGCCAATGTTACAGCTACGGCAGGACCTGACTATTCTGGGACAGACGGATCGCTCTCTTGGGACGATGGGGATACGTCGGATAAGACGTTTACAGTCAGAATCAAGAGTAATTCGGGTTACGAAGGTAATGAGACCTTTACCGTAGCCCTAACGAGCCCGAGTGGCGGAGCAACGTTAGGGAACCCGAGCATTGCAACAGTCACAATTGTTGATATCAGTAGCGCAACTATTGTTGTGAATGTGGTCAAAAATGCCAGTTTTGAAAAAGGCCGCAAGAACTGGAAGGCATCTAGTAGCAGCAGTTATATGATTGTGTCGGACGAGCAGGGAAATGCACGAAACGGCAACGTTTCGGCTGTAATGGGTGGAGTAACGGGTATTTCGGAATACCTTTATCAGGATGTCATGATACCTGCTGACGCGACGGAGGCTTTATTAAACTTCTGGTACAGCATTGAAACATCTGAATCACCGGACGCTATGCACGATTCACTCAAAATTCAAATTCGGCGGCCGGATGATAACGTTTTGCTTGCGAAGGTGGATACCCTGACTAATTTAGATAGCACTGACGGATGGGTGCAAAGTCAGCAGTACGATCTCATGGCATTCAGAGGACAACAGATACGACTGAAATTCAAGGCAAAAAATGATTCATTGAACCCAACCACCTTTGGTCTCGATGATATCTCCCTGGCGGTTACCCGGAAGATCAATCTTGATTCTCCCAATGGAGAAGAGATCTTACCAGCGGGCTCCACATATGATATCCAGTTAAGAAAGGTGCCGGAGATTACCACAGTTAAGCTCAAATATACCCTCAATAATGGTATGACGTGGAAGACCATAGCATCTGGAATAGCGGGAACAACGTATTCATGGATTGTACCGGATCCAAAAAAGGCAAAGACGAAATGCAGGATAAAGGTGATAGGGTATAATGCTATCGGGAAAAAAGTCGGTCAAGATGATTCCGATGAGACATTTACTATAGCACGATAGTCATTTGAAATTGATCGGGAAACTTTATACTGAGCGACATTTCTGATAGTCTCCCCAGGCCCGGCCACATTGACGAAGTGAACTGCGAAAATAGGTCAAAAGTTTTTTCTTACACTCACAATAGTAATCATTGCCGGAGATACTTTTTTCGCGAAGCTCCAGCTGTCTGCCTCCTCCAGAATCTCTAAAATCAGTGTTTAGGTGAACCTCGCCTTCTTCATCGAGAACCCACTGGTTGTATTTTGACAGATGGCTCTACTAATCAGATAACTATTTGGAGGGGAAGCTTACGGCCGTGAGATTCAGAACATGCAGTTACAACTCTTCTATTCTACGCTGAGAAGCGGGAGTAATTCAGAGCAATATACTCTTAATATATAGTATTTTCACATAATAATATGTCATTTCACCACTTCATTTGTTCTTGAAAGTCATTTGTTACGAACTTGTGGCGTGGCTACAAGCAAAAAAATCTTTTGAAAACAATATTTATAAATCCCTGCTTATACAAACAACTTTTGTCAGGAATAAAAATTGCTTTACAATATTGAGTGAATTTGCTATAGAATACAATTGTTATTGTTTCATTCCTAGGGGGGATTTTCATTGCTGAGAAAGTTATATAAATATATCTAATCGAGAAAGCTAAACGCACCGTGAGGTGCGGACGGAAAGCAACGGATCTTTTCTGAATAAGACAGCCGGGCTGCCGAAAGATTAAATAAATCTTTTGCAGCCCGTTTTTTATTTGAGAAAATATGAGTTTTGATTTATCGAATAGTCTGTACTACGAAATCACCGTGTTTCGCTGATCGATTAATTGTTTTAAGAAAGATGTGGTCTCGTCATAGATTATCGTATTTGTACTCATAAGAATATGCACATTATGTATTCATTAGATCCGCATAAGATGGATATTCGATGAGTTTTTTGTCTCTTAATGGATCAGTGCAGTATTTTGTTAAATTACACTGTGCCATGAGAGAAGAGACTGAGCCTAAGATTATTATTTTTACCGACACATTATGTGTTCTGAATCTGGGTACTTCATAATGGGGCGTAAAAATTGTTAATTAAAACATGCAGTTTAATAAATATCTTCGTGTCTCTGTAAGAATATTCGCAGAAGCATGTATTGTTAGGACATTGACGATGGAATATCATGGAGGGGATCGGGGCATGAAATTTATATTTGAATCTTCTCGCGCAGGGGTGGTAGTACTGGCCTTTTTCCTGTCTGTAGTATTGTTGACAACAGGTTGTTTCAAAGGATCCGCATCAAAAGAAGAACTTCTCAGAGATGGCCTCAGGTTGATGAATGAAAAAAACTACCGGGGCGCTATCGTCTTTTTTAAAAATGCCATTGAGAAAGACCCCAACTTTGTGGATGCTCGTTTTCAGCTGGCAAAGGCATACGCGCAATTAGGAAATCTGGATGCAGCAGAAAAAGACCTGCAGAAGGTGCTTCTTCAGATGCCTTCATTAAAGGACGCCCGTATCGAACTTGCCAGAGTCAAAGTGTATCAAGATAAACCCGATGAGGCGCTGAAAGAACTAGCTGATTATATTGGGGATGCCTCCGCAGATGCTGATGCCCTTGAGGTTGCCGGTCAGGCCTACGGGATTATGAAGGAATATACACGTTCTGAGGATTTTCTCAGGAGGGCGATAGCAGCAGACAGCGCAGGTAAGACTACTGCGGGTCTTTCACTGGCCAAGCTGTATATATCGCAGGAAAAACCGCGTGAGGCAAAAGAACAGATCAAAGAGATGCTGAAGAAAGACCCTACCAGCTCCGGTGCCCTGTATTTTCTGGCCAGAATTCAGCTGAAAGAAAAAGAAATGGACGCCGCCTTGGCGACCTATGAGCGGATTATCAAAGATCGGCCAGACGATGCCGAGGCATATTTCAGCAAAGGGAATATCCTGATAGCAAAAAAGGAGTATGATGTAGCCAATGCCCTTGCTGCGGATATGATGACGAGGTTCCCAAAGAGTCCGGAAGGATACCGACTGAAGGGAATCGTCCTTGTCATGAAGAATAAAGCCGGTGACGCGGTCACAGCGTTGCAGAAGTCCATAACCTTAGGTCCTAATGCGGGGGCCTATTACTTCCTTGGTCTTGCACAGACGTCTCGGAATGAGCCTGAACAGGCGATAAGCAATTTCAATAAGGCCCTCGATCTCAATCCGCTCTTTCATTCAGCTAGGATACTCCTTGCGTCTGTGCTCCTGAAACAGGAGAGGGTGGATGAAGCGATCACGGAAGTGAGTAAGGTCATAAACGCTGACCCAAAGAACGCCTATGCCTATAACGTTCTCGCGAGCGCCTACATGAAGAAGGGCATGCTCGCAGAGAGCATGGAAGAACTCAACAAGGCCCTGGCCATAAAGCCCCAACTCGCTGAAGTTCATATCAAGAAGGGGTTGGTCAATATACAGAGGGGACAGACAGAGGAAGCAGAGCTCGATCTGAGGGCCGCTGTCCAGTCCGCCCCTGACATTTTGAACCCAAGGCTTATTCTCGCGTCCTTTTATAGCAGGAGCGGTGACTACGGCAAGGCGATATCGGTTCTTAAAGAAGGGCTGAAAGGTACAAAAGAAGATGCTCCTCTGTACAACTATATCGCGCGGTTCTATTTCATTCAGAACAATGTAGATGAGTCTATTAAGATGCTGTCAACGGCAAAGGATATTAATCCGGACGATCTGACATCCTATGTAAATCTTGCCAAGATCTACATTATGAAGAAGGACTACGAGCGGGGGATCCAGGAGCTCAATGCCGTCCTTGCTAAGGCTCCCGATAACCTGATGGCCATTACTGAGCTTGCCGGTGTCTACGAGAGGCTGAACAGGGATGGCGATGCAGTCAAGTATTATGAGCAGGCAAAGGCCTCCAAAAAAATGGAGGGGTATACCGCATGCGCGAACTATTTCGTTCGGAAGAAGGATTATGATAAGGCTATCGGCGTGCTGAATGAGGCTATTGCACAACATCCCGCAGATATTTCGCCCTATCAGCTAAAAGCGAATATTTGGGCGTCTCAGAAGAACTATCCCGAGGTGCTCAAGACCTTTGAACAGCTGGAAAAGGTCGATCCCAAGCGAGGAGTTGCTGCCATCATCAACACCTACCTGGTCATGAAGAAAAATGATGACGCACTGAAGAAGGCGACCAGGGCATGGGAGAAAGATCCGCGGAACCTGAACCTCATGGCAGATATTTCACGGATCCATATGATCATGGGCAATAAGCAGGAGTCCATAAGAAATGCGAAGGATATCATAAATACCAGACCTGACTCTCCTGTCGGGTATCTGACCCTTGCCACGGTATATAAGAACGACGGTGAGATAGATCATGCTATTGAGGCGCTCAAGCGGGCAGCGTCAGTGAAGGATGCGTCAATAGATATGATGCTGGGGGGGATCTACCTCGAGAAAAAAGAATATACCTCAGCATTGGAAACCTACCGGAAGCTCGAGAAGACAACTCCCGGCTATGTCGCAGCTATTTTTCAGCAGGGTGTCGTCTACGCTGTCATGGGAAAGAGCAATAACGCCGTAGAAGAATACTCGCGTGCCCTGCGCCTCTCAAGCAACTATCTGCCTGCTTTGAATAACATCGCCTATATCTATGCCGATGAGAACAGGGAACTGAAGAAGGCCCTGCAGTACGCGTCGCGGGCATATGCGATCGCACCTCACGAGGGGCCGGTCAATGACACCATGGGCTTTGTCCTTCTGAAGAACGGGAAGACTGAAGACGCTTACACCGCCTTGAAAAGGGCCAGTGAACTTATGCCTGAAAACGCTACAGTCCTTTATCACCTTGCCCTTGCCTGCCATGAACGCGGCGACAAGGCTCAGGCGACGGGCTATCTTCAGAGGGCCTTGCAGATAGGCCGTTTCCCGGAAGAAAAGAAGGCGCAGGTATTGCTCCAAAAGATGAAAGGGTGATTGATCATGAGAGACGCTATTCTGGTTCTCGTATTGGGGGATGTCATTTTTTCCATTCTGTCCGTATATGTCGGATTCGTCCTCAGATTCCAGAAATTGTTTAGATTTCACGAACTCCTTTACTCTGAGCATCTCAATATAGCGATTTTTTCCGTGATCACTATCTTTATGACCTTCTTCGGAGGGATGTATAGATTCGAATATAATCTCGGCAAGAAAAAGCTTATAGCCAAAATCGCGGTGTCGCAGGCAGCGTCCTTCCTGGCTTTATCCGCATGCTTCTATATGGCCCCAATCTTGCTGTTCGGACGGGGTGTTCTGTTTCTTTCAGTCGTTGTCTTTGGCACCTTCCAGACCCTGTGGCATGTACTTTACAAGTTCTGCCTTAATCTTCCCGGCATAGCAAAAAGGGTGCTGATACTTGGCTCCGGTCCGCTGGCGAGAACAATAGGGGGAGTGATACATGGGAAATCCAGATTTTTTGTCCTCGCAGGGTATGTGAGCTGTACAGACGGTGTCACGGATGTGCCGCAAGAGTATGTCATCGGCAGTTGCGATGAGCTTTGTCTCGTGGTAAAGAAAGTCAGGGCTGATCATATTGTTGTCTCGCTTTCTGAACATAGGGGGACCATGCCTTTGCAGGGTATGCTCAGCTGCAAACTGAGCGGTATCGAGGTGACAGACGCTGTTTCTTTTTATGAAATGATGACCGGAAAGCTGCTGCTGGAGAGCATCAGGCCCAGTTCACTTATCTATTGCGAAGGTTTTAAAATCACGCGCCTGAATTTACTTATGAAGCGGGTTGGCGATATTCTGTTTGCGACACTTGGCCTGATCCTGACGCTGCCCCTCTTCCCGCTCATAGGCCTGCTTATCAAGCTCGGTTCACGAGGGCCGGTATTTTACCGGCAGATGAGGGTCGGCCAGGGAGACAAAAAATTCAAGCTCTACAAATTCAGGACGATGGCACAGGATTCAGAGGCCGCTACAGGAGCGGTATGGGCCCAGAAGAACGACCCGAGGATCACGCGGGTGGGCGCGTTTCTCAGAAAATCCCGCCTGGATGAGTTACCGCAGCTCTTTAATGTCCTGTGGGGAGACATCAGTTTTATCGGGCCGAGGCCCGAAAGGCCCGAGTTTATCGAGGAATTGAAAAGGGTCATTCCCTATTACTCGGAGCGCCATGTCATCAAGCCGGGTTTGACAGGATGGGCACAGGTTAAATATCCTTATGGTGCTTCCGTGCAGGATGCTATTGAGAAACTCAAATACGACCTTTACTACCTCAAGAACCTGTCATTCGTATTGGATATGACGATAATCCTTGATACGGTAAAGGTGGTGCTTCTCAGGGAGGGTGGCAGATGATCAGAATGATGAAGAGAACGCTTGTCTTACTGCTCTTGGCGGCATGTTTGCCGGCGGCAGCCCTATGCAGTGATTATCTGATCGGCGAGGGAGACGTTCTGAATATCTCCGTATGGGGTAACAAGGATCTGAGCCTTTCCGTCAAGGTCAGGCCCGACGGCAAGATCACGATACCGGCATTAGGTGATGTTTCTGCTGCCGGCCAGTCACCCGCGGCATTGCAGGGCCATCTTACGGAACAACTGAAGGAACTGGTGAATAAGCCGGTGGTGACCGTGATCGTCCAGGAGATCAACAACAGCAAGATCTACTTCTACGGAGGTGGGGTCAAGGCTGGCGTGTATGACCTTAACCGCAAGAGCACCCTGCTGCAGCTCCTCTGCCAGGTTGGCGATCTCAAGATTGCGGACCTTCAGAAAGGCTATGTGATGAGGGGCGGCAAGAAGATCAAGGAAGGCTTCTATAAGCTCTTTATCCTTGGCGATGTGTCCGAGGATATGACGCTGCAGGCCGACGATATCATCTTCATCCCGTCCTATGTCGAGAAGAATGTGTATGTGGTGGGTGCAGTGAACGCGCCCAAGATCATTGAGTACCGGGAAGGCATGAATGTTCTGGACGCGATACTGGAGTCAGGCGGGGGTACCAAGTTTGCCAAGCTCAACGACACCGTTATATACCGGCGCGATGGGAGTAAGGAGCAGGCGATACCGGTCAGAGTGAAGGATCTGATCAAGGACGGCGACCTGTCGCAGAACATCACGCTCAAGCCGGGTGACTATGTCGTGGTGAAGGAGGGTATGTTTTAGCAGAGTCATGGATGTCAGGGATTATTATGATCAGCATATAAAGCAATATCTGCTTCTTGTCTACAAGAGGAAGCATATATTTGCCGGTTCAGCCATTCTCATTACCTCGCTTTTCGTGCTGGCCTGCTATCTTCTTCCACTAAAGTATGAGTCAAAGACAACGGTCTTCATCGAAAAGAATGTCATCAACAGGCTCATGAAGGGTATTGCCGAGACGCCTTCCATCGAGGAGCGGCTGCGGGTGATTACCTATGCGATGACTAGCCGGACGCTCCTCCTCAAGGTCCTCGACGACCTCGGTACCAATCTGGATCGGGCCAGTATAGAGGACCTTGTAGAAAAGCTGCAGGAAAACACCAAGATCACCATGAAGGAGACCATGAAAGAGACAGATCTCTTCATAGTCAGCTACATGGATCGTGACCCGAAATTTGCGATGAATTACGTGAACGCCCTTGTCAGGCGCTATATAGAGGAGAATATCGCCGAAAAACGGGAGGAGACTTACGGAGCAAACAGGTTTTTCGACGAGCAGTTAACCTTTTTCAAGGAAAGGTTGGACAAGGCTGATGATAAGGTCATCCAGCTCCGGAAGGAGAAAGGTATCTTTGTCGTCATGGACGACCGCAAGGTCGTCGAAGAGCTGAAAAATGCGCAGGACGAGCTTGATGCGCTCAGGATCAAAAGAAGGGAGCTTGAGGCAAAAAAACTTACGATCAACAGGCAAATGAAAGAAGAGAAGCCCTATACGGTCGCGATCTATGGCGGCAGGTACGCCGACCCCCAGGAAAGGCTTGCCCTTCTGCAGAAGCAGCTGGATGAACTGCTGCTCCACTATACCCAGAACTACCCCGACGTTATCCGGGTCAGGGCCGAGATGGAGTCCCTTCAGGAGCAGTTGAAGCGACAGGAAAAAGGGGTCCCCTTGTCTGATGCCGGAACAGGCACCGCAGAAGTATCAACAGTCAATCCATCATATCAGCAGATCAGGGATGAGCTGCGCAAGACCGAACTTGAGCTTTCCGCTGTCACGGCGAGAGAGGAATACCTTTCCGCGCTTTCTGAAAGGAAGAAGGGTTATCTCAAAACCATGCCGACGGAGAAGAAGGCCCTGACTGACCTTGAAATGGAGCGGGATACCCTGAAAAAAATATATGAGGAACTTGTTTCGAGACAGGGCCAGGCTCAGGTTGCAAAGCATATGGAGACGCAGGACAAGGCCACCACATTCAGGATCCTGGACCCGGCCATATTGCCGGATAAGCCGGTAAGTCCTGACAGACTGCGGATCATCCTTATGGGAATTGCTGCCGGACTTGCCGGAGGAGCCGGCCTTACGCTTTTCCTCGACCGGGTCGACAGCTCGGTCAAGACCATCGATGCCTTGAAGGCCTTTAAGGTTCCGGTGCTGGCGACTATTCCGGCCATATACAAAGAGGAAGAGATGATAAAAAAGAGGAAGCAGGATATCAGGCTTGTGAAGATTGCCGCAGGCTACGTGATTGTCATTGCGGGCATCGTTGTTATGGAAGCAATGAACCTGAAATATATCGACAGGGTCATCTCCGGGATCAGAAACATTTTTTGATCCTGGCTCCTGAGGAGAGGTAAATGGGAAGGATAGAGAAGGCACTGGAAGAGGCCTTAAAGAAGAAACGGGCTGAACAGCCGCTGCCGGTGGAGCTTTTGCCCGGAAACGGTTCCTCCGGCGATGCGGCTGACGGTCCTTCCGCTGTTGCTGAAAACCCCTACTTGGTGACGATCAATGACCCGCATTCGGTGATTGCCGAAGAATTCAGGAAATTGAAGACAGCGGTCGTGGGACTCACCAAGCAGGCCGGTTTTCTTAATACCATCATGGTCACCAGCGCGCTTGGCGGAGAAGGGAAAAGCTTCACCGCCCTGAACCTTGCCGTTTCGATTGCCGAGGCATATGACCATTCGGTCCTCCTTGTGGATGCTGATCTGAGAAAGCCATCCCTGAACGAGTATCTCGGCATCGAAATGGGTCAGGGCATTGCGGACTGCATCGTTGACAACATAGATCTGGGTTCGGTGATAATCAGGACGGGCATCAACAAATTGTCTCTGCTGCCGGCAGGGAAAGGAGTGAAGAACCCTGTGGAGCTCCTTTCATCGTCGAGGATGAAAGAACTCTTTTTTGAGATGAAGCACCGTTATGCCGACCGATATGTTGTTATTGATTCTCCTCCACTTCTCCCTTTTGCCGAGACCCAATCGCTCTGCTCCTGCATGGACGGCATCATCCTCGTTGTGCGACAGGAGATGACGCCGATACAGAGCATCAAAGACTCGCTGGCCCTGCTGCAGGACAAGCGTCTGCTTGGCATGGTATACAATGGCGTTGCTCCCGAGAGTCTCAATAGTCGATACAACTATTATTACTATAACCGGTACCAAAAGCAGGTCCGGTAAGTCGGATGTACGAAGAATTCTTCAGCCTCAGTGCAAAGCCTTTTGATCTCATACCCAACCCGTATTTTCTGTACCCCAGCAATACCCACAAGAAGGCGATGATCCATTTGGAATATGCTGTCAGGGAACGGGCGGGCTTTATCCTCCTGACCGGCGAGGTCGGGTCCGGCAAAACGACCCTGATCAAGGATCTCATCAAAAAGCTCGACAGGAAGGTCGTATTTGCCAAGGTGTTTAATACACGGGTAACGTCCGAAGAACTCATTGCGATGATCAACGACGACTTCGGGATCCCCGCGGGCGGCAAAAACAAGGCCCATCTGCTCCGGGATCTGTATCAGTTTCTCATAGAGCAATACGCGGCCGGAAATCAGGCGATGCTGATCATCGACGAAGCACAGAACCTTGACGCCGGCTCGCTCGAGGAGTTGCGGCTGCTCTCCAACCTCGAGACAGAAAGTGCCAAGCTCCTGCAGATCTTTCTGGTCGGCCAGCCCGAACTCAGGGATATCCTTGCCCAACCTTCCCTGCGACAGCTCTGTCAGAGGATATCCATACATTTCCATCTCGCCCCCCTTAATAGGGCGGAGACTGAAGCGTACATATTCCATCGGCTCGAAAAGGCAGGCAACAGAGCGGCCGTCTTTTTTTCGGCTGAGGCCTTTGAATGTATCTATCATTACAGCAACGGCATACCGCGGTTGATCAATCTCCTCTGTGACTTCATCCTTCTTTCCCTTTTCGCTGACGAAAAGAGGGAGGTGGACGAAGAGATGGTACAGGATATTGTCGGTGAACTCGAGATCATACAACCACACATCTATGGGGAAGTTCCAGGAGGTGGTGAGATATCTCAGGCCGGACAGGGCGCCCGATATCTGCAGGAGCTCGCACTCATGGTGAAGACCATGCGGGGCAATATTGAACTGCTTCATCGGGAATCGTCTTTGGCTAATCCTGTTGCCCTATCGGGGATCAGCAAACGCCTAGACATTCTGGAAGGGGTCTTTCGGGAGCACCTCGAAAGAAATGGACTGTTGCTGAAAGAGATCAGCGATGCAATAAGGGGCGGCAGCAGTATCAGAGGCCGGGAAAACAGTGCCGGCAGCAGCAGGACTATTCCTCTGTGCGATGAGAGGACTAAACCCCCTCTTGTCAGTATCACCACAAAAAAAACGGCTCAGAAGGAAAAGGGACTGCTGAGAAGGATATTCCGTGTGGGATCATAAACGCTTTTTCCTCTGCTCGGACGACAAGACGGTGAAAGCACAGTACTATCCCTGTTCCAGGTCCCGGGGAATGCAGCAAGGGACCAAGAGGAGAAGTACAGGATCTGTTGTTAAGGCTTGTTTGCCTCTGTGTCGGTAAAAGGGTCCGGAAACGGTTGAAAAGATGCAAACGGACCATACAGGAGAATTATCATGCCTGCTCAGAAGCGTTTATGTAACTGAGCCGGCGGAGCTGCGCCTGGCAGTGGATTAGTTTTCTTTACAATGATTTATGGTAAGACCGTCATCACTGCATTGTTCAGAGACACATATCTCTTCATGAGGTAAACAGAGATTGCTTAGCTTATCTTCATTGACCCTCTTCTTTCTGGCGCTCTCTTTGACCACAACGGCGCTCATTGCCGATGCTGCTGATTTCGAGCTTACCCCATCTCTCTCTTTGAGCGAGGAGTATGACGACAACATATTCTTGAGCAAGAGCGACAAGGAGGACGATTTTATCACCCGGGTAGTGCCCGAGATCGTCATGAAATATAGAACAACCTTTTGGGATTGGGCAATTAAGGGCGCTGCTGATTACCGGTATTATGCGAGGCGAACGCAGTCCGATAAAATTGCTCCCTTCCTCGATGCAAAGGGTAAGATCGAGCTGCTGAAAGAACGACTTTTTCTTGATCTCAGTGATTCCTATCAAAGGACCTCCCTAAGTCTCGCAACGGATTTCACCCAAGTAAGTCTGTCGCAGGATCAGTCTGACAGGAATGTCTTTAACGCAAGCCCCTATGTCCTGCTCAGGCCTTCGTCCCTGATTACCATCAAGACCGGCTATACCTATGCAAATATCTGGTATAAGGACCCGGAAGCAGTGAACAAGACAGGGCATACAGGTTATGTGGAGGCCACCTATGAACTTTCGCCCAAGGTCGTGCTGACTGCCGGCTATCGGTACACCTACGAAGACAGTGACCTGAATACCTTAAACAAGCATGATGTTTATGCCAGTTCTCGGTATGAATATGCAGAAGGTTCCTTTGCAGAGGCAAAGGTTGGAAACAGCTGGCTTGATTATAACGGAGGAAACAGTTTCAGCAAACCGACATGGAATGCAGCACTGCACCATACTTTTCCTCTGCTGACGCTGGACTTGGCGACTTCGCAGGATTATCAGGAAGACCCTATGGGCTCTCTCAGCCTGACCACGAATTATTCCGTGGGGATCAGGAAGGAGCTCAAAAGGGCGAGAATCGGCCTTATAGGCTTTCTTCGTGAGTATGATGAGCAGGACACCGGGGTGAAGACAAAAAACTACGGTGCTACAGCTGATCTCTCCTATGAGATCGCGACGAAGACCAACGGGAAATGCTGGTTCACGGTGGAAAGGCTCAAAGATGAAGAGGAGGATGATACGACCAGGAGATACACACTCAAGCTCCAGCTCGAACATGCGATCTATAAAAACGTACTCCTTACCCTCATGTACCAGCGTACGGACTCCCGTTCCTCAGAGATTGAAGCGAATGAATATACGGCAAACAGGGTTATGGCCGGGCTCAGAATTGACTTTTAGCATTCGACAGCTAACCGGTTCACAAGCTATCAGTCTATCCAGCTTGTCAGCGAGTCAGCTTGTCCGCTTACCAGCTATCCCGATTGCGAGCTTGTTCGCTTGCCTGCTTGCTAGCTTACTAAAATGTTAAACGCTCTTACTGTAGACGTCGAGGATTATTTCCATGTCACTGCATTCGAAAAGTATGTAGACAGGGACTCCTGGGATGCCTGTCCGCTCAGGGTGGAGACGAATACGAAGAAAACACTGGACCTTCTGGATGAATATTCAATAAAGGCGACGTTTTTTGTACTGGGATGGGTCGCGGAAAAATGTCCGGCACTTGTTCAAGAGATCCATGGAAGAGGACACGAGATCGCCTGCCACGGATACGGGCATGAGCTTGTTTATCGGATCGGGCCGGACAGATTCAGGCAGGACCTTCGAAAAGCTAGAAATATCCTCGAAGCAATAATATCCGACAAAGTGCATGGGTACAGGGCGCCGAGCTATTCCATTACAAAAGATTCACTCTGGGCATTCGATACACTCATTGAAGAGGGATTTTCCTACGACTCCAGCATCTTCCCTGTTCTGCACGACATCTATGGCATCCCCGGAGCGAGGCGCTTCCCCTACGAGGTGATGACGGAAAACGGAACTATCAGGGAATTCCCTCTTTCGACCATTGAGATAGCCGGCTACCGTCTTCCCGTGGCAGGAGGAGGATACCTCCGCCTCTACCCCTTGTGGCTGACCCAAAAAGCAATATGCCATATAAACAACATTGAGAAGCAGCCGGCAATCGTTTACTTCCACCCCTGGGAGATCGATCCTGAACAGCCGAGGATAAAGGCATCCCTCAAGTCGAGGTTCAGGCATTATCTGAATCTGGGGCGAACAGAGACACGGCTGCGCAATCTGCTCAAGGGCCTTAAATTTGGCACTATGGCAGACTTGATAGGCACCTGCCCTTCTCAGGAGATCCGCACTATAGCTCAGAATATTCCTGCTTCATGAATGTACTGATCATTGATGAGGAGATTCCCTGGCCGCTTAATACCGGTAAGAGGATCAGAACATACAACCTGGTGAAGCGCCTCCAGAAAGATCACCAAATCACCTATCTCTGTTATGGTGATCAGGCTACTGGGTTGCCCGGCTGTCCTAACGTGACTCTGATTGCACTGCGAAGTCCGGTGCTGGAGCAGAAAGGGATTCGCTTCTATGGCTCTCTGGTGACGAATCTCTTTTCATCAAGGCCGTACATTGTAGCCAGACATTATTCGCAGGTTCTGGAAAACAAGGTCCTTTCTCTAATTGCCGGCAGCAAGCTCGCTCTGGTTCATTGCGAGTGGCTGCCTTACACCGAGAGCATTCGCAGTCTGTTGGGTAAGTTGCCTGCTGTGCTTTCAGCTCACAATGTCGAGGCTCAGATTTGGGAGCGCTACTATCAGGCGGAGAAGAATCCTCTAAAAAAATACTACATCAATCACCAATGGAAGAAGCTAATGAAGTACGAAGCCGTAGCTCGTGAATATACTATCGTCTCGACCGTCTCAGAGCCTGACCGGGATATTTTTGTCAGAGACTACGGATGCAAACGGGTGGTGGTCGTTCCCAATGGCGTTGATGAGCAATATTTTGCTCCGATGAAGGTAGAGATAAAGCCCGGAAGCATGGTCTTTACGGGTTCGATGGACTGGCGGCCAAACCAGGATGGCGTCAAGTATTTCATCGAAGAGGTTTTCCCACTGATAAGACGGCGCATTTTCAATGCTACCTTTGCTGTGGTCGGCAGAAAACCTCCTGAATGGTTGATTCATCTTGCGGGCCGGGTTGAAGGTGTGACAATTACCGGCACGGTTCCTGATGTGCGCCCCTACATTGCCGACAGTGTTCTCTATGTTGTACCCTTGCGCGTCGGCAGCGGCTCGCGCCTTAAAATCCTCGAGGCCCTGGCTATGTCCAAGACGGTTCTTTCGACTACTGTTGGTGCAGAGGGTTTGGCCGTAGAAGACGGAAAACAGATTCTGCTGAGGGATAAACCGCAGGATTTTGCTGATGCAGCGTGCGAAGTCCTGGCTGAACCAAATAGGTATATTTCTTATGGATCTGCTGGTCGAACCTTAATTCTTCAGTCTTACACATGGGATGCCATTGCCAAGGTCATGGCACGCGTTTGGCAGAGCGCCTGTGTCTAAACCCATCGGCGTCATGCACTTGCGTGCCAGCAATTTTATCGGCGGGCCGGAGAAACAAATACTGGAGCATTTTGCTCGTCTGGACACGGGACGGTTCCGGCCCATTCTCGGGACTTTTGTTGAGGCACGCGATTTAGACCCGTTTGGCGACGAGGCGGTGAAACGCGGCTTTCGCTGCACTCGCTTCCCATCACTGTCGCCGGTCAATCCCAGCAACATTCTGCAGATTGCCCGGGTACTGAAAAAGGAGAAGATAGCCATTCTCTGTACCCACGGCTATAAACCAAACGTGTTAGGTTTCTGTGCTGCCAAATTATGCGGCGTGCTTACAGTTGCTATCTCACGCGGCTGGACAGGGGAAAGTCCGAAGGTCGGTTTTTATGAGTTTCTCGATCGGCGATTTCTGAGCAGGGTCGATCACGTCGTCGCTGTCTCTATTGGCCAAAAGAATAAAATTGTTTCAACCGGTGTTTTGCAGAAACGGGTTTCAGTTATTCATAACGCAATTAATCTTGATGACTGCCAGTCGGCAGGTTCGACAAGGATCAGGCAGGAGTTGGGTATTCCGGCAGATGCTCTGCTGGTAGCCTCTGCAGGGCGACTCTCTCCGGAAAAGAACTACTCTGCAATGATAGATGTTGCAAAGCACGAGATACTGAAGAATTCTTCAGTTTACTTCGCAATTTTCGGCGATGGAGTCCTCCGCAAAGGCCTTGAACAGCGCATCAGGGATGTCGGACTCGATGGAAGGTTTTTTCTGCCGGGATTCCGCAGTGATCTGCAGGCTGTTATGAATGAAATCGACATCTTCATGCTTCCATCTTTAACTGAGGGTCTTCCCAATGTCGCCCTCGAAGCTTTTGCTGCCCGTAAGCCAATTGTTGCCACTGCTGTGGGTGGGACACCCGAAGTGGTTCAGGACGGCATATCCGGCTTTCTGACAACGCCTGGCAACATTTCGGCAATGGCTGAAAGTATTCTGAAACTGGCTGGAGATCCGGCTTTGCGCCGGGACATGGGCGTGGCAGGGTATCGTTATGCCGCAGAACAGTTCGGATTTGAGGCCCAGACAAGAAAATATGAGGAGCTGTATGAGACCGTTTATAACAATCGTCATGCCCGTCCGTAACGAGGCGCGATTCATCGCCGATACGCTGGGGCAACTTTTAGCACAGGACTACCCGTCGGATCGTTTCGAGATTCTTGTGGCCGATGGCATGTCTGATGATGGAACAAGAGAAATTGTGAGGGAAATGGGAAAGCAGCATTCACACATACGGCTGCTTGACAATCCCAAACGGCTCTCCAGCGCTGGCCGAAATGTCTGCTTCCAGAAGGGTAAAGGTGATTACTTTCTCGTTGTTGATGGACATTGCTTTATTCCCGATAACCAATTATTGCTCAATGTTGTCGGCTGCTTCGAAAAGAGCGGAGCTGACTGCCTTGGCCGGCCGCAGCCGCTTGACCCGCCGGGGCTAACGAAATTCCAGAAATCAGTAGCCATTGCCCGCGGTTCACGGTTAGGGCATGGCGGCGATTCCATGATCTATGGTGAATACGAGGGCTTTGCCAGCCCAGTCAGCAACGGGGCTGTTTACAAAAGGGAAGTGTTCGAAAAGGTCGGCTATGTGGATGAAACCTTCGATGCTGCCGAGGACGTTGAATTCAATTACCGTGTTGAAAAGGCAGGGCTGAAGTGCTACACCAGCCCGAAACTCACCATACGGTACTATCCCCGCGAAAATCTGCATGGACTTTTGGGGCAGATGGTCCGGTATGGCAAAGGGCGGAGAAGATTCATGAGAAAGCATCCGGAGTCCATGACGCTGAATCAGCTCATTCCTGCGGCGTTTGTGGTCGGGCTTTTGGTCCTGATGCTTTCTCTGGTACTTTTTGTAATCACCGGGTCGACAGTACCCCTGATGCTCTCGAGCATTCCCTATTGTCTCTATCTGCTGCTGGTCGGCGTAGAAACAATTAGGGGCGTGCTCCGGGAGGGTGTGAGGTATGCTATGCCGATGCCAGTAATCTTATTCATAATTCATGCTGGACTTGGGTGGGGCTATCTTAAAGAGAGTTTAATTGACCGTAAACTTGGCCCGAGGGCTGAGATTCCCGGAATCAGGCCTGAATGATTCATGATGAAAATCGCTTTTGTAATCGATACCATTGAATCGCCCACAGCTGGAACAGAGAAGCAGTTGCTGCTGCTGATCAAGCACCTGGACCGCTCCCGGTTCAAGCCGTATCTCTGCGTGCTGAGTTCATCCGATTGGCTGGAGAAGGAATTTGACCTGTGTCCGTTACATGTCATAGGGATGAAGGTAGCCAAAAACATGAAAACCCTTCTTGGTATATTGTCATTTTCCCGATTTCTTAAGAAAGAGCAGATTGCGATAGTTCAGACGCACTTCAGGGATGGAAACATTGCCGGAATTCTTGCGGGGATATTAGCGGGAACAAGAATTATCTCAACTCGCAGGAATCAAGGCTACTGGCTAAATCAGAGCGAGATTAAACTACAGAAGTTATTGAACAACTGGGTTGACCTTTTTATTGCCAACTCTCAGAGTACAAAGAATTGGGCAATACAGACAGAAGGGATCTCCCCGGAAAGGGTTCAAGTAATCTATAACGCCATTGATCTGGAACCATACAAAACCATTACCGAACAGGATGGTGTGAATGTCAGAAAGGAACTGGGCATTCCCCTGGATGTTCGGGTGGTGGGGATTGTCGCAAATCTTAGACCTGTGAAGGGGATAGATGTATTTCTCAGAGCGGCAGCTATAGTGAAAAAGCGGCTTCCAGATACCTGGTTCGTGATCGTCGGGGATGGCGAAGAACGTCAGAACGCGAAGATACTTTCCAAGGAACTTGGCATTAAAGATAATGTTTACTTTGCCGGGAGACGAACCGATATCCCGCGGTTGTTGAGTGCATTTGATGTGGGAGTTCTTTCGTCGCATTCCGAGAGCTTTTCCAATTCTGTTATTGAGTATCTTGCTGCCGGGCTGCCGGTTGTAGCGACTGATGTTGGCGGCTGCAGGGAGGCAATTGCAGATGGAAAGACTGGCTTTATCGTTACGGTAGGCAATAATCAACAGCTCGCGCAAGGCATTATGGACATTCTCAAACAAAATTGTTTCGCAGATAGGCAAGGTGAAATTAAGCAGTCTGCATTGAGGTTGTTTTCATTACAGGCAATGAAAGAAGAATATACGAACATTTATAGTCCATCACATGAAACCACTTATAAAAAAACTGCTGTTTCTTTTTAGTTTAGCGCTGACGTTGCCGCTGATAGCTGCCTACAGACTTTCAGAATCGAAAAGTCTGTTTGCCGGCCAAGGCCAGTTGTTATCTCTCATGCCGGGAAAAATCGGCAGCTATCTTAGAGTGGCCTTTTATAGCAGAACGCTTGAGCGGTGTTCAACAGACATATATATCGGGTTCGGCTCTTTCTTCGCTCATCCTGAAGTAGAAGTTGGTAAAGGTGTTTATATTGGAGCATATTGCATTATAGGCATGGCTTTCATAGGCGATCATACGACGATCGGCAGCGGAGTACATATTTTAAGCGGAAAATACCAGCATGGCTACAAGGAAATAGGGAAACCCATTCAAAAGCAGGCAGGAATATTTACCAAGGTGACGATTGGGAAGAACTGTTGGATTGGTAACTGTGCCGTTATTATGGCTAATGTTGGCATCCAAAATGTCATTGGTGCCGGGAGTGTCATAGTAAATACGACAGACGATTATGAGGTTCTTTCCGGAAACCCAGCGAAGGTTATCAATTTCGTTGCCAAACCTACTAGTAAAGTGAATAGAAATGAATAATACGACTAGTATGAATGAAATAACAATCTCGAATAAGACTACCTCAAACTCACAAAAGGAGGGGGTTTTGGAATGGTAGAACCGATTGTAGAGATAAAGGTGCATCATTGAGCGTTACCGATTTATCAGTGGTTGGCGGTTTTCTTGGGGCTAACCCACAAAATATTACGAACATTGCTAGGACGGACGAGGGATCATTTATTATTACTCCTGAGTGTGAGATTTCCTCGCCAGCCTATAAGTTCAGGATGGACGTAGATGTTATCAATCTTACTAGTAAGGTTATTGAAGTAAGTCTGCTCATTGACTGGCAGGAAATAAAATACCATTACTTAAGAAATGTCCTATATGTATGCACTGATAATTGTGGTCACAACTGGAAGAATTACATGGGGCAGACAACAGGTGAAGGTCGCTACAGATTTGCAATCCCAATATTTCCCGGTCGCACAAAGATATCTGCGTCACCACGCTATTTGAATTCTGATGTGGCCTCTCTGAAAGCATTTTGTAATAAGAAGCCAGGAATATTAGTCAGTGAGCATTCAGCTCCCAGTTTTATAGAACCAGTGTGGGCTTTTTATCTGAAAAAAAGGCCGGGGGAAAAGAGGCCATTGTTGCTTACAGTAGCGAGGTGCCACCCATACGAAACTGCTGGCAGTTTCTGTCTTGACGGGGTAGTAAGGGGTGCGGCGTTAAGTTCAAGTTATCGTGAACGGTTACTGGAGAGGTTTGATCTTTGTCTGATTCCGCTTTTGGCAACTAATGGCGTTGCAGTCGGCTACTGCCAAATGAACGGAGTCGGTTCACCCGGGATAGATGTTTCGCGAGAATGGTCGGAGAGTGATGCCCTATGCCATGTCATTAAGGAAGTTGTGAAAGGTTACACGATTGCTGGCTACCTCGAACTTCACAACTGGATGCACCCGGATAGGGATGGAATCAAGTACGCAAATCGCTGGTTTACATGGAAATATCTGAACCAGATGCAAATGCTAGGTGCTGAGACAAAGAGATTCAGGCCATGCTTCAGGCGTGGATTATTTTCCTCGAAGGCATTTGGAATAATGAGGTGGATTAAAGAAACATCTGGAGCAGTCTGTCTTGCTCTTGAATACCCTTGGCATAATAGGACATGCAGTCAGATGTCCGAGCTGGGAATGAAAAGCGTTCTTGCATTTACCAAGGTATTATAATTTGCTGTACCAATTACATGTATGGACTGTTGCCTATGAGACCGTTATGAATCATCATGGTAAGTTATGAAACCTATTGATTTATTAGCCAATAAAGTATTTATCCCTGCTTATGCGTCTTATAAGCATGATTCCAGCTATGAATATATTTCTGAAATTGAGGCTTTTAATGTTCAGCCTCTTGATGTGATAAAAGCTTACCAGCTTCAGCGTATCCGCGAGATTGCCAAGCATGCATATGATACTACGATATATTACCGCCGGCTCTTTGATGAAATGGGGCTCAAGCATCCACAGTCGTTAACATGGGCAGAATACGAAAAAATACCTGTCCTTACAAAAGATATCATCAGGTCAGAGGGACAAAACATTCTCAGCAACGCATGGAAGCTTGAAGAACTCAGAAAGACCGCAACCGGCGGCACGACATCCTCGCCGACTCCATTTTACAGCGATTGGGATTCTATGTACAGAAAGAGGAGTGCTACATTTGTTTTTGATGGTTGGTTGGGATATAAACCTGGGATGAAGGCTGCATATCTCTGGCAGGCACGTCAAGATATGACTGAGTTCAAAACGCTGAAAGAGAAACTTGCAAATTTACTTATCAATCGGTGTATATTTCTGCCAGGAAGTCCGCTTGATGATACAGTAATGGAAGGGTATTTTAGAAAACTCAATAACTTTAAACCTTCATTGCTGCAAGCGTATCCGACCCCGCTTGAGCTTTTTGCCGACTTTATAAAGAGAAAAACCTATCATTTTAAGATACCTGCAATATCTTGTACTGCCGAGCCCTTGTTGGAGCACCAAAGAAGTCTTATCTCTGAAGTGTTTGGGATAATGCCGTTCAACTGGTACGGCGCAAGAGAGGCAGGACGTATAGCAACAGAGTGTCATCAACATGATGGGATGCATGTGAATTGTCACTCTCTTTATCTTGAAATAGCGCCGTCATCATTTGTTTGTGATGATTTGGGAGCTATCCTTCTTACTGACTTATGGAATAAGGGTATGCCGTTGATTCGCTATGACATCGGAGATATTGGGCGGCTTACTGAAAGTTTGTGTCAGTGCGGATGCAAGCTCCCTCGATTAATGGATATGGCTGGGCGTATCAATGACACCTTTCAAAATTCAAAAGGGCAGAAAATACCAGGAGTATGGTTTCCAAACCAATTTATAAAGGATTCTCGGGAGATCAGTGCTATGCAGATTATCCAGCACGACATTGGAAAATTTGAAATATTGGTTGTCGTGACTAATGAATATGGGGCTGATACAAAAGTCTGGCTGCAGCAAAAGCTGGATGAGTTTATGCTTGAGCCGACCAAACTTAAGGTGACAATAGTTGACGAGATTCCATGTGAAAAGAACGGGAAGCTAAGATTTTGCAAGAATATTATGACTCCGTAATGGGTGTAGGTGATTCGTGCATATAAAGTATTTTCTCATTGGCTATATGTTTTTATTCATTTATCGTCCTTTTGAGGTTTATCCTATTTTGGGCTATATACACCTGGAGCGTCTCTGGATGTTCGCAACCCTCGGTTATTATTTTTTTTCCAAAACTATTCAAAAAAACAAAATTCATGGGATTGTTCCTGTAATTTCTTTTTTTTGTGTGATGCTCTTAACTGTAGTGGTGTCTGAAGACATTGATGCCTGGTATAAAACGGTTGAGGGGTACTTTAAATACTTGGTTTTCTATTTTGTTCTGGCGTCATCAGTTACCGATGAAGAGGAGTTCATAAATATAGTTTACGCCTACATTGCAATCATGTTTATTTATGAGGCTAAATCATTGTATGAATATTTTGTGCATGGACGTCATGTGTTTAGGATGGGGATACGACGGCTCATCGGGATAGATAAAAGCGGTGGCGATCCAAACACGTTTGCAGCTTCTATCGTATATTCGTTGCCCTTTGCTTATGCGCTCTATCAAAGACTTAAAGGCGGTGATGATGTAAAGTGGAACATGCGTTTGCTGATTGCTTTTGGTGCTGTGTCAATTATCTGCATCGTAATGACCGGCTCCCGAGCAGGTTTTGTCAGTTTAGCACTCTGTGCTTCGCTGTTCTGGTTTCGTTCGCATAATAAGCTAAAGTCACTGATAGTAATTTGTATTGTAGCAGCAGTCACCTGGAACTTTATGCCACAGGAAAAAAAGGTTCGAATAGAGACTATTATCGATCCCGAAGCAATGCTTGAAGGTCCAGAAGCTGAAAAATTCAGGAAATCTGCTGAAGAGTCTGCTGAAAGTCGTGGAAAAGGATTTAGAGACGGATATCAATTGCTGATGAAGAGTCCTGTATTGGGGTTTGGAGCAGGTAGTTTTAAAATGGCAAGAGGCAAAGTTGGGGATGATGCTGCAATGCAGGCCCATAATATGTATGGACAATTGATGGGGGAGTTGGGTGTCCTAGGTGTTTTGGCATTTCTTGTTTATTTAGGCAAAGTTATATCAATGAACATGACTATTTTGAGACATAGCGAACTGAATCTGGCTTCGTTTGCAGAGGCTTGCGTTATGGGAATTATACTTTTACTCTTCAACGGATATGCTGCTCATAATTTATATCGTTTCAACTGGCTCTGGATTGCGGCATTTACCTCAATACTTTACTGTATGCTTAATGCTCAATTTGCCACACGCAGAGTAGCTACCCAGTGAGTGACACTCAAAAAAAACTGCTGAAGAACAGTTATTGGAACTGGATTCTTTTTGGTATTAATGCCTTCATTGCGTTTTGGATGTCTCCCTTTTTGGTGCATAATCTGGGGAATGAACGCTATGGTTTCTGGACGATTGCTATGTCAATTGCTGGTTACTATGGGCTTCTAGATATAGGATTTCGTAACGCTCTAGTCAGGTTTATTGCAAAATTTCATGCGGAAAGAAATATTACTAATCTAAGTCAGGTTATAAGCCTGGGTTTTCTATTTTTTTGTTTTGCCGCATGCTGCACCGCGATTGTTTCTGTGCTTTTATCGCATATGGCCCCAGACTTATTCAAAATCTCATCAGCGCTACTTCACGATGCGCGTTTCACTATCCTTATAGTAGGCCTAGGATTTGCACTCCAGTTTCCTCTAAATGCTCTTTCTGGTATTTTGGTTGGTCTACAGCGATATGACATAACTGCTAAAGCAACTCTCGGTATGATAACAATTCAAAATATTGCTTACATTATTGCGCTAAAAAATGGGGGCGGCATTGTAGCAATCGCTCTTATACATAGTGCAGGTGTGATGCTTACAGTAAGCTATATGTCTTACTGCGGAGTTGCCTTACTGCCAGGGTTGAGAGTAAGATTTAGCATTGCATCATTTGCGATGTTTCGCGAATTATTAAGTTATAGCTCGTTCGTTTTTGTCATTGGAATAGCGGGAAGATTGTTTACTTATACAACTCCGTTAATTATCGGTGCAATGCTTACTCTCGATTCGGTAGCAATTTATTCCATACCAACAATGCTTTTGACCTATGCCAGCAACGTTGTGAATAATTTTTGCCGCGTGCTTCAGCCTTATGCAAGCTCAAAGCAAGCTGTCGGTGCTGAAACTGAATTGATCGAAACTACTCTCTGGAGTTCTAGAATTGGCTTAATTATTTATTTGCCAATATTCATATTCATTTATTCTCTTGGACATGTATTCATTAGAATCTGGATAAACAATACATTTGCAGAAGGTGTCGTCACAGTTTTGCCTTTGTTGAGCGTAGCATATATTTTTGTAATTGCTGCAATGCCTTTAGAGAATATTCTTATGGGGCTTGGCCAAGTTAAACTATTATCATTAATACTATTCGCTGAAGCAATAGTTTGCATAGTGCTTATGATAACGCTTATCCCGGCATTAGGACTTAATGGCGTAGCCATGGCAACGGCAATCCCTTTGATTGTATCTCGGGGTATAGTTATACCTTGGTATGGAAGCAGAAAAATAGGGTTTGGGTTAAAAAAATATTATGAAGGCTTTGGAAGGCTCACATTGCTAATGGTGCCACTATGTGGAGGGGGGCTGCTGCTGCGTGAGATGATTCCTCTTAATGGGTATTTTGCCCTTGTAGCAGTGGTTCTAGTTATTTCGATTCTTTGGCTACTCGTTATAGTAGCCGGAACAATTGATGGTAGGCATCTTTTTGAATACGCACGATATAAGCTGAAAGCGATGCTAACTTGAAATAGATGACAGCAGAGGTTGTTTCGTAGCGATATTAATCAGCCGTGCATCGCAACTTAAATAGCGTGTTATAAAGACGAGGAGGATAACATATGGAAATTGAATGCAGAATTTGTGGTTCTTCCTTTAATCATAAGAAATACCTAGTTAAAGAAATGATGTATGGAACACATGAGGAATTCAAATATATTTTATGTTCAAATTGCGGCTGTCTTCAGCTGAGTGAAATCCCATTTGATATTCAGCGACATTACCCTGCGAGATATTATTCCTATTCCGAAGTCGCAGAGCAATCGATCTCACCGTTTAAGGATATTTTGAAACGTGCAAGATTGAATTATTATTTATCTCCGCGTGGCATTCTAGGCAAAATATTAGTTAATTTTGTTGGTGACCCGATTCTGCCCAAATGGATACGTACTGCACAACTCAAGTCAAACCATAAAATATTGGATGTTGGATGTGGATCTGGCGAGTTGCTAGTTGCTTTAAGAGGGGAAGGGTTTACAAAATTAACTGGAATAGATCCCTATATTAATAAAGATATTATATATAAGAACGGGGTATCTATTTTTAAGAAAGAGCTAACTGAGTTAAATCATAAATACGATGTTGTCATGTTTCACCACTCATTTGAACATATGGCAGACCCTGCCGCTGTACTCAATTCTTTGCGCAAGATCCTCTCTGCCTCCGGTCGCGTTATCATGAGAATCCCAATTGTATCCTCATTTGCATGGAGAAATTATAAAACTGACTGGGTTCAAATCGATGCTCCACGGCACTTATATTTGCATTCGCTTAATAGCATGGAAATTCTTGCTAATAATTCAGGATTTAAAATTGACCAAATTGAATATGATTCAAATGCAAATCAATTCTGGGGTAGTGAGCAGATAAAAAAAGGTATATCTTATATGGATGAACGGTCTTACCGTGTTAATCCGGATAAATCTATATTTGGCGTGGATGAAATTAGTGAATTTAAAATCAGAGCTGAAACCTTGAATAAAAATAAAGATGGAGATCAGGCAATTTTTTATATATCAAAGCTTTCATAGAAGTGCAAAAAAAACCTTATTTATAGTCAGTGCATCATGATCAGTCTAATTATACCTACCTACAATTCTTCGCAATTTATTAAGGAGACGATTAGCAGTGCGCAATTACAAACATGCAATGACATTGAGATCGTTATCGTTGATGACGGATCTATCGATAACACTGCTGAAATTGTTTCAAATATGAATGGCCCTGTCAAAATCATTCGACAGCAAAACAAAGGTAGAGGCGCTGCGAGAAATAATGGCATTAGTCAAGCAAAAGGTGAATATATAGCTTTTCTTGATCATGATGACCTTCTCTTTCCGGAATCCATCGCTGATCGAGTCGCTTTTTTGGAGTCGAAGCCTAATGTGGGATGGGTTTTTACAGATGCAATTGAGTTTGATGCTACCGGCGATCTCCGTCTGTACCTCGATCAATTTCCTTGGCTAGATCTCAGCCAAGATAATTTCTGCCAGCTTCTAAGGGGATGTTTCCCTCTTACTTCTTCGGTCATGATACGTTCAGATCTGATTCGGCAGGTTGGCGGGTTCAATACGGCCATTGACTATGGCGATGACATAGAACTTTTCCTACGACTCTTTCTTGTTTCAAAAGTTGGCATGATCAGGAAGCCCCTAACTCGCCGGCGTATCCATGCAGCTCAAGGTGTTTCAAATACCTTTGATCGGTGGGATTCCCGGGTCAAGATCTACAGCAACTTCAAGCCTTCGGTTGGCAAAATGAGTGAGCAACAAGGGAAAGCACTAAAGCAGGCGCTCAGATTTGCATACTATAAACTTGGTGAATGTTATTGGGAGAGAAATGATTTTGGTGCTGCGCGTATTATGTTTCTTAAGAGCTGTGGGTTGGCTCGACATTTAGTAAAAGCGCTTTTATACGCAGCTTTGTGTTTAGCACCGGATCGTTTCATCTCAATGCTGAGAAGTTCAAAACACGCAATTTCAGGGGACTCGATTGGTTAACTGGTTTAGAAGACCGATATCCAAGGACGTATCAGATAAGCTGCAATTTCTACTCTCCTCTCAATACTGGAAGCTGGAACAGATCAGGGAGTATCAGTGGGATAAACTACAGCCTCTCATACGTCACGCCTTCAGTAAGGTACCTTATTACCGAAGCCTATTCAAGCAGTATGACCTTCGTATGAGAGACATTCAAAGCTTCGATGACTTTTCAAAAATCCCTTTGCTTACCAAAAGGGATATGCAACAGTCGCTTGATCAGATGGTTGCCGAGGGGACAGATACGAGCTGCCTCCCATTAAACTCGACCGGCGGTTCAACCGGGATGCCCTTAAATTTTTATCAGGATGACAGTTATATCCAATGGGCTGATGCTGCCCGCTTGCGTGCCTGGAAATATATGATGGGAGCAACAGACCATGACCTGGAAGCAGTGTTTTGGGGGGCGACACGCGATATAGGTACGGGTATCACGCTTCGGAAAATGATCTATCATGTGTTCCGTGATGGAATCATTCCACTCAATACTTTTGATCTGGATGAGAAGATGCTGAACAAGTATCTAAGATACTATAATCTGCTCAAACCGCGTATTCTTCGGGGTTACGCCACATCACTCTACTATGTTGCACGGTACGTCGAAAGCAAGGGAATTTCAATCTCTAAGCCGCGGGCGATTATATCCAGCACCGAGGTGCTTCACGCACGCATGCGAGAGACGATCGAGCGAATATTTGCCTGCAAAGTGTTCGATTCATATGGCTGCCGCGAGGTCAGCCAGGTTGCCACGGAATGCGAAGCCCACAACGGACTGCACATGGTATTTGAGAATCAGTATGTGGAACTGGATGGCCAGGATATCCTGGTAACAAACCTTAACAACTACATTATGCCGTTTATACGGTACAAGATAGGAGACCTTGCCAGTGCTATCGACTATTATCCCTGTTCCTGCGGCCGTTTCTCTCCAAGGATTATGAGTCTTGCCGGTAGGGACAATGACAATATCGAACTGCCAAACGGCAAGGTAATCAATGGAGAATATTTCGAGTTTCTCTTTTTCGGGATGTCCTCGATTATCCAATATCAAGTTATATATTTCAGAAACACTGATAAGCTTATAGTCAGACTTCACGTGGCCGATAGTTTTAACGATGTCGGTGCTCTCGTCAAAAAAACGATGCAGGAAAAGTTCAACTACGAAAATGTTGCCATAGAATACACTGACGTGTTCGATAAAACACAGGCTGGGAAATTAAGATTTGTATATATGGTCGATTAATAATAATATTAATTAAATATTCCGGCGTTGCTGTTCAATGTTCACTAGCTGATTTAACCTGCTCCCTTTGTAATGTGCCGCTAAGAATTTAGCAGGGTTTGATTTTGTGATGATTGACACATACTTATCAGCAAAATTATGCGATACATATACTAGTAACGACATGAAGTGTAGACAACAATGCAAATCCAGTCTTGAGGATAGGTCGCGAAGCCTATGGGTATTATCTGATGTGCGCAAAAATAAGGTCTTTTTTTCTCCAATATAGCTGGCTGACCGGACAAGGGGTGCGAAATGCTAGCGTTATTCAGAATCAGTCATAGCCTTGCAGCAAAATGGCGAAAGGTGATCATTCTTTTCTTGATGTGCCCTGTTATGACGGTTGTTTGTGCTGCCTATGCGGGAACTACTAACATATCATCCTGTGGCGCGTTAACGCAGGCTTCCACAACCTATGTGCTTCAAAATGACGTGGCCAGCGACGGCACTTGTTTTTTTGTTGCTGCAAATGATGTAACCCTTGATCTTAACGGTCACACCGTAACTTATGACAACGCGGTGCCGATTCATCTTGCAAATGGTACCTTTGAATCCGCAGACATGTCAAATTGGAATTTAACCGGGGCTCCGGCTGCAGCGCGGGCGGCTGGCGCATACTTGGATCGCACGGTATATGATGGTGCTTATGCGTTGAAAATAATAGCTCCACTCACCCAGGACCAGACGATTAAGACAAATGTAACATATACGTTAAGGGCAAATATGTCTTATTCCGCGTCAGTGATGATGTGGCAACCCTACGATATAGCGAATGCAGCAAATGCAGATATTCATATGACGATCGAGATCATTAAAGCATCGGACAACACTGTCCTTGCCGCACGAGATTCCCGTGAAGTTCAGTCGCGATGGACAACAAGAGGTTTCCAATACGTAAGGGCGATTTATACCCCCACAGTTGAAACTGCTGTGCAGATCCGATTAACTGTCACAGGGGCGAAAACTGTTACTAACGTAGGGCAACCTCCCTATGGTGCGTTTTACTTTGACGATGTGCGGATTCAACAGACGGGTAATAACGGAATTCAGTTTGGAGGCACTAATATCCAGTATGGGATCTCTAATGCTTGGGCAAGAAGAGGAACTGTAACGAGTACTGGAGGGACCAAAGGAAGGGTTATACAAGGACAGATGCATGGCGACTTCTCCCACGCTGTAATCATGGCAGGAGGTGTTCAATCGGATTTAAATAATTACACGGTGAATAACCTGGAGATAACTGTTAATGGTAACAGTACCCAAGCTATCCGCGCAACAAATGCTGCGAATGGTATTATATCTGATAACATCATTCATGGGTACAATGACACCATAGAGATTCGCGATCACTATGATGGAGCACTTATTCGCGTAGACCGCGCTGATGCCGCGACCGGTGTGGCGGGAAAAATATTCAACAACACTATTACCCACGGGATTCAAACGGGTATATATGTTGCCGGCTCTCCTTCGGCAACTATGCTGACCGAAATATTCAATAACGATATCACTCTGCAGTCAAAATATACGAACGATTTTGGGATTGTTGGCGGTTATGGAACGTATTCGGCGCATATCCATGACAATACAATCCGTTGTGGTTCCGGTAACGATGCATGTCGTGGTATTTTTATTCATGGAAATGACGGAATAATTGAGAAAAATACAGTAGAAGTACACTACCGGAAAAACAACCAGGAATACGGATTAGAAATCGGTGGATGTGGTGGAGCGGCTTATGGTATACAGGTTGACCCCGCATCGTCTAATGTGGAGACACGGTTTAACATTGTCACGGCATATGCTGATGAGTGTGAAGCTGCGGTATTTAGGTTTTATGCCCAGCCAGCCGGTACAACAACTAATAATCTGGTTCATGACAATACCTTTAAGGCAATATCGGTTGCTGGCAGCGGAAAAATTGCCGCGACTGTTCTTATCCTTGAAACCTATGCATCGGATATGTCATTTACGAAAAACACTCTTGTAACCAACAGTTGTTTTTTACGTCTTGACGGCAATGTGACGGAAGATGTGAATCGGAGCATGCTGCTCGACGGAAACACCTTCCGGATCGACTATCCTAAGTCTGCAATGTACTATCCGCTCGTAGATGGCGCGTATGTTAATGGCACATCCGGTGTGCCCCGGAATGTTACTATTAGTAATAATATTTATGCCGATGCTGTTGTGCGTGAAGATATGCAATCCGCTGTATTTCGCAACTCGCGCAACAATTTTCTGCCAGACGCTTTCGCGGCGAATATTGTTATTACCTCAGCAACAGTACCACTACCTCCCAAAAACGTCAAGATTATATCACCTTAGCACCATGATTAAGCCAGACTTATATGAACTTTGGCTGATTGACTGATTCTGAACAGGCACTGAAAATTGACATTACGTTATTCGGGGTCGCTCCGCTCCCCTGAATGGGGGAATTGAGGCTCGAACACTTTGCCCGGTCGCTCCGCGACCCGAACAAAGCATTCGAGTACAGCCCCTTCGGGGCGTCCTCAATCCGCCCATTACTTAGATGTTCGTTGCTTGAGCTTCCTCGCTGTAGTCAGCGTATTTTGGAGGCTCATATCCGTCGCAGATACCCGGTGGTGGCCGGCAACTCTGTCCTAAATAATTATGTGCATATCGCACATTTCCTGATCGGAATACTCACAAAGCTGCATTATCTTTCTCATCTGAAACATAGAATAGCTCGTGTATAATCGCTTTTTTCATGGAAGGATCGCTTGGATATCCTGGGGATATCTCCTTCTTGTCATAGCTCTCTGGCTAACGCTCTTCATTGGAGGTGACAGATGGTGGCCGGCAACTATTTTGCTCTTCGGGCCTCGCTGGTTTGTTGCCATTCCTCTTGTGATTCTTTTGCCGCTGGCTGCATGGCGTAGCCGGATCATGATTATTCCTTTGTCACTGGGGGCCCTGATTATTTTTGGCCCTTTTATGGGCTTCAGCCTTGGCTTGGGCAAGACCAATAATCCCGGCAGCCCCATGCTCAGGGTTCTTACCTGCAACACCGCCTCCGGCGCCATACATGCTGATGAGCTTTCAATGCTTATTGAGGATACGCATGCCGATATCGTGGCATTGCAGGAGTGCCCCAGGGATGTGAAATCGAAACTGAACCTGCCTGATGACTGGAACGGCATTCAGGAGGGTCAGCTGGCAGTTTTTTCGCGGTATCCTCTACAGCAGGGCAGGGAATACCAGACACAGCACCCTCCGCACACATGGCCGAGAACCAGCCTGCTGGAAGTTATTATGGAAACACCGGCGGGAACTATTGCGCTGGCGTCAGTACATTTGCCGAGCCCGCGCTACGGACTGCAGACGCTGCTCGACCGGAAAACGGGCCTGCGGTTATCCCGGAAGGGATTGCTGATCAAAGAAACAGAAGGTCGCCGGCAGACCGCACTAGAGGTGCAAAGCATTATCGCTGCGCAATCCTTGCCTGTCATTGTGGCAGGCGATTTCAATATGCCTGCTGATAGTTCTATCTATCGAGAAGTCTGGAAAGGGTACACCAATGCATTCTCGGCTGCGGGTTTCGGGTATGGCTGGACCGAGAGAACATCAGTCCGGGGAATTCCTCTTCGAATCCGTATCGACCATATCGTAACGGGTAGTGGGTTCGGGATTCAAAACTGCAAGGTGGGGCCATACGTCGGCTCAGATCATCGTCCCCTGATTGCTGAAATCGTCAAAATGTGACAGAGAGATTCACCGATTAATTATTTGATGCAATTCGTGGCTTTTCGGAGGGCACATAACCTGCAGCTTGCAGGCATTACGACGGGCATTTATTATACAAGTGATATGTTTGAGGAGATAACATGAAGACAGAGCGCAATGCTCTTCTATCTGAGTATATCAGTACTTACAAATATAGCCTTATTCTGCTGGTCATGCTGACAGCAGGCGTCTATGCTGCCATCATAAGGGAGATGGTACGGCAGTGGTACGATGATCCGAACTATTCCCACGGTTTTCTTATCCCGCTGATGTCCGGTTATTTTGCATACCAGAGGCTCGATGATCTGAAGAAGATCGAGGTCAGCCCTTCAAATGCCGGGCTTTTCGTCATGATTTTCGGCCTCCTGATGCTCATTGCCGGCTATGTCGGGACCGAATACTTCACCATGAGGTCATCGCTGATCGTACTGCTCAGCGGTATGGTTTTCTATTTTTTCGGTAGCGAGGTATTCAAAAAGCTTTTACTCCCTATCGGTTTTCTTTTTTTTATGGTGCCGCTTCCGGCGATCGTCTACAACGCCTTTGCCTTTCCTCTCAAGCTTTTCGTGGCGAAGTACTCGGTGCTGTTCCTTCAGGCGATCGGCGTTGTTGTTGTCAGGGAGGGCAATATTTTAATGTTTCCTGCCATTGTCCTGGAGGTTGCCGATGCCTGTAGCGGCATGCGGTCACTCATGTCCCTGCTTGCACTGGGGGTCGGCATCTCCTTCCTTACCCAGCGTGCAGCCTGGAAGAAATGGGTAGTTTCCCTTTCCGCACTGCCCATTGCAGTCATCACGAATGCCGTAAGGGTAATCGTTACCGGCATACTGGCCCAGTACTGGGGAGCGAAGGCGGCTGAAGGATTCTTCCACGAGTTTGCAGGTCTGGCGATCTTCGGCCTTGCCATGGTATTGCTTGCCGGCGTCGCAGCCCTTATGCGGAGGCTGCCTAAATGACAGCTGGCAAAAGATTTACTATCGCAGCAGCACTGCTGATCCTTGCTGGATTGTTCATGTATCTTCATGAAGATGTCAAAGTGCCTATGAAGCGCCCTTTTTTAGAGTTTCCCGAGAAACATCTCGATTGGCATATGACCTCGCAGGCCGTGTTCAGCGCTAACACCCTTGCCGTCCTGAAGCCTACGGATTACCTGGACAGGAAGTACTCCAGTGACAGTGGACGGCCGGTCGAGCTCTATATCGGTTATCATGGCGGGGGNNTCGGGAGCGGATGGAGGGAAGGCCCGGAACTGCAAATGACCATATCTGTGGGAGGCAGGAAACTGCAGGTCAATAAGGCGGTTTACCAGAACAGCGGCATGAAACAGCTTCTGCTTTACTGGTACGAGATCAAAGGAAGCTCCCTTACGAGCGAGTATGCGCTTAAGATTCATGAGATCATGAATTCGGCCCTTTACCGGAGAAAGGATGCGGCCTTTATCAGGGTCTCACTGATCTTTGATACCGATGAGGAAAAGGCTCTCTCGGAGGGTATCAGATTTATCAATGGCTTCTATCCAAAAATCCAGGAGTTTCTGCCGAATTAAGTATAATTAGAGATGATCTTTCCAAATATCATAGCCTCAGCCGCCATTACCGGAACGGTCCTATATTCCTTATTCCTTGCTGTGAAGCGGGATAGAAGCCTTGCCTCCTATTCGCTCATTGCAGCCCTCCTCATGACGGCAACATTCCATGCCCTTGATCTGCTGACGGTGAACAATCCCGAGAGATTTATGCTGTATAAGCGATGGTCCCTCATCGCAGAGTCCCTGCTTCCTGTAACGTGGCTGATGGCTACGCTTACGGCGTATCGGAGTGAGGTCCCTGGCTCGGTTGGTATCTTCCAGAAGACCGCACTGGCGAGTTCGCTGCTTTTTGTCGCAGTTGCTGTGCTACTTCCGATAGACCGATTTTATTACGCGCCTGATTTTGACATCGAAAAGATCCTCTTCCTCGACAATGCCGGCTTTGCGTTTTATATCTGCCTCCTGGTCTATCTGATCTTAGCCCTTGTCAACCTTGAGATGACTCTCAGGACTGCGGGGAGGACAGCACTCTGGAGGATAAAGTTCGATGTCATCGGCATAGGCGCCCTGATAGCGGTGCTTATCTTCTATTACAGCAAAGGGCTTCTCTACCGGACGATCAATATGAACCTGCTCCCGGTAATGTCTGTGGCAATGCTGCTTTCGGTCCTCTTGATGTTCTACTCGAGAACGAGAAGGGGGAGCGATGTCAGGCTCTATGTTTCAAAACAGATGGCCTACAGCTCGGTAGTCATTCTTGCCGTAGGGCTCTATCTGATAGGGCTTGGACTGCTGGGCGAGGGAATGCGCTACCTCGGCAAAGACCTGTCAAAGGCCTTTATGATATTTCTTGGCTTTGTCGCGACCCTCGGAATGGTGATCGTCCTGCTGTCCGAGAGCATCCAAAGAAGAATAAGGGTCTTCCTGCATAAGAACTTTTATGCGAGCAAGTACGACTACCGGGCGCAATGGCTCCAGTTTACGGAGAAAGTATCATCACCAAAGTCGGAAGAGGGACTTCTGCATGCCATCCTCGAAGGGTTTTGCGAGACCTTTGGCATGGTCGGCGCCGTGCTCTTTCTCGATTCAGCAGACAGGAATGATTACCGTGCCGCAGTGACATATGAGTTTGACGGCGGTGACTGCATCTTTTCGAAGGACAATGCTCTAATCCACTATATGAAAAATAAAAAGAGGATCTTCAGCATAAAGGACGATAAGCATGAAATTGCCGAGCAGAACAGGGCTTTTTTTGAAGAATCAGGGACTGCTCTTGTAGTGCCGCTCTTTGCCCGGGATGAGGTGGCAGGATTTATTGCCCTTGCCAGACCCCTTCACGAAAAAGAGGTATATACCTATGAGGATTATGACCTGATGAAGACGCTTGCCCGTCAGGCATATTCGCTGATTCTGAACCTCAGACTTGCGGATGAACTGTCGCGGGCGAGGGAGATGGAGATGATGGGCAAAATATCCTCCTTCGTGATCCACGACCTAAAGAATCTTGTCTCGTCCTTGTCGCTGATGGTTCAAAATGCGGCTGATCACATCAATAACCCCGATTTTCAGCAGGATATGCTCCAATCTCTCGGCTCGACTGTCGGCAGAATGCAGGGATTGATAGCGAGGCTAAAGAACCTCAGAGAAAAGAAAGGACTTGTCTTCAGCATTGAAGACCTCCACAAAATAGCCAGGGAAACAGTCAATCAGACGATGGGGAAAGGTGATCATCCGGAGATTGAACTCTGTGGAAGTGTCGTCTTTGCTCATGCGGATGCGGAGGAGATCGGAAAGGTGGTTTTGAACCTCCTTCTGAACGCGGTAGATGCTTCAGGGGACAAGGGACGAATAACTGTTGAGACAGGCGCTGCAGGGGCTGAAGATATGGCCTTCGTGCGCGTGAGCGATGAAGGCTGCGGCATGCCGAAGGATTTTCAGGAGCAGCATCTCTTCAAGCCCTTCAAGACTACAAAGAAGAAAGGCCTCGGCATAGGCCTCTATCAATGCAAACAGATAATCGAGGCACATCACGGCAAGATCGAGGTTATGAGTGGGCCCGGCAAGGGTTCGGTCTTCACGGTCTACCTTCCGCTGGCAGAGGAGCCGAAATATGCAGCAGAGGAGATGCGGGCATAAATGGAAACAATCCTGATCATTGATGATACGGAAGAGATAAAGACACAGCTCAAATGGGGCATGGGCAGTGACTACGCCGTATTTCTTGCAGGGAACTACGCTGAGGCCCTTGCCATATTCAGGAAGCAGAAGCCGAAGGTCGTGACCCTCGACCTCGGCCTTCCGCCTGACGAAGAAGGGACAACAGAAGGTTTCCGGTGTCTCGAAACGATGGTAAAGGAAAGCCCTGACACCAAGGTCATCGTCATTACCGGCAACGATCAGCGGCAGACCGCGCTGAGAGCCGTACAGTCAGGGGCGTACGACTTCTATCAGAAACCGATCGATCTGAAGGAGTTGAAGGTCATTGTTCAGAGGGCATTCCATCTTTCGAACCTCGAGCGTGAAAACAGGTCTCTGCACGGAGAACTCGAGGAAAAGGCCGGCGAAACCGGCGGAATGTTCAGCCAATGCCCTGCCATGCAGGATGTTTTTGCGACCATAAGAAAGATCGCCTCATCCGAGGCATCGGTGCTCATCATAGGGGAGAGCGGTACCGGCAAGGAACTCGTTGCCAGGTCTATCCATGCAAAGAGCCTGCGGAAAGGCCATACTTTTGTCCCCATTAATTGCGGCGCCATTCCCGAAAACCTTCTTGAGTCGGAACTTTTCGGTCATGAAAAGGGGGCCTTTACGGGGGCCCAGAGCCAGGTCCAGGGCAAATTCGAGTTTGCCCACGAGGGCACCCTTTTTCTTGATGAGATCGCTGAACTGCCCGGAAATCTCCAGGTAAAGCTCCTGCGGTTCCTGCAGGACAAGACGATCCAGCGTGTCGGGGGCAGGGAAGACATAGCGGTGAATGCACGGATAATTGCAGCCACGAACATCGATATTGCAAAGGCCATGCAGGACGGCAAATTCAGGGAAGACCTTTACTACCGTATCGGCGTCATCACGATAACTTTGCCTGCACTGCGTGAACGGGGTGATGATGTTGTCGTTTTGTCGAACCTCTTCCTCGGAAGGTTTTCACGGGAAGCAGGCAAGAACCTGAAGGGTTTTGCGCCTGAATCGCTTGAGGTGCTGCGTTCCCATCCCTGGCCCGGCAATGTGCGTGAGCTCGAAAATGTTATACATCGGGCCGTGATCATGTCCGAAGGTGCACTCATCACGCCGGAAGACCTTGGCTTTGCTGAGCCGACGGCAAAACAGCTAGGCAAGGCGGATGCCGTGACTTTGAAAGAGGTTAGGGACAGGGCGGAAAGGGAAAGGGTACTTTCGGCCATGGACAAGTATCAGGGAAATATTGCGAAGACCGCCGAAGAGCTGGGAATATCCCGGCCTACGCTGTATGATCTCTTGAAAAAACACAAGATCAGTTATGCCTGATGACACGTATGCTGTGAGGTCTCTGCCACAGCCCCCGTTTTTATCGTCCTGACTTGCACGCCGCTGAAACTTTTTCCTTTCAAAAGGTGTACGGAATTCATCCGATATAAGGGCCGGATGAGACAGGAAAACTCTCCAAGAGTAAAGTGAGCTAACCTATTGAATAATAAGTCTTTTGATGCCTTGCCACTCCTCATATTAATTAGGATTCCATCTGTCGGAATATTTAACGGTAATCGTCGGAAGCGTTTGATTTATAACTCATTGATATTATGAGAAAAGTATATTCGAAGAAGAGTAAATGTTGTCGGAATATTTTACACTTGTGTTGGCTAACGTAATGGTAAGTTAATAAAATCAATAAGTTAAGACTTGGCAGGCAACTTGCTGATACTATTATTGTTAAGACAGAAAAAATAGTAACTTTGAATAAATCTGAGAGGAATAGGGGGAAAAAGAGATGAAAAGATTAGCGATTCTAGGATTAGCGGTGTTCTTAGTGATGGGGCTTGCTGCCTATGCAAGTGCTACGACATACTCGTTCTATAACGTCACCAACAACAATGCAGGTGATGTCGCAATCGGTCTAAGCCAACTCACTGTTGATGTTACGGACAATGGGGATGGAACTGTGTCATTCACTTTTAATAACTCGGGGCCAGCCGCATCATCAATAACCGATGTTTACTTTGATGACGGCAGTCTCTTGGCTATAGCCAGTATCACCAACGGCTCCGGTGTGTCGTTTTCTCAATATGCGACTCCCCCAAACTTGCCGGGTGGGCAGAATGCAACTCCTCCCTTCGTAACGACTGCGGGTTTTTCAGCTGACTCTGATACACCGGTTCAACCGATGGGTGTGAATCCTGGCGAGACGCTCACCATCACTTTCACCCTTCAAGATGGTCAGACATATGATGATGTAATAGCAGACCTTAATGACGGTTCTCTCAGAATTGGCATTCATGTGCAGGGATTTGCATCGGGCGGCAGTGAAGCCTTTGTAAATAACGCGGTTCCTGAGCCTGGGACGATTCTCCTGCTCGGTGCAGGCCTTGTCGGCGTCGGGCTAATGCGGAGGAGATTCAAAAAATAGCTTCGTAGCGATAGTTGCTTGAAAGGGGAAGCATCGCAAGGTGCTTCCCCTTTTTGTTGCCTCCGGATGACGATTCTCACGAACCGCAGCTTGCAGCAAAGCCGGTCGTCGATGAAGCTGGAAGAAAAAATCCCCCTCCTGTAAACCTCATCTGATCCAGTATCTTTGATCTACTTCTTACATGTGATGATTTTATGCTGTAATGCGTATATTTTTCATAGTACAGCAGCATGAATAATTGGCTGGGCAGACCTTATAAGAGGTATCCATGGGTAATCAGCGTTCCTGGTTTTCTGTTTCCTGCGGACCTGCGCGGTAAGGGTATCGCGTGCTACCAGAAATGCCATTTTCCTGTGTTCAAAACATATATTCCCAGTGAGAAGTTCGTCACGGCATGGGAAAGGATGCACTGGGCGATGCTTTTAGTGCGGTAGAGCAGAAGTGTATAGACTGCTCCCGCAATTATGCCTGAGAGCCAGAAATTGTGTTCCATGCCAAAAAGTATGATTGTCACAATGCATGACATCGCGGTGAACTGCCCTATGGCGACCTTCTTGATGTCGCTGTCAATGAGATATCTCACAAGAAAAGATCTCCAGAAAAGCTCTTCCATTACCGGCACGACAATGGATGCGCCGGCCAGCCTGAACCCGATCAGCATGCTTCGCGTTATGCCGTCAGGAAAGACTGTCGGGTCATAACCCTGCAGCGTTCCGAACGTTGCCCAATCCCAAGCCATCAGGACCCACAGGAAGAAGACCACCAATCCCGCAAGAACACCCAGGGCAGTCTGGGATACGTTGAGGTAATCCCTGAAGCAGATTTCGTCGTAGCGGCGCCAGAAGTGCAGGAGGACGGCCCCTGTAGCTAAGGTCTTAATGGGGTAAAGGAAATAGGCAATGTTTTCAGTATGTTGAAGGATGCCATGTTCTGTGAAAAAGCGAATAATTTCATCTATGCCGATAAATGCGATAAACAGCGCAAAGGGGATAACCCTGGGATATGTCTGACGGCTGATAGCCTAACCTCCATTAAAGTAGGATACGGAGCCCGCAAAAAGACTCATGGACACCAATCAGCATGTATGATACCGTATGCATCATAATATTTACAGGTAGGGACCTCTACCCTAAAAAC
>DKBO01000035.1 GCA_002448975.1 Nitrospiraceae bacterium UBA6898
CAAGGAGACGGTGGACTTCGGCCCCAACTACGACGGCTCGGAGCAGGAGCCGCTGATCCTGCCGGCCAAATTCCCGAACCTGCTGGTCAACGGTTCGGCCGGCATCGCGGTCGGTATGGCGACCAACATCCCGCCGCATAATCTGGGAGAAGTGATCGACGGTCTTTTTATGCTTCTGGAAGACCGGAACACGCCGGTGGAGCAACTGATGACTGTGATCAAGGGGCCGGACTTTCCGACCGGAGGCATTATCCACGGAACTGCCGGGATCAAGGATGCCTATACTACCGGCAGGGGGCTGGTGAAAGTCAGGGCAAAGGCCAAGATAGAAAAGGAACACCGCGGGGGAGAAAATATCATCATCACCGAGATGCCCTATCAGGTCAACAAGGCCAGGCTTATCGAAAAGATGGCGGAGCTTGTGCGGGAAAAACAGATCGAAGACATTTCCGATATCCGGGACGAATCGGACCGGGACGGTATTCGGGTCGTCATCGAGCTGAAACGCAACGCCATGGCTGAGGTGGTGCTGAACAATCTTTATAAACATACGCAGATGGAGACGACCTTTGGCATTATCATGCTTGCGCTGGTAAGCGGGCAGCCGCGTGTGCTCAAGCTGAACACCCTGCTCAACCATTTCCTTCAGCACCGGCGTGACGTCATCCTGCGAAGGACCAGGTTTGAGCTCAGAAAGGCTGAGGAGCGTGCACATATCCTGGAAGGGCTCAAGATAGCCCTCGACCATCTTGATGAGATTATTGCGCTTATCAGAAAATCCAGAAATCCGGAAGAGGCACGGAACGGGCTCATGCAGGGATATCAGCTTACGGAGGTCCAGGCCCAGGCAATTCTGGACATGAAGCTGCAAAGGCTCACCGGACTTGAGCGGGAAAAGATCGTCAGCGAATTTAAGGAGACCCTGAAGGAGATCGAACGGCTGAAGTCTATTCTCGGGAGCGAGAAGCTCGTTTCAAAGATCATACGAGAAGAACTTCTTGAGATCAGGAACAGATATGCTGACGAGCGAAGGACGGAGATAAGCGAGGATACCAGGGAGATAACCATTGAAGACCTCATTACGGAAGAAGAGATGGTCATTACCCTGTCCCATCAGGGATATATCAAACGAAACCCCCTGAGCGCATACCGGAGCCAGCGGAGGGGCGGAAAAGGCCTTACCGGCATGGAGACGAAGGAGGAGGATTTTGTCGCACAGCTCTTTATCGGCTCGACGCATGATTATATGCTCTTCTTCTCGAACTTTGGAAGGCTTTACTGGCTGAAGACCTACCAGTTGCCCGAGGCAGGCAGGACGGCCAAGGGAAAGGCGCTGGTCAACCTGCTCCAGCTCTCTGAAGGTGAGCGTATCACGACGGCGCTTCCGGTTCGCGATTTCAAGGAAGGATATCTCGTCATGTTTACCAAGAACGGCACGGTCAAGAAAACTGCGCTGACTGCGTACAGTAATCCGCGGGGCAAAGGCATCATCGCCATATCCCTTGATGAGGGGGATGAGCTGATTGCGGTGCGAAAGACCAGCGGCACCAATGACCTGATCATCGGCACGCTGAACGGGTTGGCAATTAAGTTCCATGAAGGAGATGTGAGGGATATGGGGAGAACGGCAACAGGTGTTCGCGGCATAAAGCTCGAGGAAAAAGACGAGGTGGTCGCAGCTGAGGTCGTTGATGAAAAGACTTCGATCCTTACCGCTGCGGAGAACGGCCTCGGGAAGAGGACCAAAATAGAGGATTATCCTCTTCAGGGCAGGGGAGGCAAAGGTGTCATATCCCTGAAACTCACCGAAAAGGGCGGAAAAGTGGCGGGCCTGATGCTCGTCCGGGATGAGGATGAAGTCGTGATGATCACCAGTGCGGGCAAGCTCATACGCACCAGGGCGGAAGATATATCCCTGCTGGGCAGGAATACCCAGGGGGTAAAGCTTATGGATATCGATGAGGGAAAGATCGTCGGCATTGCAAAGGTCGTCGAAAAGGACTAGTGCGGTTGTACATCATACTGTCGTCACAGGCAGTAAACATGATGATATACACCGCCCTCACTGATAGGGGTTATGGGAGAAGCAAGGGAACTTTTCATCAAGGGCCTCGATATGCTCCGGATTTCTTATACCGAAAAACAGCTCGAAGCTTTTTCTCTTTTACTCGCGGAGCTGAAGAAATGGAACAGGGCATATAACCTCACCGGGCTGCAGACTGATAGGGACATTGTCATAAAGCATTTCCTCGACTCCCTTCTGTTCCACAAAGTTCTAGCCGGAGACGTCCTTACGGTTGCCGACATCGGGAGTGGTGCGGGATTTCCGGGTATCCCGATGAAGATCATGCGACCCGAACTCGGCATGACGCTTGTGGAACCCTCGCAGAAGAAAGCACAGTTTCTTGCACATATCCAGAGGGCGCTGCGCCTTGATGGGCTCAGGATCATCGATATACGCGTAGAAGATGTTCACGGAGAGCTGTTCGATGCTGCGGTGACACGCGCGCTTTTCAGCATACATGAATTTATCAATAAAGCTGAAAGGATACTCAAGAAAAATGGCGTGCTTATTCTGAGCAAGGGGCCCAAGGTTGACGAAGAGCTGAGAGGTATCGTCGGCCGGAGCATCAGGAGGCATGATATGGTCCTCCCGTTTCAGGACAGCATGCGGCATCTTATTATTATCGGCAGGCAGCAGGTGACACAGGGGTGAAAGGAGGCGAGTTATTGTATAATAAGGCTCGATGAGGATCACGCCGCTCGATATACAGCAGAAGCAATTCCCTGTGAGATTCAGGGGTTTCCATACGGAAGAGGTCTGCGCATTCCTTGAACTAATCCGGGAGGAGGTCGAGGATCTGCTGAGAGAGAATGCTGTGCTTAAGGAACGTCTGCAGCAGACAGACGAGGAGGTCAGGCGGTTCTGGGAAATGGAGAACCTTCTGGGACGGACCCTTCAGGAAGCTCAGCAGATGTCTGATGAGTACAAGATCCTCGCCAGAAAAGAAGCTGACCGGCTCGTTGAAAAGGCAATGCAACAGTCAGAGGAATTGGTTGGGAGATCCCATGAGCAGGTCTTGGCCGTAAATGAAGAGATCGTTGAGCTGAGGATGATGCGGAGACAGTTTCATAAAGAGATGAGAGACGTTCTGGGGCGCTTCCGGCAGATCCTTGCCGATGATAGTGAGAAGAGAAAAGAATCATTCAGTCTTCACTCCCTTCAGGAGATATCGGACGACGAGGAAAAAGAAGAAGATACGGAACGTGCAGTAGCATCGGATGATAGCTTACTTTCTGAAGAATAGATACGCGTAGTAGAAAGCCATCCAGGAAAAGAACAGCGCACAGAGACCCAGCAGCAAGGAAACAAGGCCTTTGGTTATCGTGCCCGTACGAAATTCCCGTAAAGCCTTGGGGAAGAGCGTGAGGAACCCGAAGAGCAGCATCAACCCAACAAGCAGCTGGGTAACAGCTCTAACCATTTTCAGAACCCCTCAAGAGGGCATCCACTGCAGCATGGTGTTGTCCTGCAGAAATCTTTTGCAAGTCTGACGAGAAGAGCGTGGTACTCGTTGAAAAGCCGTACCTCATTCCTGACTCCTGCGTGGAATAGCTGCTGAAAGGCTTCATACGGCAGATCATAATTCAGTATATCATGCCGGGAAAGAATTCTTTTCGTATAGGCGTCTATTACAAACACCGGTTTTTCAAGTGCATACAGCATGATAGCGTCTGCTGTCTCCTGACCGATGCCATTGACAGAAAGCAATTTTTTTCTGATCACCGGAAGGTCTTCCTGTCCCATCACCTTCATGCTTCCCCGATATTCGTTCATGAGCAAGCCGATGAAGTTTTTGAGCCGGTTGGTCTTGATATTAAAATACCCGACAGAGCGCAGCAGCTGCGCAAGGCCTTCGGGATCAACTGCGTGGAGTGCCCGCGCTGACAGCAATGAATGTTTCTTGAGGTTTTGTATGGCTTTTTCTACGTTCGACCAGCTGGTATTCTGGGTCAGTATTGCGCCGATTGCCATCTCCAGGGAGGTCTCGGCCGGCCACCAGTATTGCGGCCCGAACGCTTCATACAGCCGGGCGTATAGTGTTTCCAGGATATTATGTGTCATCAGGAAAAACGCGGGAGCGAAGCACTTTTTTTGCGGTTTTTGCATGCTTGTCGGCAAGCATCTTCTCCTTTGCCCGCTTCGATCTTTTTCTCTTTTGCCTTCTGAGTTTTTCAATACGCTGCTGTGCTGCGCTTGCTTTTCCGCGGACCCTAGCATCGATCTTGTCAAGTAATAAAACCCGGGCCCGGTATCTATTTAATGACTGAGAACGTTCCTCCTGGCATTTGACCTCGATCCCCGTGGGAAGGTGCCGGAGATGAACGCAGGTTGAGGCCTTGTTTACATGCTGTCCGCCTTTCCCGCCTGAACGGATGAAGGATTCCTCGATATCTTCCTCACGAAGGCCAAGCGTCTCCATCCGCTCCCTCAGGAGATTTTCCTTTGCTGCTGATACAGCGAAAAAACCCATATGCTATACTACTATACCATCCTTATATGATGGCGTTATGTCCGGAAAATCACCGCCCAAAAATATCTTGCAAGGGGTTGATTTTTTGTTATGATTATAGATATTCAAGACAATTCAATGCTAGAGGAGGAAGCCATGAAAGCAAAGATCTTTTTTGTCATTCTTGCCGTCGTTGTTGCCCTACTCTTTATCGGCCATGCGGTATCTGAATCAGCCGATATCGGAGGCATGGTCAAAGAGCAGAAGCAGAAGATCACAGAAAAGTCGGGAGTTGCACAAGTGCTGACAGGAAGCGATTTCGATGTCAAGATCAAGGAGCAGCAGAAGCTTATTGATCAGGCGGTTTCTGCTAAGTCCCTTTCCAAAGACGAGGCAAAGACCGTACAGGATAACCTGAAACGGATAAAGGAGAAAAAGGCAGCTGTTACGAAAGATGGAAAGATGACCGAAATAGAGCAGGGCAATCTCCAGAACATGCTGGACAGAAACAACCGGATGATAACCGACAAGAAAAATAATCCGGTAAGGCTCTTCACCAGGCCTGAAATAACTCACCGGATCGAAAACCAGCAGATGAGGATCGAAGAGGGAGTAAAATCAGGGGCGCTGACCAAACAGGAAGCCGGGAAGCTGCAGGAAAACCTTGCCAAGGCGAAGGCAAAGTATGCCGAACTGACGAAGGATGGCAAGTTCACTTCAGCAGAAGAGGAAAAGATGCACGATCTGCTTGATAAAGATTCGAAACTGATAGAAAGCAAAAAGCATTAACATCAGCCTGCAGCAAGGCATCCCGCGTTTCATGGGAGCAGAACACCGGGGCGGAGAAGATGTAATGATCTCCGCCCCGCTTCATTGATACCACCGCTGCAGGAAACCGCTTGTGGTATAATCATCGGGCAGGGGCGTATATATGCTTAGTTCTTTTGGCAGGCATACCCTGCACAGAAATTTATTCTGAAGGAGAAAGACATGAAACGGATTCTTGTCCTTATCGTAAGTATTTTAAGTGTTCTTGTGTTACAGACGTCTGCAGACAGCGTGTCTGCAACAACCGGTGCAGCCTCTTCACCATCCGGAATTTCGGGCAAGGTGGTCGATACCATGGACAGCGGGGGATACACCTACGTTCAGCTCGAGCAGGACGGGAAGAAGTTATGGGTAGCGCTCCCGCAGACAAAGGTGAAAAAAGGACAGATGATTACCGTCAGTCCGGGGATGGTGATGGAGAACTTTGAGAGCAAGACACTCAAGCGCAAGTTTGACCGGATTGTGTTTTCCGGAGGCATCATTGACGATAAGACGAACGCGGTCAAAGAGAAGAAGTCAGAAGGGAGTAAGGGCAATGTGCCCGCTGCCGAAAAGATAAGCGTCACCAAGGCAACCGGACCGAACGCATATACCATTGCAGAGATTTACAAGAAGAAGAAGACCCTCAACGGCAAGAGTGTGTCTCTGAAGGCAAAGGTGGTAAAGGTGACCTCCGGCATCATGAAAATGAACTGGATACATTTGCAGGATGGTACCGGAAAGGCTGCTGATGGCTCAAATGATATCGTGGCAACTTCCACAACCGAACTGCCGGCAGACGGAGACATCGTTACCGTAAGCGGAACTCTCGCTGCAGACAAGGATTTCGGCAGCGGCTATAAGTATTCCGTACTTATCGAAAAGGCCACCTTCAAGAAATAGGGTGAACAGGGCAGACAGGAGAGAAGAGCCCGATGCTTGATGCACGCTATGTACGGGAGAATGTCGAATCGGTCAGAAATGCCCTGAAAAAGCGGGGATATGAGTTCCCGCTCGTTGAGTTCCTTGCCATCGATGGAAAGCGTATCTCCCTGCTGAAGGAGGTTGAAGAGCTCCGCAACCGGAGGAATATCGTTTCTGAGGAGATAGGTAAGCTGAAAGGGCAGCGGGCTGATACGACTGCCCAGCTTGCTGAGATGAAAGGGGTCTCTGACCGGTTGAAGGAGCTGGATGAAAGACTGCATGACCTTGAATCAGAGACAAAGACATTTCTTCTCACCATACCGAACATCCCTCATGAATCTGTTCCTGTGGGCAGTGATGAAAATGCGAACAAGGAGATCAGAAAGTGGGGCTGTCCCCGGCAATTCGATTTCGAACCGCTGAATCACTGGGATATTGCTGAACCCCTGGATATTATCGACTTTGATCGTGCTGCAAAGATATCCGGCGCCCGTTTCGCGATCATGAAGGGCATGGGGGCCCGGCTCGAACGTGCACTGATGAACTTTATGCTCGACACCCATACGGCAAAAGGATACAAAGAGATATTTCCACCTATCATCGTGAACAGGGACAGCATGACCGGAACAGGACAGCTTCCGAAGTTCGAGGCTGAACTTTTTAGGGTCGCTGACCCGGAGTTTTATCTTATTCCCACAGCGGAAGTACCTGTGACCAATATCTTTCGGAATGAGATATTGAAAGAAGAGGATCTCCCCGTCTATTTCACCGCATATACGCCTTGCTTCCGGCGCGAAGCAGGTTCGTATGGCAAGGATACGCGCGGGCTTATCCGTCAGCACCAGTTCAATAAAGTGGAGCTGGTAAAATTCGTAAAACCGGAAGAATCATATGACGAGCTCGAAGAGCTTACCGGCAATGCCGAAGAGATCCTTCAGAAGCTCGATCTGCCGTACCGGGTCGTAATACTCTGCACCGGGGACCTCGGCTTCTCCTCTGCCAAGACCTATGATATCGAGGTTTGGCTTCCCGGCCAGAACAGATACCGAGAGATATCATCCTGCTCGAATTTCGAGGATTTCCAGGCCCGGCGTGCAGGTATTCGCTTTAAACGGGAAGGAAAGAAAGGTACTGAGTTTGTCCATACGCTCAATGGTTCCGGCTTAGCGATAGGAAGGACACTTGTCGCCATACTTGAGAACTATCAGCAGCGGGACGGAAGCGTCATCGTCCCTGAGGTATTGCGACCGTATGCAGGCACGGATCTGATCCGATAGGGTGAGGCGGAAAAAAGGGACGGGAGTGATTGCTCCCGTCCCTTTTCTTTATTTTTTCCCTTTATTTTGCTCTGCTGCGGGCGTCTTCTGTTCGGCGTTGTCCTTTATCGATATAAGTTCGACCTCAAATATCAGGGTCGCATTCGGTCCAATAACCGATCCGGCGCCCCGCTCACCATAGGCAAGATCAGAAGGGATGAACAGTTCCCACGTAGATCCTTCCTTCATCAGCTGGAGGGCTTCGGTCCAACCCTTGATAACTCCTTTTACCGGGAAGGTAGCGGGTTTCCCGCGTTTATAGGAGCTGTCGAACTCCGTACCGTCGATCAGTTTGCCGCGGTAGTTGGTCGTGACCGTATCAGTCTCCTTCGGCATTTTGCCCGTGCCCTCCTTGACAACGCGGTACTGGAGGCCGCTCGGCAGGGTCTTGACTCCGTCTTTCTTCTTGTTATCTGCGAGGAAGGTCTCCCCTTCTTTCTTGTTCTTTTCGCCGGCCTCTTTTGTCTTTTCAGCCTGCTTCGCTGCCAGTTCCTTCTGGAAATTTGTCAGTGTATCCTGGACTTCCTGTTCCGACAGCATCAGCGGTGCGCCGGAGAGAACATCTCTTATGCCTTTTGCGAACATGTCCGCATCCGCATCTATCTCCTGCCGTTTGAGCTGGGTGCCCGTTGCGACCCCCATGCTGTAACTGAGCTTTTCCTTTTCTGACTTGAACGCCTGCGGCTCGGCAAAAGCAATGCCTGCAAGAAACAGGACCAATGCAAATGATATGAATACCCTCATGAACAACTCCTTTCGAATTTTGATAGGCATATTATGCATCCCGGAGACATACTTAATCAAGAGTTGGCGCAGGGACATACCGCATCAGCTTCCTTTTTCAGGATTCGTGCGGAATGTTCGTCGAGGCCGCTCTTTCCGACAAATGCTTCCAGATCCATGTCTGCAATATCCTGTGCAAGTATGATGTCTGCGCGGAACAGCGGATCGAGCATGCCTTTCCGTACGGAATGGAGTATCGTTACCGGATAGAGCCGCTTGTCTTCAATCATGCGTTCCAGGCTGCCCTTTTCAGGATACCTCCAGCTGATGATCCTGAGCCCGGCACATTCAGCGTATTGTATGGCATCGGACGTACAGCGCGTATTGGTGACGAGCCAGCCGTCACGGAAAATCATGCGTTCGCCGGCTCCCTTTTCCACAGCCTTTTTGATGTCCTGAAACCGTGCATGGACATAGAGCGCTGTCTTGACATCTGTTGCCTTGCCGCCGTCGCTGTGGTATTTGCACTCTATGAAGGTATAGGTGTCATCGTTCCTGGCGATAACGTCGACCTCATGGCTGACACAGAACCCGTTGATCGAGCGGTCTGTTTCCACAACGTATCCGTAATGGGAAAGGATCTTTCCGAAAAATTTTTCAAAGGGATATCCTGATGGGCCAAGCGAGAAGATTGCCTGCTTGATCGAGTACCGCATGCCTGAAGCATGGTTGAATTTCCTGAGCAGCTTCTTAGCCCTGCGGTAAATATCTCCGGTGCGCGCATGGGGGGCTGTCTGCTGTTCAACCTCCTGCGCGATCTCTTCGGCGACCCGCTGCGGAGCGCCGGAACGGATAAGGGAGGTAATCAGCTTTTTTATGTCAAAATCTTCCTGGCGGCCTGAGGCCTTTGTGATTGTGACCGACATCTAACATTTTACCTTATCAGGAATTTTTCTGAAAAGCCATGATGCAGGCATGTGGTATACTTAAGCAAGGCGCGAGACAGAAACGAAAAAAATAGCAAAGGGGAGGAAGATCATGAAGCTCCATCCGGAAGTCCTTTCACTTATTGGTAATACTCCGATGGTGAGGATCCGACACATGAGCGGGCCGGCGGATGCCGAGATATGGGCAAAGCTCGAGGGCTGCAATCCTGGCGGTTCAGTCAAGGACAGGATCGCACTTGCCATGATCGAGACCGCGGAGAGGGAAGAAAAGCTCAGTCCCGGAGGCACAATTATTGAACCGACAAGCGGCAATACCGGTATCGGTCTTGCCATGGTTTCTGCTATCAAAGGCTACCGGCTTATCCTTACCATGCCTGATACCATGTCCATGGAGAGACGGCAGCTGCTCCAGGCCTACGGTGCTGAGTTGGTGCTTACCGAGGGAAAGAAGGGCATGAAGGGTGCCGTAGAAAGGGCTGCCGATATCCAACGGGAACACCCCGCATATTTCATGCCGCAGCAGTTCGAGAACTGCGCAAATCCGGAAGTGCATATGAGGACGACAGCGATAGAGATCCTGAATGATCTGGGCGGCGCTCCGGATGGATTTGTTGCAGGGGTAGGCACGGGAGGCACGATCACGGGCGTCGGCGTTATCCTCAGGCAGAAGAATCCGGAGGTATGGATTGCAGCAGTCGAACCGGCAGCATCGCCTGTGCTTTCGGGGGGCAATGCGGGACCACACAAGATAGCCGGCATAGGCGCAGGTTTTGTTCCCGGCGTCCTCAACACGAAGATTTATGATGAAGTCATCCGAGTCAGTGACGCCGATGCTGCAGAGACTGCGCGTCTTATGGCAAAGAAGGATGGCATTCTTCCCGGAATATCATCGGGGGCTGCAATGTGGGGGGCGATCAGAGTTGCCCACAAGCTGGGCGCAGGAAAGAAGGTGGTCGTAATCATTCCCGACCGGGGAGAGCGTTACCTCAGCACCGGGCTTTTTGCCCCTGAGTCTCCCTAGTGCTCAGAGGTGGACCAGGCTAGCTTTCCCGCTCACCATACGCTGAGATCTCCCGTGTCATGAGTGCCAGTTTTTTTCGAAAATATCCTTCCGTTCCTTGTCATGATACAGGTTCATCGAGGTACGGATTTGAGATCTTTCCGTCTTTTTTCTCTACATGCACACCTCCGTGAACGGCGTTCCACTTTCTCGTGATGACTATGCGGTGAAAGAGCGGATAGGCCTCGATTTTTTCTGCGTATAGATGAGCTTCCTGTTGGTCATACTCACGACCGCGAAGATGATGATGAGGCAGAGCAAAAAGACGAGACTGCAGAAAAGACAAAGCTCCGGCAGATCGACCCTTCGGACTGCATGGTGTAGTTTAGCGGTTTTCACTGAAAATTATGTGATATAATCCACCACATTATGAATCTGAAACTTCTTGTAAAAAAAGAGGTATCTTTGCTCAGGGCGTATCAGGCAAAGGAGATTCCGTGCAGCGTAAAGCTCGATGCGAATGAAAGTCCCTATGGTTTTAGCACGGCGCTCAGGGCAGTTGCATCGATCCGGACAAACCGGTATCCGGACCCTGAGGCCAAGAAGCTCAAGGCAGCCCTTGCAAGGGAGCTTGGAGTGAGACCACAGAACATCCTTCAGGGCAATGGTTCAGACGAGGTCATTTATAATCTTATCGCCACATTTGGCGGCCCGGTATGCTATCCTACGCCGACATTTTTGATGTACGGGATCATCAGCCAGGTTCTGGGAGAAAAGACGGTTTCCGTGCCGCTTGACAGGGAATTTGACCTAGATGAAATGAAGATGCTGCAAGCGCTCCGGAAGAACAGGCCGCGGATAGTGTTTCTGAGCTCGCCGAACAACCCGACGGGAAACTGTTTTTCTGCTGACAGAATTCTGAAGATAGTGGAAACGTCGCCGGGAATTGTTGTTGTTGATGAAGCATACCAGCCGTTTGCGAGCGATAAGGGCTTTCTTCCGTTGTTGAAAGACTACAAGAATCTTGTCATTATGAGAACCCTGAGCAAAGTCGGGCTTGCTGCGTTGCGGTTCGGATTTCTCGTTGCTGATGAGGAGATCATCCATGAAGTCAATAAGGTCAGGCTGCCGTTCAATGTCAATGCGCTGTCGCAGGCGGTTGCTGTTGAAGTATTGAAGGACCGGAAGGCGCTGAGGACAGCTGTCCGGACGATTGCGGCAGAGAGGGACCTGCTCAAGCGCGCGATGGAAGACATCAGCACGATAACAACGTTTCCTTCGGAGGCAAACTTTATTCTCTTCCGGGTTGCAGATCCTGACCGGATTCATGCAGCGCTTCTCAGGAGGGGCATATTGATACGGAATGTTGCCGACGCAGTCGAGGGCTGCCTGAGGGTGACCGTGGGGACGCCTCGGGAGAACAGAAAATTCCTGCATGCGCTCAGGAGCTGCATGGAGAAATCTTCATGATGGGGAGAGTTAATGAGAACGGCAAAGATTGAGAGAAAAACCAGGGAGACACAGATTCGTGCAGAGGTAAATCTGGACGGGACAGGGAGATATGCGATACAAACACCGATACCTTTTATTGACCATATGCTGACCCTTATGTGCAAACACGGGCTCTTTGATATCAAGCTTAAGGCAAAAGGCGATGTAGAGGTAGATGATCACCATACGGTTGAAGATATCGGGATTGTCCTTGGCAAGGCAATCAAGCAGGCCTTGGGAGACATGAAGGGAATTGCCCGTTATGGCCTGGCTTCCGTGCCGATGGATGAGGCCTTGGCGCAGGTAAGCCTTGACATCAGCGGAAGGCAGTATCTCGTCTACAATGTTTCGTTCCCCAAAAAGAGCAAGCTGCGGGAATTTGACCCGGACCTGATCGAGGATTTTCTTCAGGCCTTTGCCGGAGGTGCTGGCATAACACTCCATGTTAATATCTTCTACGGCAGGAACACGCATCATATCATAGAGGCCGTATTCAAAGCGCTTGGCAGGGCTCTGCAGCAGGCTGTTTCTGTTGATCCCCGAGTCAAGGGGGTCCCCTCGACCAAGGGAACCCTGTAACTTAGACACGCCGGTGAAAAGGAAACAGCAGCAGGAACTGGTTTCCCTGAAAGATATCCGTTATGTACTCCTGGACATGGATGGAACCCTTCTCGATAAACATTTTGACGACTATTTCTGGGAACATCTGCTCCCGGAAAAATATGCTGAAAAGAACTGTATCTCCTTCGGAAAGGCAAAAGATAAATTGCTGAACAAATACAAGATGCATGAGGGCACACTGAACTGGACGGATATAGACTTCTGGTCCCGCGAGGTCGAGATTGACATACCGGCGCTTAAAGCACAGATACATCACCTTATCGAGGTGCACCCCCATGTTGAGGATTTCCTCCGGATGCTCAGAAGGCACAGAAAGAAAGTGTTTCTGGTGACGAATGCCCATTATAAGGTTCTTGAAATGAAGCTTCGGAAGACCGAACTGGGAAAGTACTTTGATGCGGCTCTCACGTCCTGCGAGATAGGATATCCAAAGGAGATGCTCGCCTTCTGGGAAAAGGCGCAGAAAAAGCTCGGCTTTGATAGGGAAGCAACCCTCTTCGTTGACGATACGGAAGCGGTACTCACTACCGCACAGCAGTATGGGATCAGATATATTCTCTATAAGGCGATTGCCAGTTCACAGTCGGAAAAAGGGGCTTCCTCCAAATTTCCTGCAATCGACGACTTCGGGCAGCTCATGTTCCTTGATAGGAAAGTAAAAGTCTAATCAGTCAAAGGCCCCCGATTGATTGTTTCTCTTGCCGAAATAGCTTACAATAATCACCTATGACAGAACTTCAAGAACTCATGTTTGAGCTGACCAAGGAACCGAAGATCGCCTACTTTTCGATGGAGATAGGTGTGCATAATGATATCCCGACGTACAGCGGGGGCCTTGGGGTGCTTGCGGGCGATACGATCCGTTCGGGCGCTGACCTTAAGCTGCCCATGGTTGCGGTCACGCTCATGAGCAGGAAAGGGTATTTCACTCAGCAGCTGGATAGCGGGGGAAAGCAGACCGAGCTGCCGGTGCTGTGGGACCCTGCTGCATATATGAAACTTCTTCCCCAGAGGGTCACGGTGCAGATAGAAGAAAGGGATGTTCAGGTGCAGGCCTGGCTCTACTCGGTGAAGAGTCTTACCGGAGGCAGTGTCCCGGTATTTTTCCTTGATACCGATCTTCCCGCCAACGCACCGGAGCACCGCGAGATCACGGCACATCTTTACGGGGGAGGGCCGGAATACCGTCTCAAACAGGAGATCGTCCTCGGGCTCGGCGGCGTAAGAATGCTGCATGCGCTGGAGTTTGAAATCAGAAAATTTCATATGAATGAGGGTCACGCAAGTTTTCTGACGCTGGAACTCCTTAACCGCTTCAAGAAACCGGTAGAGGACGTTTGGGATGAAAAGCTTGTCTGGGACAAGCCTGCGGTTAAGAACCTCTGTGTTTTCACTACCCATACCCCGGTCGAGGCAGGCCATGATAAGTTTCCCTATGATCTTGTCATGAAGGTCATGGGAGAGATCGTTCCTCTTCCCCTCCTTCAGGAACTCGCCGGGAGGGATGGCCTCAACATGACGCTTCTTGCACTGAATCTCAGCCGATATATCAATGGCGTTGCAAAGAAGCACGGGGAGGTCTCCATGAGCATGTTCCCGGGATATGAGATTAATGCAATCACCAACGGTGTTCACTCATATACCTGGACATGCGACAGCTTCAAAAAGATCTTCGACAAGTATCTCCCTGGCTGGGCGAATGAGCCGGAGCTTTTCGTAAGGGTTGGCCGCATTCCTGACGATGAGATCTGGGAAGCACATATGGAGGCAAAGCGTCATCTTTTTGCCTATATACGCCAGCAGACGGGGATTGAGCTCTTGCCGGACATCCTTACGCTTGGGTTCGCAAGGAGAGCGACCGCATATAAAAGGGCGGACCTTCTGTTCCGTGACCTGGAGCGGCTTGAGGCCATAGGTACAGGCAAACTCCAGCTTGTCTATGCCGGCAAGGCCCACCCGAAGGATATGGCCGGAAAACGACTCATACAGAACATCTTCGATTACAAGGAAAAGCTCAAAGACAAGATCAGGATTGTCTACCTGACGGGCTATAACATGGATATAGCACTCAAGATCGTGTCTGGGGTTGATGTCTGGTTGAACACGCCGCTCAGGCCTCTGGAGGCGTCTGGCACAAGCGGTATGAAGGCAACGCATAACGGTGTTATGAATTTCAGCGTTCTTGACGGATGGTGGATTGAGGGTCATATCGAGGGCTTCACCGGATGGTCTATCGGCCCGGCTCCGCAGGAGCTGACGCCAGGGGCTGATGCAGATGCCCGTGACGCTGAAGATCTCTACCACAAGCTTGAGCATGAAACAATCCGTATCTACTACCAGGAACGTCGCACATGGATCCGTATGATGCAGAATGCTATCGGTAAAAACGCCTACTATTTCAACTCGCACCGAATGATGCGAAGGTACGTTACCGAGGCATACCTGAGATAAGAGCTCCTGCTATTTTTTCCCCTCGCATTCTGGGCAGGCCGTATTTTCCGGTACAAAGCTCCCGCAAGCGTGACATTGTACGAGATCGATGGGTTTCTTCCCGCTGCAGTTCCTGCATGCATTCTCATCAGGACCAAGGCTGCGTGAACAGTTCGGGCAGCGTTTCATCAGTTTTTCAGGGAGACGTGAAGGCAGAAAGGATATGATAATGGTGAGCAGGGGAAAGAGAAAGCAGGCCAGGGTCCAAAAAAGAGCGTTGCGGCCTTTTTTTATAGCTATCAAGCCGCCGATTATTCCGGCGATCAACTGAAGAACAACAAGACGGCCCACAGGGGTTACCGGTGCAGCAGGGCAAGAGCTTTTTTGTGGAGCCCGGTATTTCCTGCAGCAAGCAAGCTCGTCGTTCCCTTCAGTTTCAGTGCAAGCGTGTTCAGTTCATTTCCCTGTATGTCTGTGATGATGCCCCCGGATTCTTTTATGAGAAGATACCCTCCTGCGAAATCGAAGCTGCGCGATGCAGAGGCGGTGGCAAAGACGCTGACAGCGCCGCAGGCAACATAGGCAAGATCAAGCGCGGTCGCTCCCATGCAGCGCACTTTGTCTGCTGCTGAAAGAAGCGGCATGATAGGCGACAAATCCCGGGAGGGTATTGACGCCTGGAAAGCGACGAAAGAAAATTCTTCTCCTGTCTGACCCCGCATCGAGTTTCCACGGTAAAAGGCGTTATTACCCTTTTCTGACCAGAAGGCATCGCCATTGACAAGATTTATGATATACGCAAGATAAAGATCCCGGACAACTGTCCCTGCGGCAACCGCAAGAGAAGTGCCGTAGAATGGTATCCCATGGACAGCATTCCGGCTGCCATCGATAGGGTCTACCAGCACAGTATTTCCGCCTCCGTGAAGGTGCACGGTGCCTGCTTCTTCTGAAATGACCGTGAGCGGTTTGGCCAGGGCATCAAGGCTGGAGATGATGATCTCCTCAGCGCGCCGGTCGATATGATATGTCTTATCGCCCCCTGCTCCCGTGCCTTCCGGAGCCTTCATATGCAAAGAATGAGTCAGGGGGGAAATCTCCCGGTAGAGTGAAGCACCTATGTTCTGCAGATCCCTGATTTGCATATGGTGATATTTTACGGGAAGTAGCAGGCTTCAGACAATGTTCGGTGTGAATCGCACGTGTGGGAAGCGCAGGAGAGGGACGAAGGGTCAGCATGCGGCTACCAGGTGAGGGAAAGCAGGCACTGAATGTCTGACTGTAGGACGTTGAACTTACAGTTAAGGACCATGCATTGTTTTGAGCGGTAACAATGTCCTTCCTTGATGACCACATGCACGGATATCCCCGTGAGGTTGCGATGAGGACAGAGTATATGAAGCTTGCCTGTTGCTTCGGAATAATGGGTTTCTTTCGGCGTATACCTCATGTCTATAGTATACCGCTCTTGAGATACAGAAAGAAGGAGCTCTCCAGACAAGGCTGCCGTGCGCAGGCGAAGTGGCAAATGATCCGATACGGGTTCTTTTTGTATCAGGTTGGCCGATCAGTGAACCCGTTGCCTGGCGTGGTTCCATCGTCATGAATGCGGAGGGGAAGCCACGGACCTCATTTGAGGAGTATCGGCAAGGGACGCTCCCGGCGTCACCAAGAAGGCGGAAAAGCGGGATACTCGATGGACAGACGCAGGGACGGCTAAGTAAAGCTGTTTTTCTATTGGCCAGCCCATTGAAGTATTTTAGCAGCGCGATAGTAGAAGATATCCATGGGCTGGTTTCTTATGAGCAGCTTGTGAACAAGAGTGACTATGAGAGAAAAAGGCATGCAGTAGCAGACTCATCAGTCATAAATGTTCCCTGCTTTGTTATGGCAAAACAATGAATATGCTTCCAGGTCCTGTAGGGTTGCTGAATCTGGACATCCGTGAATTCCTCTGGAGGGTGATAGTTCACGATCCTGTTATTCCAGGGCATCTCGATCCCTAACCCGCGGATGCTATAAATAAATTCCGATCCCTCAGTGACTGTCAGTGAGGCTGTCAAGACGTGCAGGCGGAAATCAAGCTAGCTATGTGTTATGGAAAAGAGATTGCGGGGGCCTCAAAAATGCGAATGCCTGTATACGCGAGACAGGAAGTTGCTGCTCTGTCTTCAAGACAAAGCTTGCCTGTTCAACGCGTTTTATCGTTACGGTGAAAGATTCGGGCAGGAGTGCAGAACTCCAGGAGGTATACACTCAGGCCAGGGTCACAGGGCTTTCACCTCCCCCGATGAGCGGCAGGATCTTCTGCACCGTAAAATAGGCCAGGAACTTGGGTCCTTTCTGTTTGTCCTCCTCGGGTGTCAGACCGCGTCTTGTCATCCTGGCTATCAACTCCGAGTCAGGCGCTTCCTTTACTTTATTCAGGAATAGCCGCACTCCCCGGTAGCCTGGACCGTGTTCCATGAACAGAAATGAAGCATGAGGATTCGACTGCAGGTTACGGTGCGTGAGCCGTTCACGCATGACAAAGGCAATGTTCCCGTCATCAAAGACATGGGGGGTGGAATAGATGGCTGCATCCACATTCCCCTCTGCGTCAGCGGTGGACAACACCCCTGTACCGGATGTGCTCTCAAAGTATTCTTTCAGTGTCATCATTATTCTCCTATTTCTGAGGGGTCATGATAAGGCGAGAGGTATCATAGTGTTTCTCTTTCAACCGTGTGAGGATTCCGTCTAGCAGCGATACCTGCATCTGCGGTGAGCGACTCAGGATCCATAGGTATTTCCGTTTTGGATGTCCTATTGCGGCGTATTCATATTCTTTCCCAAGATCTATTATCCAGTAGTCTCCAAAGAGTGGCCAGAAAAATGATACCTCCAACTTCGCGTTTGAGGACTTGTCAATGATCCGGGCCATACCGCGTGCAGATCTTATCCTGCCGTCGAATGAACGATCATAGCATTCATTCAGGACAGCGATCCTGCCGTCAGCCTGCAAAGAGTATGTTGCCCTGCTTCCCACGCAGCCCTCCTGGAAGCTATTCGGATATCGGGCAATTTCGTACCATATGCCGGTATAGCGGTTCAGGTCAACAAAAGGTACGGTCTCCAAAGGGGGCATCTTCTCTTCTGGAGACGAGCATCCCGATGACATCGTGCAAAAGACCGCCAGCCCTGCGATAAGCCATATGTGCGCACCAAGGTATCTCATAGTTTTGTAATCATGCCGGCAAGTAACAAAGGTGTAGTTATAGTATAGCTGTTTCAGGGCGGGTAAATCCGATAAAGGGAGATATCCATTACCACATTACCATCAGAGGGTGAGCAGAATATCGCTACTCATGTGCAATCCCCGAACGAGATAGGTCAGGGAAAAGTTGTTGCGGTCGCTGTCATAGCTTCTGGGGTCTGCAAGGTGCCGGGACTTTCATGGGAAGAGAGGCGATTGTTCTTGACCCTTTCAGGGCTTTCCTGATCAACAGCGCTGCAGAACTTTCGATAATGCGGTATTATGGAAAATATGAGGATTAGCTGATGAGCGATGAGGGAAGAAAGACGGGAACGGCTGTGCTCATCTATGATGGTGAGTGCCCTGTATGCCGGAAGACCGTTGCTTGGATCAGGGAGAACATGCGCAAAGATGCCTTTGAGATGCTTCCCTGTCAGGCAGAAGAGGCCCGGCAGCGGTTCCCTTCCATAGAACAGGCTGTTTGCATGCAGGCAATGCAGCTCATCCTTTCTGACGGGCAGGTGCTTGCTGGAGAAAAGGCTCTCCCCGAGATCCTTAAGCGGATGAAGCGGTATGGCACAGCAGCAGCACTCTTCGATCTTCCCGGTGCAGAGACTATTTCCCACTCATTTTACCGCTGGTTTGCAGACAACCGTTACCATATTGCCGAACTGCTATTTCCTGAGAAGAAAAGAAAATAATAAGTTCATGATGCATCTTCTCGGTGTATATACCGTCGCGGTAGCGGCGCAGCGTATAAAGCGGAGAAAACAGGAGTTTCTGCTTAGAGCGTTTGGATGAAGCTGTTAAGCCGCACCCTGTCGGGATCTGCCATCGCAAGAAACTCTACGCCGATATCAAAGCGCAGGTTATGGCCCTCTTTCCGCGGTATGACTGAGGCTATCCTTCCTTTGATCCTGATCGGTTCAGATTCTCGAGGGAGAGGGAGCTTCATGAGATAATGGCCTTCAATTTTTGGGGAACGTTCGCTCTCTATTAACATGCCGCCGAGACTGATCGTTTTTACATTCAATGCTCGCGGGCATTTCAGGACCGCCTTTGTTTTTGTTTCGAAAGAAAAACGCAGCGGACTGGCCCTGAATTCATCGCTCAGCCTTGTTGCGATTGGCGTTCCGGAATTTCTCATATAATCCTTCAGTATGACAATCTCATCTGATGCAATATTGTGAAACTGTAATCCGGCAGTATATTCCTTATGCATGGAGCCATTGCTTCTGATTTTACGTTTCCAGACAACGGTGCACCTGATAGCACGCGAAATCTTTTCATCCCGGATCCTTAATAGATATTTTTCTCCCACGTGAGGGTCTTCCTGGGTACGAATACATGCCCCGTTGAGACTGAGATTGCACAGCTCGATCTCCTCAGTGAAGAGTAAATGGGCCCGAACATCCATTCCCCGCACAGGATAACGAGTATACTGCCTTTTTTTCAGGTAGTCTGTCTTGTCTATAGCGTTCGCGGTGTTTGATTCCTTCCGGTCTTCCCGCTGTGTTTCAGGGGTTAAAATGAAGCGGGTTCCTTCTGAAAAGGGTTCATCCTTCTTGGGGAATCGCCAGAGAGACTTTACTTTATGAAACAGGCCCATATTTGTTATAACAAGCAATTCCTGTTCCATATTGCCCTCTTAATGGCTTTGTACGTTTTAGTTATATAACCTACTGATAAATAATGATAATTAGCTATTGCTGCTCGGAAAAGAAGATATGTATTACTATCGGGATTGTGTAATTAAATACATACTCGGAAATCAATTACATAGCGCGAGGGTTGGGTGGTGCCCCCTGCATGATTCGAACATGCGGCCCCAGGTTTAGGAAACCTGTGCTCTATCCTACTGAGCTAAGGGGGCATTTTACCTAATTCAGCGACAAAAAAGTGATAAGAATCAACAGCGAAAAGATAAACTATAACAGTTCAAAAACCCTTGTAACAGCGTCTTCTGCATTTTTCGCAGGAATGACGCCCCGGATTTCCCATGTGGCGATGCCGACCACCGGTTTTTTCATCTGGAGTCCGAAGGCAATTTCAGAGAGCGTTCCGTACTCGCCACCCACTGCAATCAGGGCATCTGCTGTGCGCGCTATGATAACATTTCTGCCGATACCCAGTCCAGTTGCGGTAGCCACGTCGATATGAGGGTTTGCGTTTCTCTTGTGGTCCTGAGGCAGTATACCGATTGTGAGTCCACCTGCTTTTTTTGCCCCTTTTGATGCGGACGCCATGATGCCGTGCAGACCTCCGCATACCAGCACGCCGCCGTTAAGAGCTATAAGTCTGCCGACTTCTTCGGCTTCTTTTTTCAGTGAGCTTCCTGCCTCACGTCCACCGATTACGGCGATCAGAAATAGTTGCTTCATCTTTGCGTCGTTGCGTTCTGGGGTGCGACGGTAACCATTTTTACCCAATGAATCTCTGCTGTTACTCTTTCCTGGATGGCCCTGACCAGGTCCATGCGGGTCATGTGTCAACGCCAGCAGTAGCCGGTCGGCCGTATCCGGACGTCCTGGTCTTTCACGTCCACAAACTCAATATCTCCACCAAGGCTTGTGTATTGGGACTTCAGTTCATTGATGATCTGCTTGATTTTCTCGATGTCTTTTTCTATAGTCTCCATGTAACTCCTTTATCATAAGAAATTGCCAAGTCATTTTAGCAGATTGGAGCACGTTTGGACATCATCGAGGAGATAACGTCACGCCGCAGCGTAAGAAGGTTCACGTCTGAGCCGGTATCCGATGAGCTGATCGATAGGATACTTGAGTCCGGCAGGTGGGCGCCGTCAGGCCTGAACAACCAGCCTTGGCGGTTTGCGGTCGTGAAGGACAGGGAACTCATCACGGAGATATCGAAACTCACCCATTATGATAAAGTGGTTCGGGGGGCTCAGGTGCTCCTACCTGTCTTCATCGCCACGGAAAAGATCTATCACCGGGAAAAGGACATTCAGGGCATTGGCGCCTGCCTGCAGAACATGCTTCTTGAGATCCACTCTCTGGGTATGGGCGCAGTATGGCTCGGAGAGATCATCAGGAGCAATGTCTTGATAAAGCAGCTTCTCGGTCTTGGGAACGACCTTGAACTCATGGCCGTAGTATATTCGGAAAGAGT
>DKBO01000010.1:0-209 GCA_002448975.1 Nitrospiraceae bacterium UBA6898
ATCCGGGAACTTGAGGGCTCCCTCATCCGGATTGCTGCGCAGGCGTCGTTTTCCGGGGAAGAAATAACCATCGAAAAGACAAAAAAGATGCTGAAAGATGTCATACATGACGATCACCGGCCGATAACCGTTGACACCGTACAAAAAGCGGTATGCGAATTTTACAGTCTTAAGATATCAGATATCAAGGCGCGGAGAAGGACCAAGGA
>DKBO01000010.1:277-4301 GCA_002448975.1 Nitrospiraceae bacterium UBA6898
GAGCCACTTTCTCCTTGATGCCGGCAAAGGAGTCTCCTCCATTACAGCTACGGATCTTGAAACGGCGCTGAAGGAGCCCCTGTCGGTAACGGTGGAGAAGGAGGGGAAGATCTGTATTCCTGCACGAAAGATGTTCGAGATCGTCAGGGAGGTTGACGGGGATCTTGTCTGCGAATCTGTGGATGATCAATGGCTGAAGATCANNCCTTGCAGACCTTATCGAAAAAACGGTCTACTCGGCAGGCGACAGCGATACGCGCTATACCCTGAACGGGCTTCTTTTTCATGTTATGCCCGGCGGCAAGCTCTCTGCTGTCGGAACAGACGGCCACCGGCTTGCTACCATTACGAAAAGCATTGAAGGGATGATTGCGGAAGAAAAGAAGATGATCGTTCCCAAAAAAGCTGCTGCAGAGCTCAGAAAAGTGCTCGACAAAACAGACACCGACATCCGGATGACGCTGAGCAGGAACCACGTACTCTTTACGATTGGGGATATCCAGTTCCTGACGCGGCTTATAGAAGGTACCTACCCCAATTATGAGCAGGTCATTCCTTCGGCAAATGACAAGAGGATGATCGTCAACCGGGCTGCCTTTTCCCAAGCTCTCCGAAGGGTATCGCTCATGGCTAAGGATAAGACGAACGCGGTGAAGATGGAGGTTGATGACAATAAGGTCATTGTCGCTTCCTCAAATCCGGATATGGGAGAGGCTACCGATGAGGTGGCAACGCAATATACGGGAGAGAAAATCGTGCTGGGGCTCAATGCCCGGTACCTGATTGAAATCATCGATGTGATGTCTTCGGAAAACGTGATGCTCGATATGCAGGGAGCCCTGCATCCGGTGCTTATACGGGACGAACAGGACGCGGATTACCGTTGTGTGATCATGCCGATGAGAATATAGTAACGGTAACGGGCAATGCAGGAAATTTAAGGAAGAAGAGGTACCATGGAAGAAAAAGAGCGTGGCAGTGAATCAAGCTACGGTGCCGAAGATATCAAGATACTCAAGGGCCTGAGCGCTGTAAGAAAACGGCCTGCAATGTATATCGGGTCAACCGGACCTGACGGCCTTCACCACCTTGTGTACGAGGCAGTGGACAATAGCGTTGATGAATCTCTTGCAGGATATTGCAATAATATCGAGGTCATCCTTCATCATGATAACAGCTGTACCGTGACGGACGATGGAAGGGGCATCCCTACCGGACCGCATCCCGGTGATACGGAAGGCCGGACTGCAACTGAAGTCGTTCTCACGGAGCTTCATGCCGGCGGTAAGTTCGAATCAACTGCCTACAAGATATCCGGGGGCCTGCACGGAGTAGGCATCTCGGTCGTGAACGCGTTGTCCGAGTGGCTTGAAGTGGAGATCAAGCAGAACGGACAGGTCTTTCAGCAGCGGTTCGAACGGGGAAGGCCGACCGGCCCGCTCGTCGTCGTCGGCAAGACAAAAAGCCGTGGCACCAAAGTGACGTTCAAGCCCGATGCGCAAATATTCGAGATGCTGGAATTCAGCTATGACGTCCTTTCCCAGAGGCTGCGTGAGCTGGCGTTCCTCAACCGGGGGCTCAAGATAGTGATTATGGATGAACGCACCGATAAGAGTCAGGAGTTCCTGTATAAGGGCGGTATCGTGTCATTCGTCGAGCATCTGAACAAGAACAAAACACCGCTTCATCCGAAACCGGTCTATATAACGGGAGAAAAGGATGGAATTGTGGCTGAGGTGGCTCTTCAGTATAACGACAGCTATGCCGAGACGATCTTTACCTTTGCCAACAATATCAATACCCGTGAGGGCGGCACGCACCTTGTGGGATTCAAGTCTGCGCTCACCCGGACGGCAAATGCCTATGCGTCATCCTCGAATATCATCAAAAATGGCAAGGACTCGATATCGGGCGATGATATCAGGGAAGGATTGACAGCTGTGATCAGTGTCAAGTTGCCGAACCCGCAGTTCGAGGGTCAGACCAAGATGAAGCTCGGCAACAGTGAGGCCAAAGGCATTGTGGAATCGATCGTAAACGAGACGCTCGCCGCATACTTTGAAGAGAACCCCTCTATCGCGAAAAAAATCATCGAGAAGGCCATCCAGGCGGCTCGGGCCCGAGAGGCAGCACGAAAGGCGCGCGAGCTGACAAGAAGGAAGGGAGCTCTTGAGGACACCGGCCTGCCGGGGAAACTTGCCGATTGCTCCGAGAAGGACCCAGCCCTCAGTGAATTGTTCATTGTGGAAGGAGACTCTGCAGGCGGTTCAGCGAAACAGGGCAGAGACAGGAGAGCACAGGCGATCCTGCCGCTCAAGGGCAAGATCCTCAATGTCGAAAAGGCCCGCTTTGACAAGATGCTGGGATCAGAGGAAATACGAATACTTATCACCGCTCTCGGCACCAGTATCGGCAAAGACGATTTCGACATAGCGAAGATCCGCTACCACAAGATCGTACTGATGACAGACGCTGATGTCGATGGTGCACATATCAGGACGCTTCTGCTCACCTTCTTCTACCGGCAGATGCCGGAGATCATAGAGAAGGGATATCTGTACATAGCCCAACCGCCGCTCTTCAGGGTGAAGAAGGGCAAGACGGAGAAATATGTGCAGAATGAACAGGAGATGCAGAACATGCTGGTGGATCTTGCATCTGAGGATATCGCTGTTCCGCTCAAGGGGCAGGATGTAAAAGGCAGGGCGCTCGTGCCCTTTCTGAAGAAGCTCACCAGCTATGAACGCCTGATCGAATGGTTCGAGCGAAAGAGAAAAGACCCTTTTGTTCTAAGGTTTCTCCTGAGAGAAGGTACCGACAAAGCTATCCTGAAGGACAAGGCAGGGCTGAAAGAGCTTCTGAAAAAGATGAAGGCGGAAATACCGGGAATGGCGGTCGGTGATATCTATGACGATGAGGAGCATCAGGGATATGGCGTCGAGATAACCCGCCAGAACTACAAGATGGTGCTGGACAGCAGCGACAAAGGAATGAACAGACCTGAATACCGTGAACTTGAGGCCCTCTATACTGCCATTCGGGATATGGGTGTACCCCCGTATAAGGTCACGACAAAAGACGGGCAGAAGGAAATCCCGACAACAACGGAGCTCTTCCGCTATGTCTTCGAGGCTGCAAGGAAAGGACTGAACATCCAGCGCTACAAGGGTCTTGGTGAGATGAATCCCCAGCAGCTCTGGGAGACGACGATGGATCCGGCAAAGCGGACGCTTCTTCAGGTAAGCATAGAGGACAGTGTCCAGGCTGACGAAATATTCACCATCCTCATGGGTGACCAGGTGGAACCGAGGAAAGACTTTATTGTAAAGCACGCCCTTGAGGCGAGAAACATTGATATCTGAGTTCCCGGTTATGCGATGAAAGGGTGCCTCCTGCATTATGCGGCAAGGAAGTTTCTGGCGGGCTCGGCAATGCTTTGTTGCATGGTGTTTCTGCAGGCATGTGCGGGCGGAAAACACCTGAGGACTGCGCCGGCAAAGGGCGGGGACCTTCAGGGCACCTATGCGCTGATCCTTTACGGTGGCAATTACGCCGACGACCTCGAGACCATTGCCATCCTGGACAAGGAGGGGGACCGTTATACGTTTGCGCCGTATGCGCCTTCGTTCACTTACCGGATCATCACGGGACAGACTGCAGAGCATGCTGTCCCTGCAGCAGAACAGTTCATTCGTCGTCACCCCTCATATAATAGAACACAAGTGCAGGCAATTCTGGATGAACAGGGGTCCGTCATCGGCTATGAATGGAGGCCGCTGTATCTCCCGTTAGCTTTCGGCACAGACGATGTCCTCGATGTCGATTATGTCCTGAGGGGAGAGAAGGTAATCGCGACCATCAGGCTCAAGCATTCCGTCGAGGAGCGGATAGATGGCCTCAGGCACGGGGATAGATAGCGCAGAGTATATATCAGGAGAAAGGTCCAACACTATATGTCAAAGCTTCCCATAAATATCGAAGAGGAGATGAAAATCAGCTATCTCGATTACGCGATGAGCGTGAT
>DKBO01000100.1 GCA_002448975.1 Nitrospiraceae bacterium UBA6898
CTCCGGAATACCTGGGGGGATTCAAAACAGTAAGCTTGCCGTCATAAAGCACGCAATGACAATGAGGACACCTTCTGATATTTTGTTCTCGGAGTTCAGGTTGTTTATCGCTTCCCTTCTTCTCATAAACCAGATTACCGTGTAAATGCCTAACGTTGCACTCTCAAGCAGCACTACCATGCACAAAGGGATCTTTGGCAGATCATAGAACTGCTCATCGTCTTTTTCAGTCTGCCGATCGGCTATGCGTCTGTTGTCCTCAGCTTGTAGTCCAGTCGCTTTTCCGCACTTGCTGCAATATGCTGAATCATCTGGCAACTGTTCGCTGCAGTGCTTACAGTACATCTGTTTTCAAATGTTCTGAAAAGATCATGCCGGCGAATATGAGTATCCACCAGATAACACCAAAGACGATCCCGGCGATATTCCATCCCGTGAACTGACTGTTGACATCTTCTGACCAGTTTGCCTTCTGAATAGCAATGACGACTGGGAGCTGAAACAAAAAGGCAAAAATAGTTACTATCCAAAACGGGTCAGGAAGCTTCCAAAGAAGGGAGAGCACGATATAGCCTGCGGCAAGCAGACCTGAGCTGTAAACGGCATCGACATTATGCTCCTTGACTATTTCCCGGACCCGGTTACATAAACTATACATGTAGAAGATTCCAAAAAATGTCCGCCAGAATGGACTGATCTTCTCTCCATGCACATGTTTAACCCACTGCCAATTCTTGTAGAACCAATATATCCCATAAATCCCAAAGGTCACAATCGACATTACGCTAAACTTCGTCGTTGAAACGGGAAAGAGTACCGGGCTCTGCTCAGTCGTTTCAGTGCTTTGTAACCGAGGTTGAGATGGTTTAGTCACATGTTCATTGGTAACTGCCCCAGGTGGACTATCGTACTTCTTCCCGCACCTCTGGCAGTAGATAGCATCTTTAGCAGCTTTGGCTGCTCCGCAGTATCTACAGAACATTCATTTCCCCGGGAGATGTCCTATACTTGAAACTAACAAAGCCTATCAATATATCTCTCATCAGATACTATTCCCTTAAGCCTCATGATTATATTCTTTCTCCCTTTGACCTGCCCCACATCAATGTACCACACGCCGCGTAGTATTTGAAGATTCTGGAGTTAAGTGGAGTCAGTCAGCAAGGGCACAAAATAAGCACAATTTGGCGGTTAAGGCTAACAATGAGAACTGGTAAGTGCAGTAAGGTTTCAGGAAAATCCCCTTATACTTCAAAGGCTTTTCTTCCTGGAAGCATGGTGGGCGATACTGGGATTGAACCAGTGACCCCTCCCGTGTGAAGGGAGTGCTCTNNCGCTGAGCTAATCGCCCGCTTCGAAAGTAACAAGAAAAACGTGATCAGTGATTAGAACATACCAAAAAGAAAAAACAAAATCAAACATCAGTTCCTGCCGACGCAAAAATACTTGAACCCGAGCTTTTTCATCTTGGCCGGCTCATAGATATTCCTGAGGTCAAAGAAATAGGGTGTTTTCAGAAGGGCCTTGATCTTCATGAGCTCAAGGTTCCGGAATTCGTTCCATTCCGTCACGATCACGACTGCGTCAGCACCCTTCAGGCAGTCATAGGGCGTCTTCGCATAGTGTATGGCGCTTCCGAAAACCGCCTTTGCATCCTCCATGGCAATGGGATCAAAGGCCTTCACCTTCGCCTTTGCCTTGAGCAGATGCTCGATGATAAATATCGACGGGGCCTCGCGCATGTCATTGGTATTAGGCTTGAAAGAAAGACCGAGGATTGCGAAGGTCTTCGCCTTCAGATCGCCCATGCCGCTCCGTATCTTCTCAACGGCATTATGTTTCTGCTGTTCATTCGCCGCGACTGCCGCCCTGACAACGCCGACATCTGCGTTATGCTTCTCCGCGATCGTCAGAAGCGCCCGCGTGTCCTTGGGAAAGCATGATCCCCCGTACCCGGGGCCCGGATGGAGGAACTTGGAGCCGATACGGTGGTCAAGCCCCATGCCTTTTGCGACCATATGCACGTCGGCACCCACGCGGTCACAAAGGTTCGCCATTTCATTGATAAAGGATATCTTCACCGCCAAGAAAGAGTTCGATGCATACTTGATCAGCTCCGCGGTCTCTATGTTCGTGATCACGAAGGGTGTCTCGATGAGGTAGAGGGGCCCGTAAAGGTCCTTCATGATCGCAACCGCCTGCTGGCTCGACGCTCCGATAATGACCCGGTTCGGCCGCATGAAATCCTCAATAGCTGAGCCTTCTCTAAGAAATTCGGGATTGGAGACGATATCAAAGTCCATCTGCTCCTTCAGCTTTCGGGAAATAATCTTCCTGAGCCGGGCACCGGTCCCCACAGGAACCGTGCTCTTGGTTACGATCACCTTGTAACCTCTGATATTCTGTGCAATCTCTTCTGCCACAGCTTCAACATAGCGCATGTCCGCAGAGCCGTCGCCGCGCGGCGGTGTCCCGACGGCGATAAAGATGATCAGGCTCGAGTCCACCGCATCCTGTATCCGCGTCGAGAATCTGAGNNTCTCCCTTCTTCAGGGCTTTGATCTTCTTTTCGTCCTTGTCGATGCAGGTGACTGCCACACCGAACTCCGCAAAACATGCACCCGTAACAAGTCCGACGTAGCCGGTGCCGATAACTCCTATATGCATATACCCTCCGAAAAAATGTTCTGAGCTCAGTGGCTGATATTATACCTGATTCCCCGTATTTTCCTGCTGCTCCCATGCCCTGGCATATTTGAGAAACGTATAGTACCCATATAGCACGGCGAGGACCAGGCCATGCATCCCGTCGAGAAAGCCTCTCCGGAAAACATACATCTTGAAGAAGGTAAAAAAAGGCTTTGCTATCAAGGAAAAGATCCCGGGCCTTCCCCTCTTCCGTATCTCTTTCGCGGCGAGTGACGAGTAGAGCTCTGCCTTGCGGACATAATCTGCTATGGTCCGGTAGGTAATATGTTCCAGCGGTGCATGCAGCTGCCCGACCCTGCCGCGGACAACGACCTTCTCGTGGACTTCGCGGTCTTCCAGCCCGCCCCGATCCTTCCGGAAAAGCCTGAGCGTGCTGTCAGGCCACCACCCGCTGTGCTTTATCCATCTGCCGAGGAAATAGTTCCGCCTCGGCAGGGAAAATCCGTCGTAATCAGTGTTCACTATCGCTCCTGCAATCTCGTCCCGCAGCTCAGGGGTTATGCGCTCATCAGCATCCAGGATGAGTACCCAGGGGCCCCGCGCATGGTCAACAGCCAGCTGTTTCTGGCGTGCATACCCCAGCCATGCGTGCTGGAAAACACGGTCAGTATATCCTCTGCAGATCTCGACCGTCCTGTCGGTACTGAAAGAATCCACCACAACGATCTCCTGAGCTCCTGCCGCGCTCCTGAGCGCATCTTCGATATTCCTTTCCTCGTCCTTCGTGACTATTACAACAGAAACCGGAATCACCTGCTGCTCCTCTTACGGGCTGTTTTCTCTTCCATTATATCCGAATACAGCCGCGTCATCTCACGGATAAAACGTTCCATCGTGAATTTCTCAGCCGCCTTCCGCGCTTCATTCCCCATCGCATGAAGCAGGTCAGCATCAAGAAGTCTTTTCATTCTGCCGGAAATGACCGCCGAGTCTTCCGGTTCCTGCACCACAAAACCGCTTTTCCCTTCTTCTATGATCTCGCACGCGCCGCTGTTTCGCGTGGTAATGACCGGGAGCCCGCTTGCCAGGGCCTCCAGATGGACATTGCCGAACGGTTCGTAAACCGTGGGGAAGACAAAGGCGTCGGCAGCAGCATAATAGCGCTCTATGTTTTTCTGCGGGCCGCAGAAGATGACCCGCTGCTTTTTGATGATATCCCGGAATTTCTCACCAGACCCCTTGCCGACAATCAGCAGGGTAACGGGAGAATCAAGCATCTCTGCTGCTTCAATGAGATATCTGACCCCCTTCCGCTCAAAGCCGGAACCGACAAAAAGGAACGCCCGAGCATTCTCGGGAATCTGATACTGCCTGCGTACTTCCTCCCTGAAGAGCTCCCTGTTTCCCGGATGAAACCGCTTAAGGTCAACTCCGTTATAGATGACCACGATATCATCTGCAGGGACGTGATAGTGTTCGATGATGTTCCTTTTTACCAGTTCAGAGATAGCTATGATCTTCCGGTAACGTCGCTTCCTGAATATGCTGCGCTCCAGGCCGAGGATGAGCCAGTGATAGGGATTGCACAGCATGGACAGTTTGCCGGAGATCCCAGTCCGCCCCCAGCGCTGCCTGAGCCATTCGATATGACAGCCGTCCCCAGCCCGGTAAATATCCTGATACAGCGTTTTGTCATGGCTCTGGATGATATCATAGTTTCCCGATGAGACCTGGCTCCGGGAAGAAAGTGCAAAGGTGAGATCCCGGAGGAACGAATTGCTTGTCACTGCGGGAACCCGGTGAAAGAAAATCCCCTGTGAAGGCGATATGCCTTCCCACGAAATCGCATGGATGTGGACCTCATGCCCCTGAAGGCCAAGCTGATCAATGAGGCCCTGCGAAAAACTCTCAGAGCCGCCGTGATAGGTGTATTTCTTGCGGATCAGGGCGATCTTCATCGGGCCTGCTTACCTGATTCCGCCACAGTCACCCGTGCGTCACGGATAACCACAGGCAGGGGTGGGATGACCTGTTGTCCGGAACCTGAATTCAGCTGACAGCGGAGAGGGATAACGCCATCTAAACAAGCACGTTCACCCCTGTTGCTTTCCTGAGGAAAAGACCGGACAGACTGGGACAGCCCGCGGGCAGAGTCGGGATCGTTACCCATGCCGGCTACCTTTGTCCCTGCCGGAGCATCTGCTTTTTCCCGGTAATGGTGGAAGAAAGCTCTCTGCACCAATGTTACCTGAATCTGCTCAGCATGTCGGAAATCCATCCCAGCACCTTGTATTTCCGGGCCTCTGTCCGCCTGCCCGCCTTTTTCATCTGCTTGCTTATCCGATAATATTGGGCGGCGAGTATACTTCTGTCCCCCCTGATATCCGTGGCATATTTATCGAATATATACAGTGCAGAATCAAGGATCTTTTCGTAATGCGCTGTCAGGCCGCCCGGAGTCTTATAGTATTTCACCAGCGGTTCATCAACACAGGAGAATTTGAAACTCCGGGAAACGCGGATCAGAAGCTCCGTGTCATCCAGCGCTCCTCTCATGTTCTCGTCAAACCCCCCGCATACACCGAAAACTTCCCGCCGGAACAGACAGGCCTGGATCCCTATGCCCCTGAACTGGTACTGAAGCCCCTTTTTGTAAAGTTCAGGCTCGTCAGGCATGATGCGTCTCTTATAGAGCACGCTCATTCCCTCTGCGCTCACATAATAGACAAAGCAGTAGACCATGCCGACATCCCCGGGAAGTCCCTCCATGGCCTCCACCTGCCTGCTGAGCTTTGCGGGAAGCCATTCGTCGTCAGAGTCCTGGAATGCGATAAATTTACCTGCAGCACTGCTGATCCCGGTGTTGCGTGCCTTCGACTGTCCGAGATTAGCAGGATGTTTGATGGAGCGCACCCGGCTGTCGCTGCTTGCAATTTCCGTCATCAGCGCATGCGTATTGTCTGTGGAGCCGTCATCCACCACGATAAGTTCCAGGTCAGAGAAATCCTGGGCAAGGACGCTCTGTACCGCCCGCTCCAGTGTCCGGGATCGGTTATAGGTAGGCAGGACAACGCTTACCGTTGGCATACTGCCATCCGCTCCTTCATCGTTCTCTGCTGCATACCGCTGAGAATGCCGAAAAGTATGCAGGGAAAGGTAAAGGGCAGCGTCTCAATAGCAGAGTGCAGGACATAAACACAGAGAAATCCCGTGAGCAGCGTGAAGGCGAGGAGCGAATCGGCACTTCCCTTGTTCTGAAGCAGGATCTTCACCAACCGGACAAAACCCACGATCATGAAGATGACGTAGAAGGCCAGACCGATGATGCCCTGATGGTACAGCACAAAGAGGATGCTATTATGCGTCCCTATCCGGAACTGCTCGGGCACTGAGTCCTCAGAACTGCTGTCCAGTATCAGCGGAGCGCCATTCCACCCGATACGGTCGCCATATCCCCATCCGCTAAGCGGCTTTTCCTTGACAGCACTGATATAATGCTGCCAAATCTCTGTTCTGCCGTGAACTGTGCCCGCTTCTTCCGCAGTGTTCATGACCCGTTGCCGCACGGTGGGGAAGGCCACCCAGACAAGAATGAAGGATACGAACAGGGACAGGGTAATCATGGCAATTGCCTGTGACCATTTCAAGCGCCCCCTGCTCAGATAAACCGAAAAGAAAAAGAATATGGCAAGCAGGCTTACCCACCCTCCGCGGGAAAGGCTCAGCACTATGGCTCCGGCAGAGACCGCAATCACCACCCAGATCACGAACCGTGCAGCCTTTGTCCTGACTACGGTGCTGCAGGCAACGGCAAAGGGCAGCAAAAAATTCACCTTCATGGCAAAGACGTTAAAATACAGGTAGAACTTGAGGAAAGGAACGTCAGGATGGAGGTATTCGCCAAGTCCCTGTGTCCTATAGCGCATGCCGTAAGTAAAATATCCGCCGCCGACCACAAGGAGAAGTGCCACCACGAAAAGAATCAAAAGGCCCTTCACTTTTTCTTCTGCATCCGAGCGGAAATGCACTGCTGCATAAAGGAACATGCCGGGAAGCACTTCCCTGCCGAGCCCTGCCAGTGAAATCTTTGGCGCAAAGGAAAATAGCACGAGAACATAGCTGATGCCGACATAGCCTGCAAGAGCATAAAAGGGCGCCGCATGCAGGACGGAAAATTTCCTGCTGACCGTAAGGTGCGCTATCAGAAACAGTGCCGTGATATAGGGAATGAAGAGCCGCATATCGCCACCCTTCTTTATGCCGGTAAGCACATAGAGAAGGAAGAGATAGGTGGCATATTTCAACCCTGTCTCGGCAAACTGCGCGATCCTTCTGCTATAGGGCTTCTGTTCTGCCAATCACCTTCTCCAGGATAGAGAAATATTTCTGCGCCCACGCATCATTCAGGACGAACCTGCTGCTGACATCGTCGTAGGCCCTTTCCGCACACCCCGTTCTCAGTCCGCGGTCTTCCACCATTCTGCAGATCTCCTGTATCCACGCATCGGGGTCATTCTCGACAAGCAGGCAGGTTTCGCCGTGAAAAAGCCCGGCATATGCCTCTACCCGGGAAAAGACCGCAGGGATTCCGGAAACGGCATACTCGAGGTATTTTATGTTGCTCTTGGCGCGGTTGAACTGCAGGTCGCTGAGGGGCACGACGCCAAGATCATACGAAGCATGCTGAAGTTTTCGGGAAAAGGCTTTATAGGGCATCTTTTTATCGAAAATTGTAACATTTTTCATCTTTTTAACCCGTTCATCGAGATATTTCGCATTGCCCCAGAGACAGAAGATGACGTCTTCGCGGTACCGCTCCGCACAATGCTCCATTGCAGGGACGATGAGCGAAAGATTTTCATGCATGAGACCCGTGCCGATGCAGCAGATCTTCAGCGGTTTTGTCTCCCCAGCCCTTACCGGCACGCGGATATCCCAGATCGCAGGGTCGAGCAGGTTCGGAAACACGACGGTCTGCCCGTTATGTATTCTCAGCTGGTCCGCAAGATAGGGTGTTGAGGTGACGATACCGGCAGAAAGCCTCAAATAATCGGCCAGCTCGCCGGCCCGCTCAACAGGGGCATCGCTCCTGCGGTCACAGAGGAGCAGGTCGTCTGTCTCATAGACAACAGGGAGCCCCTGTGATTCAGCGAAGCCGAAAATGCGCTTAAGGTGCTCAAGGTCACGGACACGGGCAATGAGAATAATATCCAGATCGTCCCTGAACGAGCATCGCCTGCGGTGGCCGAGGAAAGCCTTTTGGATAATATCATGGCATTGCACCATTGCTTCACGCTGCAGTGCATTGAGCACGCTCCTGAACCGGAGATGATAGGACGGCGCATTGTCCTCCATGGTTGTGGCAATCCCGATCTTCAGCATCTCACCATATCCCCGCCTCTTCGATCAGACGGCACAGCCGGCGTATTCTCACTGCATAGACATGCTCCCTAAGAATCCTCGCCTGTCCGGCGTCTGCGATCTTTTTCCGCAGATCATCTTTCGGCAGATAGAACCGGATCTTGTCGATCATCTCGTCTTCGCTATGGAAGGTGACAATCTCGCGGTCAGGGACAAGCACCTCCTCAATGCCGGGGACATGCCGGCAAAGGTAAAATGCGCCGCATCCCACGGCGATATACATCCGCTCGCTCATGGATTTTCTTATATGCGGCTGGGAATCTAGGCCAAGGTAGATTTTTGAGAGACCTGCGATCTTCGCATGCTCTTCACCCCAGACAAATCTGCCCCCATAGGCCCTGCCGACCCTGCCATACAACAGCGTCAGATTCGAGAGCTTCCGCGGGAGCCTCGGTCCCCACCACTTCAGTGTCATCCCTTCCCTCACGACCCGATCGAGGAAGATCCTGCGCGGTTTATATTGCTCTTTCGATCCAAGGTTGCCGACAAAGGTGATGTCCGCGGAAAACGCTCTCCGGTCTTCCTCGCTGATCGTATGCACCGTGAACGCGGACGGCTCGAATGCCTGCGTAAGCCAGTAGCTTTGTGCATTCAGCTCCCGGAAATCATCGACCAGTCCCTCGGACATGGTAAAAAAAATATCACAGGCCCTTACGTAATCAGGCAGCCAGTCGGGGATTACCGGATCAGGGTACCACTGAAGGACCTTCACTTCCTGCCGCAACAGCTGAAAATCCGCTGCAGGGAGCTCGTCTTTGGTATGGAGCGCAATGTCCGGACGGAAGTCGTGAACCAGCGCGAGGATTTCGGCGATCGCATCCCGCCTGCCCTTGGGATCATACACAACGACCGTGTGGCCGTTCTGCTCGAATCCGGTCTTGTAGAACCAACTGTCATTCCAGGGATTGCCAAAGGCGGCGATGAGAAGAACCCGGTAGTGCTTCATGCAAGGCCCTTGCCGCGCAGCACATCTTCGAACAACGCTTCATATGCCTTGACCGTCCTTCTTATCGAAAAAAGCTCTGCCCTCTCTGCAGCCTTCTGGTGCAAGGCGTGCAACTGCCCGGGGCTGTTCATGAGCGCAGCCAGCACCTCCCTGAGCTTCGCCTCATCGCCGGGAGGAAAGAGCATGCCTGCGTCTCCCACCACCTCCCTGTTCGGAGGGATATCGGATGCGACCACCGGAAGACCGGCAGTGAGCGCTTCGGCAAGTGCCGAGGGCATTCCCTCCCAGACCGAGGGGAAACAGAAGATGTCAAGAGAACGCATAAACAGGGGCATGGCCTCTGGGCTCAGCATGCCGAGGAAGGTACAGGCGACGTGGTTCTCGTCAGCAACTGCGGCAAGGTCTGTCCGCAGCCCGCCTTCCCCTGCGATCACGACATGCACGGCAAGCCCCGCCGCTGCCCTGATGAGGTATTTCTGCCCTTTCTGCTCAGAGAGCCGACCGGCATTACCGATCAAGAATCCCCCTGCCGGCAGGCCAAGGCCCTTCCGGGCGTCCTCTTTCCTGACATCGATACGGAACTTTTCTGTAGCCACGCCATTGTGGATCACCGTCAATTTGTCTGGGGTAACCCGGTCATAGCGCATCACGTCGTCGGCAACGGCATGAGAGACCGCAACCAGACGGTCAGACAGGAAACTGAGCAGATAATTGAAGACCCTCCGGTGCATCTTCGGTTTTTCAGGAGAACGGTAAAGGTTATGGAATGAAGGGATGATGACTGGCACGCGCGCGAGGGTTCCCGCGATACGCCCGTAGAGATTCGCATGATATTGATGCGTTCTGAGTATGTCTATCCGCTCTTTTTTTATGAGACGGTAAAGATCCCTCACCGCCCCCCCGTCGAATCCCCTGCCCTTCATCCGTCCGAGTACGAACACCGTGAACCCAAGCCGCTGCAGTTCATCTGCGATCTCTCCGCCTTCCCGGATGCAGCAGACGGCCACCCGGTAACGCGCAGCGTCATAACCCTGTACTACCTTCAGGATCATGTGCTCCACACCGCCGACCGGCAGACTGCTTATCACATGAAGGATATGGAACACCCGTCTTTCCATAAAAAAGATTGCTCACCTACCCTTTGCCGGGTTTAAAGATATATCCCAGCTTTTCTCTCCAAGTGCTGACATCAGCCGGAAGGTGTCTCTTCCAGACATTGATGAACCTCAGCCGGCCTTCTTCCCTGATCTGGTCGTCTTTCCTTATCGCCTTCCTGCTGGTGCCGGACTGATGCTCAAAGGGGATATTCAGGACAAAATTGCTTCTATGCCGCGTAAGGGCCCTCATCGAAATGTCCTTGTCATAGTAGTGCTGCGTATAGCCTTCGTCAAAGCCCCCTATCTCCTGAAATACCTGTTTCTTCACGGCAAGCAGCAGTCCATCGACAACCGCCACCTTCTCCCATTCCCTGCGCAGGGAAGGGGCTCCCCTCGCGGCATGCAGGATGGTTCTGCCCCTGAAATTCCCGTCACGCCGTATTGTCCTGGCTCCGTAAAGACCGACTATTCCGCTGCGGGCATCCTGTTGAAGAAAATCCTCTATCTTCTTCAGCCAGTCCTTCCCGAAGACAAAGACATCATTATGCATAAAGCAGAAGGTCTCATGACGGGCATTGTCTGCGGCAAGATTGTATGCCTTTGACAGCCCGAGGTTTTCCCTGTTCCTGATATAGATGATATCTCCGCTGCGCGACAAGGTCTCTTCGGTCGCATCAGTCGATCCGTTGTCAACAACGATGATCTCGTATGCCCCCCCGATATTCTGATCTCGTATATGCCTGATGCACCTCAGGGTGATTTCAAGCTTGTTATACACCGGTATGATAACGCTTACGCTGTCCATCGCCGCCTGGTATAATGACATACGAGATAGTAAAACGCTGCCGGTTTCATGATCCCGGTTTTGTCCATGTAGTAGTCAAGGAGAAGGCGCTTTTCCGGTTCTTCCATCGGAAGCTGCGGATGATTCATCCCGGCAAGGTCCTTTGCAAAATGCCGATGGCGAAGTACCCTGTTCCGCCGAAAACTGTCGATATCGATAAACCCCGTGATTTCTTCACCATTAACAAATATATGGGAGAGATGGGCATCCCCCAACCAGTATCCGGCCGCATGAACTTTTGCGATCTCATCGATTGCCTTGTAATATATTGAAACCGGAAGCCGTTCCTGGCCCCGGACAAGCAGATCGTACAATGATCTGCCTTCCAACCGCCTCACCACAAAAAAAGGCTGCGTGCCCAGCCTGATCGTTCCGTAGCAGAGGATCTCCGGCATCTTAATCCCCTGTGCAACAAGAATACGCCATGTCTGGTAGGTCTTTTCCGCCCGGTCGGCAAATAGCGCAGCTGTTCTGCGTTTCACGGTCAGCGGGTGGAGGATTTTATAAAAGCAGTCATCAGCGGCATCGTAGAACAGGGTGGTATTCCTTACCGTCGAATAGAGTTTGAAGCCATATTCGTGAAACTGATCCTGTCTTTTGCCCTCCATGCCTTTCTCCGGTCTGAGCAGCTCTGGCTGACGGGAAAGAAGTTCGCCGAGCCGCTCAAAGGATCGGGAAATCTTCTCATCGAGATGACAGGAGGCGGCGTTATTTTCTACCGTAATTATAACAGCACCTCAGGTAATCATCTTCGCGTAGAGGGATTCTGTCAGGTCAATCATAGCCGTGAGACTGAACTGATCTATCGCAGTTTTTCTGGCGTTCCGGCCGATCCGGACCGCCTCGTCCCTGTTGCGCAGAAGCCACAGCACTTTCTCGGCAATGCCTCCGGGGTCCCGGGGATTGAAAAACAGACCATTTTCCCCTTCCCGGATAAAGTACCGGAAGGTCGGGATGTCGGACACCACCACGGGCTTTTCTGCTGCCATAGCCTCGATGAGCGCGGTGCCAAGCCCTTCCAGCAGTGAGGGATAGACATAGACATCTATGGTTCTCAGTACCCTCGGGATGTCCTCGCGATGACCCAGGAAGATGACCCTGTCGCGCAGGTCCGCATCAATATCACGCAGGAAGACCTGCGTTGCAGGCTCATCAATTCTTCCGGCAAGGAGCAGCACACTGGGAACCTGCCGGCATATCGCATTGAATGCGGAAAAAAGATACTTGAGCCCTTTCACTGATTTGAACGTTGAGGTGTTGCCGATCACGACCGTCTCCGGGGAAAGCCGCAGTTCGCCGCGTATGTCCTGAACTCCTCCGCCAAACCGGTCGACATCCACGGACGAATGTATCACTGTTATCCTGTCGTTCCTTATGCCACGGGCAAGAAGCGCATCTCGCACTGCGTTGCTTATCGCCACAATGCGGTCAGGCGCTGCATAGATCATCCGGGTAAGCGGGTCCCTGCCGACAGGATAGAGGTTATGCCTGAATCTCACGAGCTTCCGTCCGCTGAGCTTTGCGGCAATGCCGCCTGCCCAGCTGTCCACCGAGCTGTGCGTGGCAACAATCTCAATGCCTTCCTCCCTGATTATCCGGATAAGCTTCCGTATGTTCGCGAGATGCGCCTGCTTTTCCATGTTCAGTTCATACACCTTAATCCCGGCATCCCTTGCCTTCCCTGCAAGCATGCTTCCCTTGCTGCAGGCGATGATCACTGTATGCCCCCTCTGCCCGAGCCCCTGGGACTCGACAAGAACACGATTCTGCTGCCCGCCCCATCGCTTGAGGGTTTCGGTATGAAGGATCTTCACTGACCTGCTGCCTGCCGCGGCAATGCGAGATCTTTATAGAGGGTGCGATACTGCGCAGCGATTTTCCTAATGTCGTATCTTTCTACCTCCTCTTTTATCGCAGGGAGTATCTTTGTCTCTATCCTTTCCCTGTTCTTCAGGACATGCATGATCAGCCGGGCCATGTCTCCGGCATTGTCCCGCTCATAAATGAATCCTGTCTCGCCATCCCGTATCACGACTTTGGCAGTCGCATAATCATTGGCTACGACAATCTTGTTGCATGCAAGAGCCTCCAGAAGCACGCCGGGGAAGCCTTCGCCGCTTCCTGACGGGAAGCCTACGAGTTCCGCCCCTTTCATCATGGCAATTTTTTCATCGCCCGTGACAACGCCGAAAAACCGGACATTCTTCGCTATCCCCAGCTGGCCTGACAGGGCCGTCAGTTCTTCTCTCTGCGGACCGTCGCCGAGTATATGCAGGAACAGCTTCGGCATCTCCTCCCTGACCCGCGAAAATGCGCTCAGGAGAACGTCCACCCTCTTGCCTCCGGTAAGTCGGCCAAGGTAGAGAATATAGGGATATCCCTCAACCGGTCCGGCCGGAACGTTCCGGTAATGGTCTAGATCGATACCGAGCGGCAGCTCAACGATCCTGCCTCTCAGTCCGTTATCGTAGGTGGTCAGCAATCCCGTAATGACAGGGCTGATGGAGACAATCCGGTCCATTCTTTTCAGTCCTGACCGCAATCTCCGTATTTTTGCGGAACGCCCCCTGAACATCCGGTCATTGCGAAACATTCCCACGGTCATAACCGACGGGACAATCCTCTTGAACAGCCCGCCGATGTAAATCTGGTCAGGGCCGTGACACTGCAGAACATCGAACTTCCCGCCAAGGTACGTCCTCAGAAGCTGGGTCAGAACAACGAAAGCCACAGAAAACCTCTTGAACGGCGGAGCAAAATACCGTATTACCTTATGCGGGATAGCGTAGTGCGGGATGTCGCCTGACCGTTTCGAAAAGGGAGCAAATACAATCGACTCGATATCATCAGTCTTGGAAAGCTCCTTCAGGATTGCATAGGTGTTCAGCGCAACGCCGTTTACCTCCGGCAGATACGTATGCATGAGATGGAACACGGTTATCTTTTGCGGGGGGCTATTTTTCGCCATCCACTCCCTTGTCGTTTGTCTTCGTTGCCGCAGCGGTCCCCGGAAAAGCCTCTGGAGACCCGGCGCAACCCTGCGGATCTGAAGGCTTTTTCCTGTGCTTGATCCGGGTCCCTGCCGGAATATGTTAACAATACAATTTGCATCACCACAAGGGCTTTTTCGGCATCTCCAGACCAGCGGCACGCCCATGCATCCTGTCCTGCATCCGGCGTTTCTCGTGAAAGGAAAACGTACCCCGGTGATCACGACTTCTTTTGCTGGAGGAAGTCCTGATAGAGACGTTCGGTCTTCAGAATCGTCTGACCCATAGCATGTTTTTCTCGGACAGTCTCCCGGGCCTTCAATGCCAGGCCATGGGCAAGATTCTTTTCCCTGAGGAGCTTCACAATACCTTCGGCCATTGCCTTATCTTCGCCTGCGCCGACCAGAATCCCGTTCCGACCGTCCGCGATTGCCTCCGGCACACCACCAACCCTTGTCGCAACGACGGGAACGCCCGCTGCCATTGCCTGGAGCATGCTCTGCGGAAGGCCTTCAGACCATGAGCTGAGCACTGCCACGTCGGCAGATGCATAAATGCCCGCGACATCGTCGACAAATCCGGTAAAGATGACCGCCTCACCTATCCCCAGATCTTCTGTCATCTTTTCGAGCGACTGCCGGAGAGGTCCATCACCAACGATGAGAAAGCGCGCATCAGGAATTGATTGCAGCACGGTCTTCGCCGCCTTCAGCGTCACTTCATGACCCTTGACGCGACGGAGGATGCCCACATTCACTACGACAGGCACCTGGTCATCCAGGCCGTAACGCGCTCGCTCTCCCACGTTTCGCTGCACATCGAAAAACCGTTCGTCCACGCCCGTGGGAATGCTGACCACCCTGTCAGCGGGAAATCCGCATGTGTCCACAAGGGTATGCCGCATATTCTCACCGCAGGTTATATAGAGGTCGGGAAGATAGTGGACAAAATTCAGGACGCTTCTCCTGAGCGGGATGTTCAGATGACGCGTCCTCACCAGCAGGGGCACATTGGCAATTCTTGCGGCAAGAGCACCGATCCACGAGTCAACGCCGCTGTGCGTGTTGACAACCTCGATACGGTATTCCTTCAGGAGTCTTCTGAGCTTCAGGATGCTCGACAGATCAAAGGCGCTTTTCAGGGGCAGCGGAAAAACCCTGATCCCCAGTTGCTCTGCCTCTGCCCTGATCCTTGCCTCAGCCCTGCAGACCAGAAAGAGGTCGTGCCCTCTGCCGACCAAACCGGAAAGTTCGGCAAGGACCCGCCTTTCCTGTCCTCCAAGACCGTCAGACCACTCTGTATGAAGTATCCTCATGCTACTTGAAATACGTGAGGTATACCCGGGTCAGTCGCGGCCGCGCGTAGATGAAGAGTTTTTTCGCAAAAGACAGTGTGCCGATATTGCCGATGACAATGCGTTTTATCCGCTGCAATCTCTCCACGGAGTCATTGGCCCCCGCTTCTGTGGTAAACATCATCCTGTATCCCAGGGAAGCAGCGAGGGAGAGATAATCGTCATCATAGAACCCCTGCGGCCAGCAGAGACAGTTGCCCCCCAGCCCTTTTTCTTCAAGGAGTTCCTTTGCCGTCTGAAGGTCCTTCCTGAGGGCTTCGTTCCGGCCGCTCCGGTCAGGGATCAGCTTATCCCATCGCTGGTGCGTATGCGTATGGGAATGGAACTCGACCAATCCGGAGTCCTGCATTTCCGCCACCTCATCCCAGGAGAGCATTACCGCATCAGCACGGCCGTCTTCGATAAGGGCCTTCGATTCCCGGTGCGTGGGAAGAGCGTCGGTATAGCCCTGGTCCGACCGCGGCCGTATCCCCTGTCGCGCCACCCGTGAAGTTACGAGAAAGATGACGGCCTTCATGCCATACCGTTTCAGAACCGGAAAGGCAAAGACCCAATTGTCGAGCCAGCCGTCATCAAAGGT
>DKBO01000102.1 GCA_002448975.1 Nitrospiraceae bacterium UBA6898
GCGGCGCATGATCATCGACAGCCTCCACTACTGGGTCCAGGTGATGCATGTGGACGGCTTCCGCTTTGACCTCGCCTCGATCCTGACCCGGGACGATCAGGGCAGGCCCCTTGCGAACCCGCCGATCCTCTGGGACATCGAGACAGATCCGGCATTGGCAGGCGTCAAGCTTATTGCCGAGGCATGGGATGCGGCAGGGCTCTATCAGGTGGGAAGTTTCGTTGGTGACAGCTGGAAGGAATGGAACGGGAGATTCAGGGACGATGTGCGGAGCTTTCTCAAGGGAGACCGGCACATGGTTTCCAAATTCGCAGCCCGTCTGCTCGGCAGCCCCGACATCTATGGCTATGAGGATCGGGAGCCGGAGCAGAGCATCAATTTCGTTACCTGCCATGACGGGTTCACCCTGAACGATCTCGTCTCGTACAACGTAAAGCACAACGAGGCGAACGGCGAGGAAAACCGCGACGGGAGCAACGACAATTCGAGCTGGAACTGCGGAGTCGAGGGCCCATCGGACGATCCCGAGATCGAGCGGCTCAGGGACAGGCAGGTGAAGAACTTCTTTGCCGTTTCCCTTCTTGCGGTAGGAGCGCCCATGCTTCTTATGGGGGATGAGGTGAGGAGAACGCAACGGGGCAACAACAACGCCTATGGCCAGGATAATGAGATCAGCTGGTTCGATTGGGACCTACTTGAGAAACATGCCGGCACGCGCAGATTTGTTCAGCGTCTCATCGCCGGCCGCCTGCAGCGGGACGTTTCTCTGGAGGACCCCGGATTGACCCTGAACCAGCTCCTCCAGCAGTCAAAAATAACCTGGCATGGGGTGAAGCTCAACCAGCCGGACTGGGGGGCCGACTCCCGTACGATTGCCCTGACCGTGCGGAGCCTGCGCGGCAGATTCGTAATCCAGGTAATGATTAATGCTCACTGGGAAGAGCTGAAATTCGAGGTCCCGCCGGTTGGGGAGTTAATCGGTCACGACTGGAAACGCTGGATCGATACTTCCCGGGAATCGCCGGACGATGTCTGCTCCTGGAATGAGGCAGAAGCAGTACGGGAAGCTGTTTACGCTGTCCAGCCACGCTCAGTGGTGGTGCTCGTCTCACGGCTATAGAACGAGGGGAAGTGATCAGCCGGTTTTCCGTAATGATCTGCCGGGCGTCTGCTTTTGCGTTGTGCCGTAAGCACCATTGAGTTGAAATCATCTGTCCTTAGATGATGAGACAGGAAGCTGGCCAGGCTGGAACGCATGTGATAACATGAAAAAAAAGGGGAACACAGAATACCGTGTCTGTATGGTGATGGGCTAGCGTATGGTCAAAGGATTTCTTGCATGAAGACCTTTGCGGTGTTACAGCTTGCCGGGTGCGCCGGCTGTGAAGTATCGCTGCTCAACGCAGATGAGTGGATGGGTGGGTACCGGCTTGCCTATATGCCGCTTGTGATTTCCGCACATGACGTGCCGGAAGTTGACCTGCTTCTGGTGAGCGGCGGGGTACGGAATGAGGAGGACCTTTACAACCTAAGGCGTGCGGCCCCGCAGGCGGGGAAGGTCGTGGCGATCGGTACCTGCGCCATATCCGGCGGGGTGGCCTCTCTCGGCGACCGTGACGATGTCCGGGAGGTCTTTCTGGCAGACAGGGAACGGCATCATGTCCCCCATCTTCTTCCGAAGTGCCGTCCTATCGACGCTGTGGTGCCGGTCGACCAATACCTCCCCGGATGCCCGCCCACACCCGAGCTCTTCATGGCCCTTCTCACCGAGCCGCCGGGATTTAAGACAGGCGCCATCGTCTGCGTCGAGTGCAGAAGGAAGAAGCTGAAGGATATGCGGCCAAGCCGCTTCGCCGGATTCCAACGGGGCGAGGTCGAGCCAGACATCTGCCTTATCAACCAGGGATTCCTCTGCATCGGTTCCTCGACGAGGGGGGGCTGCCGTGCACCCTGCCCGCGGGCGGGCCATCCCTGTGTAGGATGCCGGGGACCTTCGGATTCCCTGATCGAGAAAGAATCTGCAGTATGGATGTCGAGCATCCGGCGCGTGATCTCCGGCCTGACCGATATCCCGGCTGCGGAGATTGACCATGAACTCCGTTCGCCGCACCTCTCGCTGTTTCTTTTTCAGTTCTCTGATTATTCCTCTCCCGGCAGGACGCCGCGGCCGAAAGAGAAGGTGATGTGACATGCCTGCCCTGACCTTTCCCTTAAGCAGGATAGAGGGGCATGCCCGGGTTGTCATCGACATTGAAGGGGACACGGTAACGTCCGCCAGTTTTCAGTGCACGGAGTTCCGTGGCTTCAAGCACCTTGTGCAGGGCGTTCCGGCCGAGCAGATGACGGTGATCGTGCCCCGGATCTGCGGGGTATGTTCCACCGCGCATCATATCGCTTCGGTCAAGGCGCTCGAGGATGCCTTCGGCATCGAGCCGCCTCCTCTGGCGTGCAGGCTTAGGGAGCTCCTGCTCCTGGGTCAACTCATTCAGAGTCAGGCGACGTCACTCTTCATCTTCACCATGCCCGACCGGCTCGGTACCAGCAGTATCTTCGATCCGGTTCAGGAAAAAGATCAGGACGAGCGTTCGCAGCTCGCGAGTCGGGCGCTGGCGGTGAGGAGGGTCGGCACCCACCTGATTACCGTGGCAGGCGGCCAGTTTATTCACCCGGTGAAGGCGGTTGTGGGCGGTATGACGAGCGGTATCGAACCAGATGCTGCAGCAGCGCTTTCTCATGAACTTGCCGCCCAGCTTCCTCAAGCCTGCGAGCTCTTTGATCTTTACATCCGGAAATCGCTGGAATTGAGCGATCGGATCGGCACGTGGGGGGATGATGCTCCGGCATATTACCTTTCTGCGGTCTCTGATTCGCTGCCGAACTATGACGGAGATGACATCCGACTCCTCGGTCCGGACGGCTCGGTCAGCACATTTTCGGCCCGTTCCCATCGGGACTATCTCACCTACGAACAACCTGATTACAGCTACTCAGGCAGGACGAGCTACAGGGGTGAAGCCCTGCGGGCCAACAGCCTTGCGCGGGTAAATCTGACAGAATCCATGGGAACGCCCCTTGCCGATGGATACCTGAAGAGGTTCCGCGCTGCCTTCGGCCGGCCGGCCCATGCGATCCTCCTCTTCGATCTCGCACGGGGCATTGAGCTTGTCTATGCCATCGAGCGTGCTATCCAGATTCTCGCTACGCCGCTCAATGAAGAAGATACGGACATCCCCTATACGCCGAGAGACGGAGAGGGGTACGGTCTCGTGGAGGCGCCCCGTGGTCCTTTGATTCACCACTATGTGATCAAGGACGGTCTTGTCGCCGATGCCGAGTTTGTGATCCCGACTGTGCACAATATCAAATCGATTGAACGTGCGCTGATGGTGGCTGCACGCCGCTATATCACAGGAAAGCGAATCGATATGGAACTGGAACACGCGGTGGGGAGGGTCGTGCGCGCCTTCGATCCCTGCATAGCCTGTGCAACGCATTAGGTAGCCGTATCGGTGCATATGAGCAGGACGGATATCCCTTAAAACCGCTCAAGGCGATATTATCCCCCTGGGCATGGCATCGTGTCAGGAGGAGTTTACTGAAGGTGAAGTCTTTGGAAGGTAGGCAAGCGTGGCTGACAATGTACTTCGGAATCGCTGCGACCGGCTTTTCGGTACACCAGCCCTGTTCCAAACACTTTTTCTATGCAACGGGAAGGATAACGCGTGGAAAAGAAAAATGAGTTTTTCATTACATTCTTATCTGAAGGGAGTAACCCATGCCGGTAGCTGATTACAAAATCTATTGTCAGATGTTAGACAGGGCGCGGAAGGGGCGCTATGCCTATCCCGCCATCAACGTTACGTCGCTCACGACTGCCAATGCTGTGCTTAAGGGGCTTGCTGAGAGCAAGTGTGACGGTATCATCCAGGTCTCCACAGGAGGTGGTGCCTTTGCCTCGGGGTCATCAGTGAAGGATATGGCCCTCGGCGCGATCTCGATTGCCGAACACGTGCATCGCGCAGCGGAGCGGTACCCGATCTATGTTGCCCTCCACACAGACCATTGCCAGGCGGACAAGCTCGAGAAGCTCGTCATTCCCCTTGTGGAGGAGACGGAACGGCGGAGGGCCGCGGGCAGATCGAATCTTTTCAACAGTCATATGTTCGACGGCAGCGCACTGCCGCTCAAGGAGAATCTTGAAATCGCCGTCAAGCTTCTCGAACGCTTTCAGAAGAATGATCTCATCCTCGAGATCGAGGCCGGCGTCGTCGGTGGCGAGGAGGACGGCGTCAAAGGCGAGGCAGGCGCCAAACTCTACACGACGCAGGAGGACACCCTCGAGGTTGCCCGGCGGCTTAATGCGATCAAGGGGGGACGCTACCTGCTTGCCGCGACCTTCGGCAATGTCCACGGCGTTTACAAGCCGGGCCACGTGAAGCTGAAGCCCTCGATCCTGAAAGACTGCCAGGACGCTGTTGTGAAACAATACGGTGAAGAGGCCCGCTTTTTTCTGGTATTCCACGGCGGCTCGGGTTCGGAACTGCGCGACATCCATGAGGCGCTCGACTATGGCGTTGTCAAGATGAATATCGATACGGATACGCAGTATGCCTTTACCCGGCCGATCGTGGAACATATGTTCAAGAACTACGACGGCGTGCTCAAGGTGGATGGCGAGGTGGGGAACAAGAAGGCCTATGATCCCCGCGTGTATTTCGGCCTGGCAGAGTCCGGCATGGCGGAGCGTGTCAAGAAGGCAGTGACTGAACTCAGGGCTGTGGGAACCACCCTGTTTAAGGCCTGAAAGGAGCGCTATGGAAAAGACACAGGATTTCACGATACCGCGGCTGGGTGAGTGCACGCTTCCGTCTCCTATGAGCGGTATACGGTTCACCGGTGATGAGGAGCATATCCTCTTTCACAGTGATCTCAATGAGCTGAGACGGTATCTTGATCAAGGCAGTGAGCCGCCGATATTTGAGGCGGCCGGTCCGCGGGAGAAAATCTTTTTTGATCCTTCGAAACTTGCCTGTGGCATTGTTACCTGCGGCGGCCTCTGCCCCGGGCTGAACGACGTGATCCGGTCAATCGTCCTGAGCCTCCATCACCATTACGGTGTGCGGACAATTTATGGTTTTCCCTATGGATACGAAGGACTGGCGCCGAAATTCAATCACCAGCCGGTCATGCTCACCCCTGAGATTGTTGCACCGATCAACGAGATGGGCGGAACCATGCTTGGTTCCTCCCGCGGCAATCAGGATGTCCCGATGATGGTCGATACCCTGGANNACGATCGACAATGACATCTCCTATGTCCAGACGACCTTCGGCTTTGAGACCGCCGTATCGGAGGCAAAAAAGGCGACCTATGCTGCACACGCTGAGGCGGCCGGCGCGCGCAACGGCATCGGTCTGGTGAAGCTCATGGGCCGGGACTCCGGCTTTATTGCGGCATATTCGGTGCTGGTGGACAACCAGGTGAACTTCTGTCTTGTGCCGGAAGTCCCATTCACGCTCGATGGTTTTCTTTCTGCACTGAAACAGCGGCTCGAGCGTAGGGGCCATGCCGTGATCGTTGTCGCTGAAGGGGCCGGCCAGGAACTCTTCGAGGCAACGGGTGAGCGTGATGCCTCGGGCAACGTCAAGTACGGAGACATCGGGATCTTTCTCCGTGATCGCATCAAGGAATATTTCAAAAAGATACCTATGGAGGTCAATCTCAAGTATATAGATCCCAGTTATATGATCAGGAGTCAGCCGGCAAATCCCCATGACTCAGCCTTCTGCCTGCTGATGGGCTACAATGCCGTACACGCGGGGATGGCTGGCAGGACCGGCATGATCGTTGGCTTCTGGAACCATAGGTTCACTCATGTGCCGACCCCGCTTGCCGTATCACAGCGCAAGAAGATCGAGCCCTTAGGCCGGCTATGGAGCAGCGTCCTTGCCTCGACCGGGCAGCCGGCGAAAATGATATAAGCGGTTCATCATAGAAGACGTGCAAGGGAAGGAGACATACTACGATGAAGCTTCCAAACCATAAGACAAAGATCGTCTGTACCATAGGTCCGGCATCGGAATCGCCTGAGGTGATGGAAAAGATGATACGGGCAGGTATGAACGTTGCCCGACTCAACTTTTCGCACGGCAGTTTCGACAGCCACCAAGCGGTGGTAAGGAACCTGAGGTCAGCGGCCCGTGCCGCCGGAAAACGGCTGGCCATCATGGGTGACCTTTCGGGTCCAAAGATGCGTATCGGCATGCTCGCGCAGGAGCCTGTGGAACTCAACCCTGGTGACTCCTTTGTGCTGACGACCGACGACATTGTCGGCGATGCGGGAAAGGCCTCGGTCACCTTCAAAAAGCTGCCGCAGGCGGTCAAGCCCGGTGACACGCTCTTTTTAAATGACGGCATCATTCAGCTCGATGTGACATCGGTCAAGGGAAACGATGTCTCCTGCACGGTGGTAGTTGGAGGTGAACTGCGCTCACGTAAGGGGCTGAATCTCCCCGGCATAAATCTCGGTATAAGCGCCTTCACGGAGCGCGACCACGAGTGTCTGAAATTCTCGGCAGAAGAAGGCATCGACGCGGTCAGTCAGTCTTTTGTTGAGACCGGTGCTGACATCAGGGCGGTGCGTCAGGCTGCGGACGCGCTGGGCTACCATCCCTTCATCATCGCCAAGATTGANNCTCGACGGCACGGACTGCGTGATGCTCTCAGGGGAATCTGCCATGGGGAAGTATCCGGTCGATGCTGTAGAGATGCTGGCGAAGATCGCTGCTGAGATCGAGCCGCACAGACGGCAGCTCTCAGTCCGTGACCTGTATCAGGGTATTGATATCAGGAGCAGAATCAAAACAGCGCACCTGATCGCCATTGCGGTCGAAGCGAGTCTCGAATATGCTGACCCAGCTGCAGTGTTCGTACCGACACAAAGCGGAGCGACAGCCCGGAGCCTTTCGCTGTTCCGGCTTCCTGAATGGATAATCGGTATAAGCTCGAACGCAGCGACCTGTCAGGGGCTGGTATTTTCCTCCGGAGTCTATCCGGTTATCAATGATGAGCATCCGGAGGATTATACCCCCTTTGTGCGGACATGGATTAAAGAAAATGGCATCCCCGGTGATATCGCCGTGCTCACAGAAGGCCCGTCGCCGAAACATCCCGGCACAAACCATAAAATGGAGATCATCGATCTGAAGGCCGGAAAGGGGAGCGCCGGGTGGTCAAAATGAGGGCGGCCGGGATTGGAAAGATGCTTCTTCGGAAAGACTTCGACGCCGTGCTCTTTGATCTTGACGGCGTGATCACGGATACGGCGAAAGTCCATGCTGTCTGCTGGAAGAGGTTGTTCGATGGCTTCCTCCAAAAGCACGCCGAGGAGAAGAAGATGGCCTATCAACCCTTCGATATCGAGAAAGACTACACGAATTATGTGGACGGCAAGCTGCGCTACGAAGGGGTACGCAGCTTTCTTGAAAGCCGGGGGATTGAATTGCCCTTCGGCGATGCCGATGATCAACCCGGCTTCGCATCGATCACCGGCCTGGGAAACCTCAAGGACCAGATGGTGAAGGAAGTACTCGATGCCGAAGGGATTGAGGTGTATGAGGGCAGCGTCACCTTCCTTCGGCAGTTGCGGCGCCAGGGATTCAGGACCGCCCTTGTCTCGGCGAGTAAGAATGCCGAGGCCGTGCTCCAGATCGCCGGCATAGCAGACCTCTTTGATACCCGGGTCGACGGAGAGGTGGCTGACCGACTTCGTCTTCCCGGAAAGCCTGCTCCTGATACCTTTTTTGAGGCTGCGCGACAGCTGGGCGCTGAAACGTCGAGATCGGTCGTGATAGAAGATGCGCTCTCGGGTGTCCGGGCGGGCCGTGAAGGAGGATTTGGATTAGTCATCGGTGTTGCCCGCAAGGGGAATTACGAGGCCCTGAAACAGGAGGGGGCGGATATTGTCGTCGGCGATCTGAGGGAATTGTGTGACTGAGCATATGACGGAATATGCATTTCCGGTGCCGACGCAGGAGTCCGGACGGGAGATGGAAGAGAGGGGCGATATCGATGATACACCGTGAAAGAATATTATTGCCCGAACATATCTACCCGGCCGATGGGTGGCGACTGATAGAAAAGCAGTTCAATCCCGGGTTCATCGGTCAGACAGAGACCTTCTTCGCTCTTTCCAACGGATACCTCGGCATGCGGGGGGTTTTCGAAGAGGGCACGCCGGTCCATCAGAACGGTACGTTCGTAAACGGGTTCCATGAATCGTGGCCCATAGCATATCCTGAGGATGCCTTCGGACTCGCCAGAACGGGGCAGACCATGGTGAGCGTGACGGACAGCAAGATTATCAAACTGTATGTGGATGACGAACCGTTCTATCTTCCGACGGCGAAGCTTCTCAGCTTTGAGCGGTCCCTGAACATGAAGGAAGGCACCCTTGACCGGGCGATTCTCTGGGAAACGCCTTCAGGAAAACAGGTTTCGATTCGCTCGCGGAGACTCGTCTCCTTTGAACACCGGCACCTTGCAGCCCTTTTCTATGAAGTGACCCTCCTCAATGCGGAAGCACCGGTTGTCATATCCTCTGAGATGCGCATGGAGCATGAGGCTGCCGGAGAGAGCAGCGATCCCCGCAAGACGCGGGCATTTCGGGACGGGGTCTTCCTGCCCGGCGTACCATACGCGAATAAAGCCAGGATCGTCCTGAGCCACAGAACGCAACGCAGCGGGATGAGGCTGGCCTGCGGCGTCGATCATTGTATCGACACAGCCTGCCCCTTTGTTTCCGAGCCCCGCCATGCCGAGGATTCGGGCAGCGTGGTCTATTCGATCGAGGCGAAGAAGGGGATCCCTGTTCAACTCACAAAATACATGACCTATCACACTTCCCGTCGTGTCCCGGTGGAAGAGCTCTCAGAGCGGGCGAACCGTACGCTCGGCCGTGCCATGAGCAGGAAGTTCGACGAACTGCTTGCAGGACAGCAGCAGTATATGAGCGACTTCTGGGACCGGAGCGACATCGAGATCGATGGAGATGAGAAACTGCAGCAGTGCCTGCGCTTCAATCTCTTCCATATTCTCCAGGCAACAGCTAGGGCCGAGGGTGCCGGCGTCCCCGCAAAAGGTCTCACGGGCCACGGCTATGAGGGGCATTATTTCTGGGACACGGAAATCTATGTACTTCCCTTCCTGCTTTATACGTCGCCGCGTAATGCCGGGAATCTGCTGAAATTCAGGTACAGCATGCTGGATAAGGCCAGGCAACGGGCCCGGGAGGTGAATCAGCAGGGGGCGCTTTTCCCCTGGAGAACGATCAGCGGGGAAGAGGCCTCTGCCTATTACGCGGCCGGGACAGCCCAGTACCATATCAACGCCGACATTATGTTTGCGCTGAAGAAATATATGGAGGTCAGCGGTGATGAGGCATTTCTGCACAGCGAAGGCGCTGAAATGCTGGTCGAGACGGCGCGGCTCTGGAGAGACCTCGGATTTCTTTCGGAGAACAAGGAAGGACGGTTTTCCATCGTGGGTGTCACCGGGCCTGATGAATATAACACCGTGGTGAACAACAATACCTTTACCAATCTCATGGCCCGTGAAAACCTTTGGTTTGCCGCTGCAACGGTCCGGACCCTCCATGAAAAGCATCCCGATCTTTTTGGGGAACTCGTCCACAGGACGGGTGTGAGGCTCGAGGAAGTGGAGGATTGGCAGCGGGCCGCTGATCTGATGTATCTTCCCTTCGATGAGAAACGGGGGATACACCTCCAGGATGAAGAGTTTCTCGAAAAGAGACCATGGGATTTCAAGGGAACACCGGCCGAGAACTATCCCCTCCTCCTCCACTATCATCCGCTGGTCATTTACCGGCATCAGGTGATTAAGCAGGCCGACGTCATCCTGGCGATGCTTCTCCTCGGTGACGAATTCACGGCGGACCAGAAGAAGCGGAACTTCGATTTCTATGACCCGCTGACCACGGGGGACTCTTCGCTTTCCGTCTCGATTCAGTCCATCATGGCCTTCGAGCTGGGATATCGGGAGAAGGCCACTGAATATATGCAGCATGCCCTTGTCATGGACCTCGCTGACGTTGCAGGCAATGCGGCCGATGGGTGCCATATCGCTTCCATGGGAGGGACCTGGATGGTGGCTGTCTACGGGTTTGCCGGCATGCGTGATTATGATGGTCAGCTGTCTTTCCGGCCGTTACAGCCGCTGCGCCCTCTGCGCGTCCGGTTCCGTCTTACCATCCGCGATCAGCAAATGGAAGTCGAGATAACGCAGAAGGCGGTGACCTATTCCCTCCGCAAGGGGAAGAGGCTCACGATTCGTCATCATGAGGAAGAGATCGATCTCCTACCCGGAAAGCGGGTGTCGAGAGCCTTTGAGCCGACCGGGAAAAAGGTACGGAAAGGGGCGGTTCGCAGGGCCGCGATAAGGGCGAAGCTGGGAAAGAAGAAGCTATGAAGATCGGTATTACCGGAGGAGTTTTGTCGGCAGCAGAGTGCCATGGTTATCGCGCTCTATGGAGCTGCGAGCTACAGTATGAGTATCAGCGGTATTTTTAGACTATGTGGTATTGATAATCAATATTGCTTAACAATCACAATGCAAGGAGGTTAGTGTATGCCAAAGCCGGTTGTCAACGAAGATTTATGCGTAGGGTGTGGAACATGTCCTGAACTCTGTCCTGAAGTATTTGCAATGGGCGATGACGATAAGGCTCATGTTATAGGCCCGGATAAATGCAGTACCTGTGACTGTCAGGCAGCGGTTGATAGCTGCCCTGAACAGGCGATAACGATGGAATAGCAGGCACTACGGAAATCGAATGTTACGTGACACCTCTAGGAGGCGACCATGAGTCAGGGCGTTTATATCACCAGCGCAGAGGCCCGGAGCGGCAAATCTGTCGTTGTCCTGGGCATCATGGAGATGATAGCCGGTCAGCAAGGAAAACTCGGGTTTTTCCGCCCCGTTGTTCAGGACGAGCAGAGGCCGGACAACATTACCAATCTCATTATCAGGCGCTATGAGCTGAAGATCGCCTACGAGAGAATGTACGGCTGCAGTTACGCCACTGCCCGCAACATGCTTATTCAAGACAGGGATGAAGACCTTCTGAAGCTGATCATGGAGAAGTACAAGACCCTCGAGCGGGAGTGCGACCTTGTTGTCTGCGCAGGATCGGATTTTACGGGACCGGCTGCGGCGCTGGAATTTGATTTTAACGCCAAGCTGGCGAACAATCTCGGATGTGCAGTGCTGCCGGTGGTCAAGGGATATGGCAGAGACAAGATGCAAGTCCTCGGGGCGGTGCAGGGGCTCCTTGAGTCGCTCGAGGAGCGGAAGTGCGATGTTCTCGCCCTTGTTGCCAACCGGGTTGCAGAAGAGCTTGTTGACGCAGTCAGCAGCGAACTCAGGAGTGTCATGCCGGCCGGTATCCTGTCCTATGTGCTCCCCGAGATCCCGGTCCTGGAGAAGCCTACGGTCGGGGAGATCACCGTGTCCCTTGGGGCAGAACGGCTGAGTGGTCCGGAGGAGGGAATCACCCGGGAGGTCAGAAATTTCAAGGTAGCGGCCATGGAGCTTCCCCATTATCTTGATCATGTCGAAGAGGGCAGCCTTATCATTGTGCCCGGCGACCGCTCGGACATCATCCTCGGAAGTCTCCTCGCCGACGCGTCGAAGACGTATCCGCATATCGCCGGGATCATACTGACCGGCGGTATCAGGCCTGCTGCTCAGGTGGAGCGGCTGATCGAGGGACTTCGGAAGTCGCCGGTGCCGCTGATTATGGTATCGACGGACACCTATACAACCGCTCTGAACGTGAGCTCGCTCGAGGGAGTTCTCTCTTCAGACAATCCGCGGAAGATCGCTGCCGCGCTCGGCATGGTCGAGGCGAAAGTGAAAGCAGAGGAGCTCGTTGGCCGACTGTCCATAGCCCGTCCCACGCGTGTGACGCCGCTCATGTTCGAGTACGAGATCATCCGGCGGGCGAAGGCCGACCGCCGGCACATCGTGCTTCCTGAAGGCACGGAAGAACGCATACTTCGGGCTGCGGAGATCCTCAGGATGCGCGACGTCGTTGCCCTCACCCTCCTCGGAAATGAGCAGGAGATACGGCAGAAAACCGCTGACCTGGGTCTCTCCCTTTCGGATGTTGCCGTGATCGACCCCATGGATTCTGTTCGCCGGCAGACCTATGCCGATGCCTACTTCGAACTTCGCAAACATAAGGGAATCTCACCCCAGATGGCCTTCGATGCCATGGCCGACGTGAGCTATTTTGGCACGATGATGGTCCATTTCGGGGAAGCAGACGGCATGGTCTCGGGATCTGTTCATACCACCCAGCATACGATCCGGCCCTCCTTTGAGATCATCAAGACCAAACCGGGCTGTTCGATTGTATCGAGCATCTTTCTCATGTGTCTTGCAGACCGCGTGCTTGTTTTCGGCGACTGCGCCGTCAACCCCGATCCGAACTCTGAACAACTGGCTGACATTGCGATCAGCTCTGCCGAAACGGCCCGCATGTTCGGCATCGATCCTCTTATAGCGATGCTCAGCTATTCCACTGGCGAGTCCGGAAAGGGTGCTGAGGTGGACAAGGTGCGGGAGGCGACAAAGATCGCGAAGGATCGTCGTCCTGACCTGAAGATAGAAGGTCCCATACAGTACGATGCAGCAATTGATGCCGGTGTCGCGAAGACGAAGCTGCCCGGGAGCGAGGTAGCGGGTCATGCAACGGTATTCATCTTCCCGGACCTGAACACCGGCAATAATACCTATAAGGCTGTCCAGCGCGCTGCCAATGCCGTGGCAGTCGGCCCGATACTCCAGGGGCTCAATAGACCGGTGAATGACCTCAGCAGGGGATGCACCGTAGCCGATATCCTTAATACGGTCGCCATTACCGCTATACAGGCGCAGACTGGCGGAGGTTCCGCGTGAGGGTTATCGTTGTCAACTCGGGAAGCTCCTCGATTAAATACGAGACGTTCGACCTGGCGACTCTTTCGGCTGCTTCGAAGGGTCTTCTTGAGCGCATAGGCACGCAGGACAGCAGGCTGAAGCACCGGAGGCTTGATCCTTCAGGTAAATGGGAGGAGATCAACGAGACGCGCCCGATCTCTGACCACCGCGAAGGTTTTTCCTTTATCCTCGAGGTGAGCGCCAGGTCACGGTCCGGAAGCGAAATGGCGGAGATCTTCGGCGTGGGACACCGCGTGGTGCACGGCGGCGAGAAGTTCAGGGAACCTGCGATCATCGATGACGCGGCGCTCGGGGCGATTGAGGAGCTGATTCCTCTGGCCCCGCTTCACAACCCGGCCAACGTGACGGGTATCAAGGTGATGCGCGATCTCCTGCCCCGCGTCCCGCAGGTGGCCGTATTCGACACGGCCTTCCACCAGACCATGCCGCCGCGGGCCTTTCACTACGCTCTCCCGGCCGAATTCTACCGTTCGTTCGGTGTCCGTCGCTACGGGTTCCACGGGACATCCCACCAGTATGTAGCCGGGGCGGCAGCGCGACATCTTGGCCGGCCGCTTGCGAAGCTGAACCTGATAACGCTCCACCTCGGCAACGGCGCAAGCGCGGCTGCCGTTGAAAAGGGAAAGAGCATTGATACCTCGATGGGTCTCACGCCACTCGAAGGGCTGATCATGGGAACGCGCTCGGGAGATATAGACCCTGCGGTCCACTTCTATCTGCAGAGAAAGACCGGCAGGCCCTTCGGGGAGATCGAAGACATATTGAACAAGGAGAGCGGGCTCAAGGGCATCTGCGGCATGAACGACATGCGGGAGATCCAGAAGCGTGCACGTGAGGGAGACGGGCGGGCGGAACTCGCATTCGAGATGTTCTGCTACCGTGTCAAGAAATACATTGGCGCCTATTACGCTGCCCTCGGCACGGTGGACGCCACCGTCTTCACCGGGGGTATCGGCGAAAATTCAGCCCTTGTCCGGAGCAGGACCTGCGAGGGGCTGTCTGGCCTCGGCATAACGCTTGACGAAAACGCAAACAGCGCGGCAGCCGGAGGGATACGTGAAATACAAACTGAGGAGAGCAGGGTGAAGGTGCTCGTCATACCGACCAACGAGGAGCACGAGATAGCCCGGCAGACCGTTGAGGTTATCGGGAAGGCGAAAGGGCAGAAGCAATGATAGACGCGAGGAACTACTCGGTTCAGGAGGCACTCAAGAACGGGCTTCAGGTAACGGTCCGCGCTATCCGGCCTGATGACCGGGAAGCAATCCTGGCCGCATTAAAGGAACTGGACGAAAGGACATTCTACCTCCGGTTCTTTGCACCGAAACGGGAGATCACCGAACGTGAACTGCATAAAGCAATCAACGTGGACTTTGTCCATACCATCGCGCTCGTTGTCTGCATCCCTGAAGGTAATGGAGAAAAGATCATCGGTGCGGGGCGCTATATTGCGTTTGGGAATGCTGATCCTCCGGACCGGGCCGAGGTGGCCTTCATGGTCGAGGAGGACTATCACGGACTCGGTATTGCCAGCATGATTCTCAGACACCTCGCAGGGATCGCAAAGCAAAAAGGGGTTGTCCAATTCCATGCGGAGGTTCTGCCCGACAATAAGGGCATGCTCGCGGTCTTCTCCAAATCCGGGTTCCCGGTGAAACAAGAAATTGTCGAAGGTCTCGCGCATGTGACGATCTTACTTGCGGGAGGCGGGCAATGAACAGGGATTATCAGGTTCCTTGCGGAATGCTGAGAGGTTTGCTTTTAAGAGGACATGGCAATGCCTCTCTATACCGTTCAAGGCGATATGATGTAATTGGACATTGGTGGAGGGATAGCGGAGGTTGTTCGTGACGATGCGGTCATATGCCGGTTCGAAGGGTGGCTTCCGATGCTCTTTGGAATCGCTGCGAACGGCATCTCGAAGCACATGCCATGTCCATGAGGCAGTGTATTTCAGGGAAGAATGAGGGTTCCTCGTCCTTCCGCTGGGCGGATGATGAGCGTGGTAAAATTAATAGAGAAAGGGGAAACAGCATATGGCACGCATCGTTAAAGTTAAAGGAAGAGAGATTCTGGATTCGCGGGGCAACCCGACAGTCGAGGCGGATGTTATGCTCGATGACGGGAGCTGCGGAAGAGCAGCAGTGCCCTCAGGGGCATCCACAGGCATCCACGAGGCGGTCGAACTGCGCGACGGAGACAAGAAACGTTATCTCGGCAAGGGCACGCGCAAGGCTGCACTGCATATCACCAGAGAGATTGCGAAGGCGATCATGGGCATGGATGCCTCGTGCCAGGAGGAGATCGATCTGAAGATGATTAAGAGTGACGGCACAAAAAACAAGGGGCGCCTGGGAGCGAACGCGATCCTCGCCGTCTCGATGGCTGTGGCGCGGGCAGCAGCCCAGTCGCAGAAGACGCCACTGTACCGGTATCTCGGCGGGGTGTCTGCGTCCCTACTCCCGGTTCCGATGATGAACATCCTGAACGGCGG
>DKBO01000050.1 GCA_002448975.1 Nitrospiraceae bacterium UBA6898
GTTTCAGCTGCCATCTGCGAGTCGTCCACGTTGTCGGTAGCGCTCCGGAAGTTCCGGCAGTTCGAGGGGCGGGCACACAAACCGCCGGCATCTGTTTGAGCACCCGCTTGCAGGACAAGCCGAAGCATAGTATCCTGTAAGAAATACCTGTCGAAGAGGAGCCCGGGACCATGAAAACTTCCCTGAAGATTGCGCTGGCACTGTTCCTAGTCGTTGTTCTCCTGATCGGAGGTTTGACCTTCTTCGCGAAGTCCTATCTGACCGACGAACGCATACGTACGTATATCGTGGATACCGCAGAAAAATCACTCGGGAGAAAGGTCGGTCTGGGTGCGATACAGGTAAGTATCTTTAAGGGCATCTCCGTCAAGGATTTTGAAATCAAGGAAAAGGCATCTGAAACACCCTTCGTGAAGGCAGAAAGCTTCGTGCTCAAGTACCAGCTGCTTCCCCTGCTCTCAAAGTCTCTGGTCATTGACGAACTGCAGCTCGTGAATGCCCGTCTGCGCGTGCAGAAGAATGCTGACGGCACGTTCAATTTCTCTGATATCGGCAGACACCCCGGCAAAGAGGGAACGAAAGGGCGGCAGTCGGACACACAGGGCCTTCCCGTAGCCCTGAATGTGCGCTCCTTAACCCTGAAAAACACGGTCATGGAATATGCCGAACCTGCAGGCAAGCTGCTGAAGGCCCGTATCCTGATCGATGCGGACCTGGGAATTGCATCGCCATCGTCCGGCATGATCTCATCTGCGGGACATTTCCGGCTTACGGTGGCTGAGGCAGTTCTCAAAGACAATCCCCGTCCTCTGAAAGACCTCAGCGCAGAAGGTGCGTACCAGATCGGTCTCAACATGTCTTCAAAGAGAGTTGATATAACCGAGTTTAAAGCTGACATTGCAAAGGTCCCGGTCACGATGAAGGGATATATCTCCTATGATGATCCGCTTTCCTTCGCTCTCGATCTGAACATGCCCGAAACAAAGCTCGCCCCCATTCAGCAGATTGTCGGACCGTTCCTGCCCGCTGGCACCGCTCTCGACGGTGCCGCCTCTCTTGCGGTCTCAGCTGAACAATCGGCAACTACCGGCAACCGCATGACCTTCAAGGGGCAGCTGCTGATGAACAATGCTGCGGTTTCGGCAAAGGGATTCCGACCGGTGCTCAGCGGCACGGTGCGATTCACCCCTGACCTGATCAGTCTCGATAAGATCAGGCTTGTCGCCGGAGAAAGCAGTGCGGAGGTCAGCGGGCAGGTGAGGGAATATGCCAAGACCCCTGTTATCCGGCTGGACATCCGGGCTGCGTCGCTCAATGTGGATGCCCTTGTCCCCGCTGCCGAGGTTGCCGGGGGCAGCACCAAAGAAGGTCCCGCAGGTGCCGCGCCGAAAAAGGAAGAGAAGGAGTTCGAGCCGGTCCAGACAAAGGCCCGTGCAGAAGGGTCTGCGGAGATAGGGAATTTCATCTTCCGGGGTGTTGCCATCCGGAATTTCCGCACTGACTATGCATTCCGGGACAATGTATTCAGGATATCTTCCATGACCGGCAATACGCTGAGCGGGAGCTTCAGGCTCCAGGCAGCAGTTGACCTTTCAACGCGCGGGACCACCTATACCATGAATGCTGATACGACCGGGATCAAACTGGAGGATATTACTGCAGCGTTTGCGCCTAAGGCCAAGGATACGCTCTACGGTGTGCTGTCCGGGAAGATGGAGGCCTCGGGCGCCGGTTCCCTCGCGGCGAGCATCAAACGTAATCTCAAGGGAAAGGGTGCGTTCTCCGTCAAGGACGGGAAGATCAGGAACGCCAAGGTGTCGAGCGGCCTTCTGGCGTTTCTTGGTCTGCAGGATCTTCGAGAGATCCCCATGGACAAGGCAGACGGATCATTCACCATTGCAGACAGCACCATGCATCTCACGAGCATGATCTCGAGCAGGGACCTCATCCTTGACGAAAAGGGTACGATCGGCATGGACGAACGCCTTGACCTGGCGATCCTGGCAAAAGCATCGGAAAAACTGTCGCCGAAGATGCTGAGTCAGTCATCCATTTCGCAGTTCCTTTCCGAGGAAAAGGGCTGGACCGTGATACCGTTGAAAGTCGGGGGTACGGTCACCAACCCGTCTTACGGCATCGACATGCAATATGTAGGGAAAAGACTCCAGAAAAAGGCGGGAGAGGAAATCTTCAAGGCCCTGTCAGGCGATTCAGGGAAAAAGAGCGGGGAAGAGCCCCAGAAAAAGAAAAAAGGCACCACGCCCGATGACCTGCTGAAGGGCTTCTTCAGATAGGCATATCTGCCGGCTGACCGGGTGCCTGTACAGCGATTATGTGTTGCGTCTGAGTTCGACCAAGGTCGCGCCCCAGCTTCCGGCGGTCTCGTCCGCAAGCCTGAAAGAGGCCACCTCGGGCATCCGTCTCAGGATGGCATGCACGGTCTCCCGCAGCATGCCTGTGCCTTTTCCATGGATAATCCTTGCCTCAAGGATGCCCCTCTTCCTGCATTCGTGCAGATACTCAGGAAGCAGATCTTTCACTTCACCGGGCTGAAACGTGTGGAGATCGAGCACCCCATCGATAGGTGATGCAACCGGCAGCGATTCTTCCTCATCAGGGTATTCTTTCATATTATGCAAGCGAATCCGGACAGTACATCATATAATAACATCATGGATATAAAAACTCGGATTGAGACCGTCCTGCACTATCACGAACGGACAAAGCACCATCCGGACCGTTTTGCCCGGGGGCCCGGCCATATGGACTGGGCAAACGAGCCGGTGCCGTTCAGGTCCTATGAGGGCGCTGCTCTTTCCCGCCTCCCCTTCCTGGCGCAGGACCCTGCTGGCGGGTTTCTTTCCCTCTTCGACCGTTCTGGTTCGCAACCTCTCCCCCTGTCACCTGAGCATATAGCTTCGATGCTCGAGCTTTCCATGGGTCTCTCCGCATGGAAGTCATTCGGGGGAAACAGATGGGCGCTTCGCATGAATCCCTCCAGCGGCAATCTTCACCCGACAGAGGTATATCTCATACTCCCGCCGACGGATATCTCCCCTGGTCACGGAGGAATATTTCATTACAGTCCCTACGTTCACGGACTGGAGCAGAGGGCATCCTTTGATAGCCAGCTCTGGCAGAGGGTACGTGATCATATCGGCATGGACTGCTTTCTCATCGCTCTTTCGAGCATTCACTGGAGAGAGGCATGGAAATACGGAGAGCGCGCTTTCCGCTATTGCAACCACGACGTGGGGCATGCCCTTGCCTGTCTCAGTTTTTCTGCAAGCATGCACGGATGGAGCGTTACCTGGCTCAGCACCCTTGCGGATGACGATATCGGCACCCTGCTCGGCTTTGACCGGACAACATGGCATGCCTTCGAACGGGAGTATCCTGACCTTCTTCTGTTTGTGCACAGCGAAAGAGAAAAACCGAAAACCCTCGGCCTTTCCCCCGAAATCGTAAGATCCTTTTCTTCCTTGCCCGTTGAGGGATTGCCGAATCGACTAAGCAGCGGACATGCGGACTGGAAGATCATAGAAGAAGTGGCAGCAGCAGCGGAAAAATCCCGCACTGATTCAATGGAATGCAGCTTCCGCAGCAACGAATACTTACCGGTTGATGCAACGATGTCCGGCGCCGGGATCATCCGCCGGAGGAGGAGCGTTCAGGCATATGACGTCAGGACAGAGATGAGCAGGGACGCATTCTTTTCGATTCTTGACAAGACTATTCCGAGGAGGGGTTGCGCCCCGTTTGACTCAGGATCGGGAGATATCGATCTTCACCTTGCGCTATTCGTTCACCGGGTGATCGGCCTGCAGCAGGGAATCTATTTCCTCTGCAGGGATGAATCAGGACTCCGGGACATACGGAACTGCTTTCGCAGTGATTTTCTGTGGGAGCGGGTAAAGGCAGCCCCGGCATCCCTTGCGCTCTCTCTTCTTCAACCCGGTGACTTCCGGGAGACAGCTGTCGCTGCAAGCTGCTACCAGGACATCGCGGGAGACAGTGTATTCTCCCTCGGCATGATAGCGAAGTTCAGGGAGAATATCGAAAAAGAACCGTGGAGCTACCGGCATCTCTTCTGGGAGGCCGGCATGATCGGCCAGGTGCTCTATCTGGGAGCTGAGGCTATCGGATTCCGCGGGACCGGCATTGGCTGTTATCTTGACGATATGGTCCACCGCCTGCTCGGTATCACCGACGATGCATATCAGAGCCTCTATCATTTCACGATCGGCGGCGCTGTAGAGGACAGCAGGATCACCACCCTGCCGCCCTACCATCATCTTGCGCCCCATGATCAAAAATGAACGATATCCACTGCGGGCATCATGGTGATTTTCGGACAGCGGATTCCGGCATGAGGGTGCGTCAGATATCCGGCATGGTCTGCTCTACGTAAAAGCGGGGCACCCCGCTGCAGCGGAATACGCCGGGCGCGGTCGAAGAAACGCGGAAAAAGGCAAAAAGCGGTGATCATGTGACGCTGCGTGAACCTTATTTGTTCTTCTCGAACAGTTTCTCGTACTCCCCATAGCCTTCTTTCTCAAGGTCTTCTTTGGGAATAAAGCGAAGTGCGGCGGAGTTCATGCAGTAACGCAGTCCCGTCGGCTTGGGGCCGTCATCGAAGACATGACCGAGATGGGAATCACCGTGCTTGCTCCTCACCTCGGTCCTGACCATGAACCAGCTCCTGTCCTTCTTCTCCACAATGTTTGCAGGCTCAAGGGGTTTGGTAAAGCTCGGCCAGCCGGTCCCGGAATCATATTTGTCAAGCGAACTGAAGAGCGGTTCTCCCGAAACGATATCAACATAAATGCCTTCCTTCTTGTTGTCGGCATATTCGTTGCTGAACGCCGGTTCTGTCCCGTCTTCCTGGGTCACCTTGTACTGCAGGGGGGTCAGCCTTTTCCGCAGTTCTTCCTTCGAAGGCTTCATATACCGCCTTTCTCCGGCTGATGAAATAGCCTCGAATGTCCTGCCGCTCCATGTCTTTTCAAGGAACTGGTCACGCCCTGAGTTGTAGCGGTAAAACTTATATCTGGTCGGGTTCTTCTTGTAGTAATCCTGATGGTAGTCCTCCGCCTTATAAAAAGTCGCGGCAGGGAGAATCTCCGTAACGATGGGTTTCTGAAAGATGCCCGATGACCCGAGTTTCTGCTTTGATGTTTCGGCAAGCCTTTTCTGTTCCTCAGAGTGGTAGAAGATGGCTGAACGGTATTGGCCGCCCTTGTCGACAAACTGGCCGCCGGGGTCAGTAGGATCGATATTTTTCCAGAATACGTCCAGAAGCCTGTCATAGGATATCACCGAGGGGTCGTAAATTACCTCGACCGACTCGAGGTGGCCGGTCGTGCCGGACGAGACCTCCTCATAGGTCGGATTCGCCTTGCTGCCCCCGGAGTATCCCGATATGACCTCCCGAACGCCGGCAAGCTTTTCAAACGGCGGCTCCATGCACCAGAAGCAGCCTCCGGCAAAGGTCGCCGTTGCAATGTTGCCTCCTGAACTCAAAGTTTTTTTCTGTCCTTCAGCGGATATCATGGCCAGACCTCCGGTAACCAGCAATCCTGCACATATCAGCAATATCTTTTTCATGTTTGACTCTACCTCATATCCGTGAAGAAATTATGAAATCTGCTTCATGAACAACGTTTTTCAAAGTATGGCACGCATGTTCTTCTCCCGTCACCCTGCCAAAGACCTGGAAATCATCGGGGAATTGGAAGGACAGCGTCCACTCTGCTACAATGAATGAGAGAATCAAAGAACGATTACAGGGAAATTTCGATGGCATGGATCTGTCCTGAATGTGGCCGCATGCAAGAGCCACCGCACAAGAAGTGTACCTGCGGTTATGCGTACTATCAAGTCCTCGGCATCAAGGATGACGCGCCTCCTGATTCTGTTGAACAGACCTATCGCTATCTTCTGAAGGTATGGGAAAAAAATGCCGATACACAGGACCCGCATGCGCGGAGCAAAGCCCGCGCGCGCCTCAAGAAGATCAACGAAGCACATGCCGTCTTCCTGCAGGCAACGGAGCGCGCACGAAAAGGAACCCGGGACTCGACCACCGTCAAGTTCGCCGTCATAGGCGGTATTGGCCTTGTCATGTTCGTCGCGTTCGCTTTTTACCTCTTCTCGCCTTCGCAAAAGGGTTCTCTGCCTGCTGTGCCGGAACGCATCCCTGAGCAAACGGCTCAGCAACAAAAGACAGCCCCTCTGTTGTCTTTTCCTCATCCCCGAGAACAGCAGGACGCCGGACAGACCCAGACATCGTCACCGGACGACGAGCCTGATATGCAGGTGGAGAAGACCCCTGATTGGGCAATCGCATCAGTAAGAAAATCTCATGTGCTTGACCGCGTTGCTACCGTTGATCTGCTGGTGATCAAATGGATGCATGAAAACGCAGGGAAACTGAGATCCCTCGGATGGACAGCCAAAAAAATGGATGAAAACATATTCCTGGTAAGTTATATAGTAACGGACGGCACTACGTCTGAGGGACTCTATTTCGATATCAATACAGAGACCGGAGAGATCAGAAAAGTGGCTGGCAATCCCGACCTGCAAAGGAAATACGGCATAACGATCAAGGACTGAACATCACGTCATCCATGCGGTGACAAGGCACGGAAACCGCAGAGCAAAGATGTCATGTTCTTCCTCATTTCACTAATCCCCGCTGTTTCTTCAGTCCGTGCATGCGTATTTTTTTCAGAGTTATTTCACATCAGCATCATCTTGCAGTATAATGTACTAACATCATATCAACAGGAGGATGACCGAATGAAGTTCAGACCTCTTCATGACTGGGTCGTAATCAAAAGAAGTAAAGCTGCCGAAATGACCGGCAGTGGTATCATCATACCTGATACCGCAAAGGACAAACCAGCAGAGGGAACCGTCGAGGCTGTCGGGCCGGGGAAATATAAACAGGAAAAAGGGAAGAAAGACAAAAAGTTCATCCCTACTGTGCTGAGGCAGGGTCAGCAGGTAATGTTCATTGATTATATGGCAAAAGATATTAAACTTGACGACTCGGAGCTCACCCTCATCCGGGAGGAAGATATTCTCGGTCTTATTGAACGCAGTGGCGAGCTCACCGTTAAGGACCCGTATACTGTAGAGATCAAGAAAGACCTGCCGCCCATGGTGCAGGCTGCGCCGACAAAGGCAGAGGTTGCAGTCAGAGTCCAACAGACCGAAAAAATAAAAAGAAAAAAACCGGCAGAAGCAGAAGTTAAGACAAACGCAAGAAAATCACCAAAGAAAGGAAAAGAAGGGACTATGAAGAAGACGGCAAAAAAAGCTGCACCTGCAAAAAAGACGGTAAAGAAGGCCACTGCCAAGAAGGCTGCTCCCAAGAAGACTGCTGCTAAGAAGACCGTAAAGAAGGCCACTGCCAAGAAGGCCGCTCCCAAGAAGGCCGCTTCCAAGAAGACTGCTGCTAAGAAGACCGTAAAGAAGGCCACTGCCAAGAAGACGGTAAAGAAAGCTGTTACAAAGAAGGCCGCTCCGAAAAAACCCGCCAAGAAGACAACGAAAAAAACAAAAAAATAATTATTCTATAAGAGAAAAGGCACGGGAGGCTTCCTTCAGTGCCTTTTCTCCCCTGAAGGTCGGGAATTATACCGATATTTCTTCAGGTACGTGCAACGTATCCGCCCCCCACAATCCTTCCCGTTTCATCTCATTGCCGGATGAGTCACGATAGACCAGCTGATCCTTTTCAAAATCGTATTCGGGGATTGCAGGATCGCTCCAGTGACTCTGAAAATATTGATAGAAGATGTTGTACAGACTGCCGGGGCTCTGGATGTGCCGAAAGACGTACTCAGGCATGCCCTGCACATCGAGGCCCCCATGATAGTATCTGGCCCAGATATAATCTCCGGATATGGCCATCTTCAGAAATGGCACGCTCGCATAGAGCTTCAACCTGATATCCTTCTGCACGGACCTCAGTTCCTTCAAGAATGCAATGCTTTCCTCAATTTGCCGGGCAAGCATCGACGGTGTGATCTCCGGATCGGCGATGCTCCGCGCGCGGATATGAGCTCCTTCGCTGTATGGATTGAGCAGCATTATCCTTGCCGTGCGGCAATTTCTGACAACAGCATGAAGGTCTCCGTCGCTGGTCGCAAATGTCCTGTACCCGGTAGATCCGATCATCATGATGTCCCTGGCGATCCCGTGGTCTTCCTTCACTTTCCGGTTCCGCTTCCGCGTAAAAGCTCTCCGGGACGAGGAAAAAGCAACCAGGCCGGCTTCCCGTGCCATTGCAGCGCGGCGCCGTTCCCTCCAGATCCAGCTGATATAGTTGAAGATCACGATAAGAAAAACCGCGGTCACGATCTCGACCGTCAGCATAAATATCTTCTCGTTACCGATGAACGCCCAGTAAACGAGAAATTTCTGTGCGATAACGCCGACGGTATAGGGAAGCGACAGGGCAATCCCTGCGCTGACCGCAATGATGGCGACATGAGAAATGATATGAGAAGGAAAAGATAACAGCTGTTTCAGGTCCTTTGTCCTGAACATGGGCACCTCCAGTCTGTGCTTCAGGATTTTACCATGCGCAGAGGTCTGATATTCTGAGATCAGGAGAAGATGATCAGAGTCGCAATGAGCAGGAACGCAATGTTGTTTTCGGGGTCACGTCTGCTTCCTTCCATCCGGTCTGACAGGGACACTATCATCTTCAGCCGTTTTTCACTCAATTCGGGAAGTTTATGACTCACTTTCTCGATCAGGTCTCTATCGCCGATGCGCTTTTCAAGAACGGAAAGGACCTTGAACATATCGGAACGTCTTTCAAGCAGGGAAAGCTGATGTGCAGGCTGCTCCTTGCTGATGTTGCGGGCACGCGTGATTGTGAGCCTTTCGGGGTATACAGCAAAAGGCTTCGGCGTCTGTAACCCGAAGCTATGCTGATCTGCTGCATACACGGGACCTCCTGTCATGGCTGCCTGTCCTGCCGCATGGCATGTCCCGGCCAGAGCGAGAAACACAACCACCGCAATAAATAAGGCAGCGGTCCTGATAATCTTCATGGTCATACCTCCTGATTCTTTTCTGCGGACGCCTGATCAGCCCGCCGGATATCATCATACCACGCTCAAGGCCGCTGTGCCATTAAGTTACGTTCATGAATATTACTTCAGAATAAAACGAGGATGAATGTCCGCGGGTGTATACCTGCCTGAACTAACAGGGCTGAAAAAAGAGCGTCAACCATCAGCAGGCGGCCCGGGACGCATCACTGATAGATGTCGATCTTCAGCGAATCAGCGACCAGAATGGAGAGGGCCTTCGCCAGTTCATCCGGATCCTCCACACCCTGGATGTTCCGCTTTTTCAGTTCATCAAGGATCGTCGTATATACCTTTGCGAAAGCGTCTGAATGTTTCGGGGTTATACAGACGGAACACTTCTCCTGCATGGCTCCTCCTCTTCCGTTATTAGGGCTTCAGATATTCCGGTTCTCCCTCCATGGGGAACCCGGCCTTGTTCATAGCAGCGCGTATCTTTTCAATACTGGTCTTCGCGTCATCGAATACGATGGTCAGTGTGGCGTTCATCATGTCATCGTCAGCAAACGTGATTCCGGGAATGGATGTGGCTGCGTCACGGGCCGCCATTGCCGAAGATGCTCAGGTGATGCCCGGCACCTTTACCAGAATCTTACGATCTGCTGCGTATACACCTGCTGCACTGCCAAAGATCAACAGCACCACGATCAGCAGCGCGCTATACGTCGTGTTCCTCTGTGTCATGCGTTACCTCCTCTCATATGTTCTTCTCTCTTGCCGTATCCGGCTTATGCCCCGATGATTGCATCCGAACACGCACCCCGTCCCTGACCCTGTCGTCCGGATGCGCGATCACCTATCCAGTTTGCCCAGACCGGATATGATCTCAGCATGCTCCACGCCCCTCAGCCCCTTCAGTTCATACAACGCCTTTCGTGATACCGGATCGGTAAAGGTGACGGTCATATCTTCTCTCTGGGACAGCCGGAACTGCACATCCGCCATAAAGTCCACGGCATCCTCGGAGAACGTTCCCGCTATCATGATAGCACATGCCAGCGATATGCCCGTGACCGTGAGAAGCGACTTTAACGGCCTGCGCTCGATATTGCGCAAGACGATGCGGGTCGGCTGAGACAGCAGGTGGCCGAGACCGAGAAGTTCCAGGGTCGTCCTGCGGTACCTGGCAGGCGGCTCCGGCCGCATGGCCTCGGCGGGCGGCNNCCGGTCAGCATGTGGTCGAGATAACGCACCTCGCCGCCGGTCGGCGCATCGAGTCCGCCGAGGATGTTCAGCAGCGTTGATTTGCCGCTGCCCGACGGACCGAGCAAAACGACCAGTTCGCCGGCATTGAGTTCGGGGTCAATCCCGCGGAGGGCGTGGACCCGTACCGCTCCCATGGTAAAGACCTTGGTAAGGCCTATCGTACGGAACACCTGACTGCTTCCTGCGCTCCTTTTCCGTCTATGCTCACTGTCCCGAGATCTTCCATCCATCCTTTCCGTCTTCAGTATACAGCAGAAGTTGGTGCGGCACCATCACGTGCTTACGCGGCATCCGTATCCTCCGCATTCCCGCAGATGCTACAATAGACCGATGCGTCCGCCGGATCCCTCATTCACCTGCAGGATACCCTGCGATCAGGACCAGCCAATACCGGCAAGGGATATCCTGGCAGCAAAGACCGGTCTGCCCCGGGAGAAGATCGTTGAAGCTCTCACCAAAGGAGCAGTCTGGCTCACCCGCAGGAACCGGAAAAATCGTATACGCACCGGCTCGGTGCTGCTGAAACCGGGCGACTTCCTCGAACTCAACTACGACCCGCGCGTCCTTTCCCTGGTGCCGCCCCAGCCCCTCCTCGTCGCAGACCGCAGGGACTATACGGTATGGTTCAAGCCGGCAGGGCTCCTTGCACAGGGATCGCTTTTCGGCGACCACTGCTCACTGCTCAGGCTCGCGGAGCTGCATTTCAAGGACAAGCGTCAGGTCTTTCTCGTGCACCGGCTCGACCGGGAGGCAGCAGGCCTGATGCTAATCGCTCATTCGGGAAAAGCGGCGGCCAAGCTGTCTGAACTCTTCAGGGACAATAAGGTCGTGAAGGAGTACCGCGTCGAGGTGCTCGGAAACCTTCTCGCAAAGGGGAAGAGCGGTCGGATCGACCTGCCGCTCGACGGCAAACAGACCGTCACTGAGTATATTGTTGAGGCCTATGATAAGGCCGCCAATGTCTCGACCGTCACGGTCTCCATCCAGACAGGACGCACACACCAGATACGCCGCCATTTCGAGATGATCGGCCATCCAGTCATGGGAGATCCCAAATATGGAAAAGGGAACAAAAACTGGGAAGGCATGAAGCTTACCGCGACGTCACTCAAATTCCATTGCCCCTTCACCCACCGCGACATGCAGTTCTCCGCATAATCCGGAAGAAATAAAGCGGTTACCAATCTTTATTTTTGCCACGCTGGTTGTTGACTTCACCGATGAACCGGCACTTTCAGAAAACCGAAACTCAATCAAGAGTGCGACCTGCAAAAGACATCCTCAACACAGTCTGAAGGCGTTTGTTTCAGCCACGAAATCACAGTTTCGGGGTTTGTTGAGGACTGAGGATGAAGGGAGAATTGCCATGGAAAGCAATATTTGACATCAATTCAGCAAGTTAGCGATATTTTTGGCTTCACGATACTTGTACAATGTAGATAAGATGCTCTGAGCAGGGGGGTCATGCCGAGATTCTGAAAGCTGTTGAGGATCACGTGAACCGATTGTCATCTCTCGATTCGAGGCGGGCAGCAGATTCACCATATCCTCAGAAGGAATGGGGCCATGTCGTGCTTCAGACGTGCTGACAGTGTTACTCCGAAACGTCTCATCCCCGTTTGTCCAGGTGCTTGCTTCGGGGGGACTTTCATGCGAAGCGCCCTTGCCTATTTGCTCGTTACGTTTCTGATGGCCTCCGCGCTGGTGACTGCCGCTGCAGGGCCTTGTGACGCAGAGGACATTCAGCTGGATAAATCCCTTGTGCCGATCGACTCGGCAGGTAGCGCCGGGGAACCGACTGAAGTACTGAATGGCATTCTTGTCAGCCCCATGAGGAGCCTTCTCGCCCTGCCTTCCTCCCACTTCGATGCGAGGAACGTGCTCTCTCCTCTTATGCCTTTGTCCAAAGACTCGCCTGCATTCGGTGTATCCCGTGGAGGCGGTCTTCTGACTGTTCTTTCGAGTCAGGACAAAGATCAGACCGTGTGGTCCTTCAGGTTGGCGTTGCCATCGATTGTAGGGAAACTGCAGGCGGAGGCAGAGTTCGCGTTCCGGCCTTTTGATCCTTATGTGACGTCGGGGTTCGGAAAAAGTCAGTATGACGCATATCGATTTGAGATACGGGGAGGCGAGAAGGAATTCACCTATGGAGTGAACTACGTCATGGTGAGAAAGGCCTTCAGCAGCCTTCTTTCGACGAAGAAAAGGCTGGAAGTTGACAGGGCAGGCCCGAAGGTATGGGCAAGTTGGAGTCGGGGCAGGGTCGGCCTGTCCGTGTTCATGAGGAGCCTTCACGACAATCTGGACGCGGATAGGAACAAGCCCCAGTTCACCACGACAGATGCGGGGGCATCGTTGACCTACATGTTTACTTCATGGCCCTACCTTGGCTATACCGTCTCGTACTCCGAAGGGGAAAAGAGGAGTTCGCGTGAGCCGAACGGCTATAACTCTTACCGAGGACCGGTCAGCACGCTTGAGCATTCTCTGTCCTACTCGAGCGAGAGGATAGACATCGCAGTGTACTCTTCCTACGCTAGGGAGAGGGATCTGCTTCAGCCGGTCGAACGAAAAGCGGACATGCGTCTGTACTATCTGTCAACGACCCTGAAGCCGACAAAAGCATTGCATATCACACCGGAGATAAGCTACGGCATCGACAGATATGCCGACACTGCTGCATCGACGCATCGCCGGTCTGCTTCCCTGTCTGTGGATTATTGGCCCTCGAAACATACCGGATACAGGGCCTTCGGGTCGTACTACACCGAACAGAATCGACAATGGCGGATGGATACAAAGTATCTCTACACCGAACTTGCCGTCNNGCTGTGGCTGATGCTGAGGATACCGCTTCTTCCTGCGGGCAGAACCTGATCAGGACCGGATTTGCAGCCGTCCCTTATTCTCTCAGCTCTTGCTTACCGTTCCGCGCACGACGCACTTCATTGCTTCCGCGTCACCTTCAACTATCCTGCCGTCTCTGAGCCTCTGAACCGTATTCTCACGCTCGATTGACTGCCGGCTTCGAGGTGTGCGAGCGGAAAGAGATAGATTCCGGACCTCGAAACTGTTGCGTGTTCCAGGAGGAAATATCGGGCCGCATAGGTAACAGCCATTGAGGAACAAACAACCCGTGTTATTGCAAATTACCGACAAAGATGCGATTGCCAATATTTTTTTATCTGCTATTATTATGAGTAAGGGGCAGAACAGGCGAAAACTACAAATAAAGGAGGACGATATCATGAAGAAAAATGTAGGTG
>DKBO01000231.1 GCA_002448975.1 Nitrospiraceae bacterium UBA6898
AGATCCCGGCATGGATCAGCGCGACGTCGCGGCTGAAAGGGCTGCACATCTCCCGTGCTGCTGCGGAATATCTCCTCGCAGTGATCGGACCGGATCTCGGCATGATATCGACGGAGATTGAGAAACTCCAGTTTCTCGGGAAGACGTCCATAGAAGCGGAAGATATGAGAGAGATCATCGAGGGGAAGAGGATCTATGGCGCCTTTGACCTTATTCATGCGCTGCGGGACCGCGATACGGAAAGGGCATTTGCCATATACGGCATTCTGCGGGAGACCGAAGAAGCGTTCAGCCTTCTTGGTGCGCTGAACTGGCACTATGCCCAGCTGATGAATGAAAAAAACTCCCCCGCCGAACAGGACTATCTGTATAACGTGTTTCGCCTGCTGAACCGTGCAGACATGGGGATAAAGACCGGGGGATTCTATCCCCTGGAACTGCTCCTTGTCGAACTGCTCAGGCTTTCAGTGCAGCGTTAGCCTTTTTTGTCAGTCGGGATATCTTGCGGGCTGCGTTGTTCTTGTGAAGGATGCCCTTTGATGACGCACAGGTGATAGCCTTGACAGCTTCCTTCAGGGCCTGGGCCGATGCCTCCGCGTCTTTTGCCTTGACCGATGTTTCCATGGTCTTTATGGCGCCCTTAACCTTGCTTTTTACCGCCCGGTTGCGGGCGTTTCTCTTCTCGGCCTGCCGGGCCCGTTTTTCTGCTGAGAGATTTCTTTTTACCGGTGCTTTTGCTGCCAAGCTGATAGTCCTCCTTGTAACAAAGTCTTATTTTATACCACAAAGCGCCGGTGGAAATCAATGAATCAGCGTTGCGAGCTCAATGCAGACCCCCATGGTTCTGTGCTACAATTTATCCATGAAACGATACCGACCTGTGTCGCTGAGGGCCGTGAAGACCTATGCGCTCTCTGCAAGAAAAAGCAAGGTTTCGGTAAATTCCTTTGCCGGCATACCCGAAAAAGGTGATGCCTTCAGCGCCTTCCTCAAGAAACTTCCCGATGCCTTTGCTGTTCATGACTTCAGGCGCGTGGTCAGGGCGATCGTCAGAGCGCGCAATGACAGCCGTCCGGTCATTCTCGGCATGGGGGCCCATCCTATAAAACTTGGCCTTTCACCGGTGATCATCGAGCTGATGCAGCGAGGGATCATAACGGCAGTTGCCATGAACGGCGCCTGTGTCATCCATGACTTTGAAATCGCCGTGGCAGGCCATACGTCGGAAGACGTTGCCCGTGAGATTTGTTCCGGCACTTTCGGCATGTCCCGGGATACCGGCAGGGGGGTGAACCGGGCTATCCGGAGAGGAGCAGAAAAGAGACACGGTATCGGCAGGGCTGTCGGCGAATATATCAGCTCCGGAGCTTTTCCCTTCAGGGAAAAGAGCATTTTCTGCCAGGCCTATCAACTGAGAATTCCTGTCACCGTGCATGTCGCGATCGGGACGGACATTGTCCATATGCATCCTGAGGCTGACGGAGCGGCCATCGGCAAGGGCAGCATGGACGACTTCAGGCTCCTTGCGTCCGTTGTTGCAGATCTCGAGGGAGGGGTATACATCAATCTTGGTTCCGCGGTTATTCTTCCGGAGGTCTTTCTCAAGGCGCTGAACATTGCACGAAACCTGGGCAACAAGGTCGAGAAGATCACGACGGTGAACATGGACTTTTTCCAGCATTATCGTCCGCGTGAGAACGTGCTCAGGAGGCCGACCATGGACTGCGGCGAGAATTTCGGTTTGACCGGACACCATGAGATCATGTTTCCACTGCTTGCTGCAGCGGTGATTGAGGAGATGTCATGAGGGTCCTTGTGGACGAGGAGACCTGCATCGGCTGCGGAAGGTGTGAAGAGATATGTCCCGCAGTGTTTCATCTGGACCCCGTTATCGGAAAATCGAAGGTGATTGACGAGGACGCCTGTGACTATACCGGTTGCTGCGAGGCAGCCGAAGAGAACTGCCCGGTCGAGGCGATAAACCTGGCGGAATAACCCGGCATTGCGCTGTGGAGGTGGCACACCAATGAACCTTTCGCCTGCCGTTCTCGTCACGAGTCCGGACGTTTGCCCATATCTGAGGAGGTAAATATGCGTACCTTGATCCTGTCTTTTTTCCTCGTAATTCTTCTCTGCATGCCTGTTCGTGTCCTTTCCGCGGAAGGCGATCCGGACCCTTTCTTCGGTCAATCGGGCGTCGTCACGTTCAACAGGGGGGTCAATGATGCTGCGCAGGCAGTGGCGCGTCAGTCCGACGGCAAGGTTGTCATTGCCGGCACCGTATCGAACGGTTCGAATACCGATGTCCTGGTGCTCCGGCTGACTGCTGACGGGCGTCGTGATACCTCCTTTGGACTGAACGGAGTCGTGACCTTCGACACGGGCAACGACGATTCTGCCAGGGGTGTTGCCGTGCAGACGGACGGCAAGATTGTTGTGGTGGGCCAGACGTCAAACGGCACGGATAACGATATCCTGGTGTTGCGGTGGGACAGCAACGGATTGCCTGATCCCACCTTTAACCTCGTCGGCGCTGCAACGTTCGACCTGGGAAATGATGAGACCGCAAACGCTGTGGCAGTACAGACGAACAACAGGATTGTTATCGCGGGGACGGCTTCGAACGGCTCGAACAATGACTTCCTGGTCATGAGACTGGACACGAATGGATCGCCTGATATTACCTTTAATGCCGGTGGCTTCCTTACCCTTGACCGGGGCGGCAGGGATATAGGGAATGCCGTTGCAGTCCAGGCGAACGGGCTGATCGTGGCTGTAGGAGCGAGCTCGAACGGTTCAAATTCGGACCTTATGGTGGTGAGGTTGACGGCTGACGGATTTCCGGACATCTCATTCAGCCTTAACGGCATCTTCACTCTTGACCGGGGCGGCGGGGATATAGGGAATGCCGTTGCAGTCCAGACAAACGGGTTGATCGTCGTTGCAGGAGAGAGCTCAAACGGCTCAAACGCAGACCTTATGGTGGTGCGATTGACTGCCGGCGGATTTCCGGATGTTGCATTCAGCCTTAACGGCATCTTCACCCTTGACCGGGGCGGCAGTGATTCAGGGAACGCGCTTGTCCTGCAGCCAAACGGCAAGATCCTGGTTGTGGGCAGCAGCTCTTCCGGCACTGACGAGGATTGCATAACGGTGAGGCTTAATCCTGACGGCACGCGTGATACATCATTCAGCGCGGACGGCATTTCTATCATTCAGGGGGCTGCGGGGGGTGACGACAGCGGTAATGCCGTCGCGGTGCAGTTTGACGGCAAGATCCTTGTTGCAGGTGAGGTCTCTAACGGTCGCAATACCGACCTGCTGGTGCTGAGGTATACTCCGGAAGGCGTTCTGGACAGCAGCTTCAACGGCGATGGCATATTCACCTTCAGCAGCAAGACAAAGACCGTGGATGCGGCCACTGCCGTTGCACTTCAGCCGAACGGCAGGATCGTCGTTGCAGGGCGGACAGGGAGCGGTAGCGCCGGTGATCTTCTTGTGCTGCGCTATAAGACCAACGGCACTCTGGACAGGTCGTTCAGCAACGACGGAATCGCCGTATATAGCGGTGATTCCGGCAGCGAAGATATCGGGCGGGCCGTGGCGATCCAGAACGACGGAAAGGCGGTGGTGGCAGGGCAGACCTCAAACGGCGCAAACAGCGATCTGCTTGTGTTGCGCTATAAGAGTGACGGGAGCCTGGACACCTCGTTCAGCGGCGACGGGGTAGCCGTATATAGCGGTGCTGCTGACAGTAACGATATCGGGCGGGCTGTGGCGATCCAGGACGACGGGAAGATTGTGGTGGTAGGGCAGACCTCCAACGGCGCAAACAACAATCTGCTGATACTGCGATATACCAGCAGCGGTTCCCTGGATACCACCTTCGGTACGGCTGGTGTGGTGAACTTTGGCGGCAGCGGGAATGAATCAGGAAGGTCGGTGGTTATTCAGCCTAACGGCATGATCGTGGTGGCAGGTGTGCGTTCGAACGGCGCAGATACAGATCTGCTGCTGCTGCGGTATACCGAAAGCGGTTCCCTGGATACCACCTTTGGCAGCGGCGGCGTGGTGGCCTATGACAGCGGAAATGCCGATGCGGCAAATGCCATTGCGCTGCAGCCGGACGGCAAGATCGTCGTGGTTGGCGCGTCTGACGACGATGTGCTTGTTCTGAGGTATATCGGCCAGAAGGTCTCGGTGCTGAGTCCTCAGGGTGGTGAGGTGCTTAAAGCAGGTGATCCCCTTCCTTTTGACATTACCTGGACTGCGCCGCCGAAGGCCGTTTTTTTCACGATTGAGCTCTCTGTTGACGGTGGCATGACCTGGAGGATACTCGCACAGAATGTAACCGGGTCAACATGGCCCTGGGCGGTTACGGTGCCGATCGGCAATAAGCGTGCATGCCTCATCCGCGTGACCGGCTATGACGCGAACAAGGTGAAAGTGAACGCGGACCGGTCAGCCACCTTTGCCATCGAGGTGCTAAAACTGGTGCAGCCCGATGGAGGAGAGCTTTTTTCTTCGGGAGACCCGGTGAATATCACCTGGACCACGCATAATACAAAACGGACAGTCGCTTCGGTGAAACTTCTGTATACCCTGAATGGCGGCAATACGTGGCTGCGTATCCCTGCGGCCATTTCCGGAGACCCGGGCAGCTTTGCCTGGACCGCGCCTTCGGTGCCGAAAGCAAAAAAGAAGGTCAAGGTCAAAGTCGTTCTAAAGGATGAAAACAACAAGACAGTGGGCAAGGACGCCAGTGATACCTATTTTACGATTCAGCCATAAAGGGAAAAAACAGGCCCTCCTGCGAGGGCCTGAGACCTGAGAGCAGGGGATCGGGGATCGCCCTCAGGTAAAAGCCTGTGCAGCGTGGAGGGTGAATAACTGCACAGGACGGGGTTTCTGTCAAAATATCTTCACGGTCCATAACGCAACCTTTGCAAGAGAACCGCATGCCATAAATTACCCCTTTTGCTGCCGCAAAGTCAATCAATTTCATATCTCATTGACAAAGGCACTGCTTAAGTGTCTCAGCAGTCTCTGATATACTGTGACCATGAGGAACGCTGATATTGCCGGACTCTTCGATGCACTGGCAAACCTGCTTGAAATAAAAGGGGAAAACCCGTTCAGGATACGGGCATACCGAAGGGCGGCGCTTGCCATCGAATCACTCGGCAAGGATATCGCTACAATTTCTGAAGAGGATCTCCTCGCTATCCCGGGTATAGGCAAAGACCTGGCAGGAAAGATATCCGAGTATCTGAAAAGCGGAAAGATAGCGGCATATGAACACTTGAAGCAGGAGCTGCCAGAGGGTCTGCTGGCGCTGCTCAACGTTCCCGGTCTCGGCCCGAAGACGGTAAATCTTCTCTACCGTGAATATCACGTGACCGATATTGATCAGCTTGAGAAGCTCGCGCGTGCACACAAACTTTCAAAACTTCCCGGCATTAAGGAAAAGACCGAATCAGGCATTCTCAAGGGCATCGAGATGATCCGGAGGTATGCATCCCGTTATCCCCTGGGAAAAGTGCTTCCCATGGCTCGTGAAATAAAAGAATACCTTCAGGCGAATGCCCCGGTCGGCAGGCTTGAGATCGCCGGCAGTATCAGAAGATGGAAAGAAACGGTCAGGGATATAGACATCATCTGCACCGCAACGGATCCTCATGCTGTGATGAAGATATTCACTGCCATGCCGGATATAAAGCAGGTGATCATGAAAGGTCCGACAAAGTCGAGCGTGCTGACCACGTTCGGCATCCAGGTGGATCTCAGGGTCGTTGACCGGGAGAGCTTCGGGTCGGCTATCGCATATTTCACCGGCAGCAAGGAGCATAATATCCGCCTGCGGGAGCTTGCCGTTCGCGCCGGGCTCAAGCTGAATGAGTACGGCATATTCAGGGAAAAGGACGATAAAAAGCTCGGCGGAAGAGAGGAAGAAGACATCTATACGGTCCTCGGTCTGCAGTTTGTCCCTCCTGAGATGAGAGAGGACAGGGGCGAGATCGAAGCGGCACAGCGACATGCCCTGCCGCAGCTGGTGGAGATGAGGGATATCAGGGGCGATCTCCATGTCCATAGCGCCTGGAGTGATGGTACGCTGGAGATCGAAGAGCTTGCACGCCACGCGGCAGAACACGGGTACGATTATATTGCCCTTACCGACCATTCCCAGGGGCTCGGCGTAGCGCGGGGGCTGAGCGAAGAGCGGCTCCGTGATCAGATCGCTGCGGTCAATGCGCTGAACAGGAGGTTGAAGGGCTTCAGGATCCTGAGCGGCACCGAGGTGAATATCAGGACCGACGGCACCCTTGACTTTGATGACATGCTTCTCCGGAAACTCGATATTGTCGTAGCCTCGGTTCATTCCGGCTTCAAGCAGTCAAAAGAGCGCCTGACGCAGCGGATCCTGCGAGCTATGGAGCACCCGCAGGTGTCTATCATTGGCCATATTTCCGGCAGGCTGATCGGCGAGCGGGATGCCTACGAGCTCGACATGGAACAGGTCCTTGACACAGCAGCACGAACGCACACGGCGCTTGAGATCAATGCCTATCCCCTGCGTCTTGATCTGGATGAGACCTATCTGAAGACGGCCCGAGAGAAGAAGGTCCCGATCGTGATCAGTACGGATTTTCATGCCTTCGGCCAGTTCGACAATATACGGTACGGCGTGGCCATTGCCCGAAGGGGCTTGCTTGAAAAAAAGGACGTTCTCAATACGCTTCCGTCGTCCGGACTTCTGAAAAAGCTCGCCAAGACTTCCCTCCGGTAATCTTTGTCGCATAGCAGCTGTTCCCCACTGCGTATGTCTTACAAAAATGTAAGCATCATACAAACCTGTAGTATTTCTCAAATGACTTTTCTTAGGTATTTCAAGTAGTTATGGGTTGGCACGGTTCTGGTAAAGGCAGTGGTATGGAACGCTCAGGTGCGTCACTCAAGGACAGGATAGAAGAGCTTGAAAAGCAGGAGATCGTCCGGGCGCTGCGCGAATGCAACTGGGTGATGGCGAGGGCGGCCAAGCAGCTGGGGATAACAGAGCGGATGATCGGCTACAAAATCAGGAAATACGGGATACGGGTGAAGGAGGTGCGGTGGGTAGTCGATAACGTGCAGCAGCGGGAAGGCAAGCAATGAGCAGACAGGCATCGCCTGAAGAATACTATAAGTCACGGAGGAAAGAGAAATGAAGAAAGCAAGAATCATTATGGCATTGGTGGTGGCAGGAGTTATGGGAGTACTGGCAGGGACAGGATTTGCCGAGGAGCCGAAGGTTTCGGGGTTTGCCTCGGTGGATGTGATGAGCAACTACGTATGGAGAGGCATCAAGGTGAGCAACAGTTGGGTGGTACAGCCGTCAGTAGGCATCGGCTACGGCGGTTTTGCCGCGAACATCTGGGGCAACTATGACAGCGACGTGGCGGAGTCGACCAGCAGCAGTACCGGACATGGGGAAATGACCGAGGTAGACTTTACCTTGAGCTATACCAAGTCGTTCGACAAGCTGACCCTGGGAGGGGGGTATATTTATTATGCCTTCGACGGGTTTAACGATACGCAGGAAGTGTACGCTACCGCATCCTATGACATCCTGCTCAGCCCGGCACTGACCGTATATTACGATTATGACGAAGGCAACGGCGCATTCATCATAGCCTCCATCGGACATACGTTCAGCCTTCCCAAGGACATAGGCCTGAAGCTGGGAGCGCTTGCCAGCTATAACATCGAAAACGGCATCATGGGTTTTGACAAGGACGGCAACAAGTTCAGCAACTTCTATAATGCCGAGGTGAACGCCGCCCTGACCATTCCGTTGACCAAGGCACTGTCGATTACGCCGAAGCTGGCCTATTCCTTTGCAATTAGTAATGATGCCAAAGACGCGATGAAGGGCCTGGCAAATGACGGCGATCACGATATCCTGTACGGCGGGTTGAACCTGACGCTGAGCTTCTGAGCGAGCAGAGAGAAAAGGAGAAGATCATGAAACGGATACTGAGCATAGCTCTACTTATGGCAATACTTATGACGGCAGGTTTTGCACTGGCGGAGGAGATGAAGCCTGCCGAGGTGGCTGCCCCTGCGGCTGCCTCTTCGGTCGAGCCGGCTGCTCCCCCGGTCGGTGAAGCAGCCCCTGCCTCTGAACCGGTCAAGGCCGAGGACGTGCAGAAACATGCGAACTATCTCTGGACCCTGATTGCCGCATTCCTGGTCTTCTTTATGCAGGCAGGGTTTGCGATGGTCGAGACCGGCTTCACCCGGGCAAAGAACGCCGTCAACATCATGATGAAGAACCTCATGGACTTTGCCATGGGTTCGATCGCTTACTGGGCGATCGGTTTCGGCATCATGTTCGGCGTCAGCGTGACAGGCTGGTTCGGAACGGACGGCTTCTTCTTCAGCGATTTCCTGAAGGATAAGGACCCGTGGCTCTACGCCTTCTGGATGTTCCAGGTCGTATTCGCCGCGACTGCCGCAACGATCGTTTCCGGTGCTATGGCGGAACGGACGAAGTTTATGTCCTATCTCATCTACAGCGCCATTATCAGCGCCTTCATTTACCCCGTGTTCGGGTCATGGGCATGGGGTGGACTTTACCATGGAAAGGGCTGGATCGAGAAGCTTGGGTTCATCGACTTTGCCGGGTCTACCGTGGTCCATTCGATCGGCGGCTGGGCCGCGCTTGCCGGCGCGATCGTGCTCGGCCCGAGAATCGGTAAGTTCGCAGCGGACGGAAAGCCCAAGGCGATTCCCGGCCACAACATTCCTCTGGCAGCGCTGGGCGTCTTCATCCTCTGGTTCGGATGGTTCGGATTCAACCCGGGCAGCACAACCGCAGCGAGCACGGATATCGCAAAGATCGCCGTCAATACAAACCTGGCAGGCGCAGCAGGTACGATCGGGGCGCTGATCACTGCCTGGATCATGTTCAAGAAGCCTGACGGCAGTATGACGCTGAACGGGTCGCTCGCCGGACTGGTTGGCATCACCGCGGGATGCAATAACGTGACTCCGACCAGTGCGGTCATTATCGGCCTCATCGCCGGGGTGCTGGTAGTCCTTGCGGTCGTGTTCATTGAGCGGGCCTTCAAGATCGACGACCCGGTCGGCGCAGTCTCGGTGCACGGTATCTGCGGCGCCTGGGGAACGCTGGCTGCAGGCCTCTTCAACGCAGACGGTGCAACGATGCAGATTGTCGGCGTGCAGTTGCTCGGCATAGCTTCAGCGTTCGCCTGGTCATTTACTACATGCTTCATCCTCTTCAAGCTCCTGAAGGCGACCGTCGGCCTGCGGGTATCGGCCGAAGAAGAGATGGAAGGACTCGACATGGAAGAGCACGGGAACGTTGCCTATCCCGACTTCCAGGTGCATCAGAACAAGGCCATGTAAGGGAGCAGGGTGCGGATTTCTGTCCGCACCTGCCTTTTAAGAATAACGGAGGAATACCATGAAGAAGATAGAAGCGATCATCAAGCCGTTCAAGCTGGACGAGGTGAAGGATGCGCTGAACAGCATCGGNNATCGGCGACGGCAAGATCTTTGTTGCCCCGCTTGAGCAGACAATACGGATACGGACCGGCGAGACCGGCGACGCAGCCATCTGAACGACATTCATATCAGCTGAAATTTCTCGTGCCCCTTTGGCCGGGCAGGAGCAATGCCCGGCCCTCCCTCTTTTATTGACCCTGCAGCAAATTCTACGGATGTCGCACGATCCTGTGGAAGCGCGGTTGCTTCAGCGAAGGGAGATGAATTGACCGTCTCTTTGGGACTCCGCCCAGGATCACGGCCGGCTTTCTTGCTTGCCCAAGAAAGCCGGCGCAAAGAAGGGTGCCCCGCGGAAATCTTTTCAGGTTCTACCCGGGCGACTTCAGTACCGTGCTGAAATCTGTATGGCTCAGGTTCATCGATTGCCTTTTTCCGGACTTCGAACAATCATCGCGGCGTACCCCTTACCCGCGGTCGCGAAGCTGAGATTTCCGGAGGGGACTCGCTCTGCCTGATCAATCTTGTATTTACACACGCCGATTGACCGGAGTACGACGGTCTCATTACAATGGAAAGACGCGGATCATCGCCGGAAAGGAACCGTGATGCTAAAACTCTATAATACGTTTGGTCGCAGGATTGAACCTTTCACGATGAACAGGAAGAGAGAGGTTACGATCTTCACCTGCGGACCTTCCGTGTATCAGCGGGCCCATATCGGCAATTTCCGGACATTCCTGTTCGAAGACATCCTCGTGCGCTACCTCGAATATTCCGGCTTGCAGGTGCGTCGTGGCATGGCAGTGACCGACATCGAGGACAAGGCGGTCACGGAGGCGGAGAGACTCGGGATCACCGTCACCCGGCTGACGGACGCAAACATCCTGCAATTCGTCCGGGAGATGAAGCTTCTCGGCATGAGACTTCCGGAGCATATGCCGCGTGCATCAGCATGCGTCGACGAATCGGTCCGGATTATACGCAGACTCATCCGGAAGGGTATTGCATACGAATACGGCGGCAATGTCTATTTCGATCCTTTGAAGGTGAGGGGCTTCGGCAAGCTTTTCGGCCTCGACATGAAAAGGTGGCCGAAGACGAAGAGGCGATTCCACAAGGACACCTATCCCGGCATCCAGTGGAACTACGGCGACTTCATCCTCTGGCACGGCTGCGAGATCAGCGAGGCTGCATGCTGGGACACGGAACTCGGTTCGGGACGTCCGTCCTGGAATGTCCAGGACCCGTCCATGGTGATGAAATATTTCGACGGCACGCTCTCGACGTTCTGCGGCGGCGTCGACAACCTCTACCGCCACCATGACTATTCACTGGCGATCCTCGAAGCGGTCAGGCCCTATCCCATGGCTCGCTTCTGGATGCACGGCGCTCACCTTTTTGTGAACGGGCAGAAGATGTCCAAGTCCAAAGGAAACATCCTCTACACCGACATGCTTATGAAGAAGGGATATACGCCGAAGGAAATCCGGTTCTTTCTCCTGTACGGCCATTACCGAAAGAAGATGAATTACTCGGACATTACCATGCAGGTAACGGCACAGAAGCTGCGTGACCTCAGGGCATGCATTGCAGTGGTCAGAAAGAAGGCGGGCAAGGCCGGGCCTGCTGATTCAGCAATAACAAGGGATCTCTCGGCCTCGTTTGTCTCGGCCATGAACAATGACATGCAGGTGAAAGATGCAATCGACGGCATCCGAGGCATCCTGCAGGACAGTGATGTCAAAACGCTCACGCCTTCGACAGCCGCGGGAATCTTCAGGACGCTCAGGAGGATCGATGAGGTCCTGCAGGTGCTCTCCTGATAAGAGGCGGTCCGGAATCCTGCCGAGTGTCCATCGGACTTTTTAGCCCAAGGACATGTTTTGTTGCCACAGGTGTGATCAGTTCGGTATGACAGCATCCATGAGCAGAAAAGGCAATTGTTACGACAATGCACCGATGGAGAGTTTCTGGGTGAAGCAGGAATATGTCCATCACATGCGTTACAGGACCGGTCAAGAGGCTATGCGGAAGATTACTGAAAATATCGCCTGGCTATGGCAGGCAGCGCCGACAGGGCAGGGTGGGATATATCCCCTGTGTTATATGAACAGAAATTCTCTGCAGCACAGCCGGCAGCATGAAAGGTCCGGTGTCCACAATGGATATCCGGGCCGCAAACCGTAATTATTGCGGTTTGCGGCCAAAATACCGTCAGGGCGAAGTGCCGCACCGTCCGACTCTCTATGCCACACTGCCTCATCCCCTGATCCGGAAACAGCTAAAAATTATCTTTATCCGCCGCGCCTTCAATCTTGAGGAATGGCCCCTCGGCCAGGTTCGGATGGCCATAAGATTCATGAAAAGCCCGAGTCAGGGGGAGATGTTTACGCTTCCGGACTCATCCCGCGTTTAGCCCGTCGGCGAGACAGAAAACCGTGAGTATACTATGATGGCCAAGAGGTACTTTCAGATCCCGCGGTTTCGAAGCACGCACCACATAAAGCAGTTGTTCAGAGTATCCGTCGGATTTTGGAGAAAGCCTCTTCTATGATGTGAGGCTCAGGCAGGAATGTAGACCTGAAATACACGCCGTCCTCCTGCCGTCCAAACCCTGAACCAGGAACAAAGACAACCCCTTCTTTCAGCGCAGCGCGCACGAACTGCACATCCTTCTTCCATTTCGGTTTTTCTATCTTAATAAACGCGTAGAACGCGCCTTTTGGAACAGGGAATGAGAGAGGCAGCTTCCTGGCCATCTTCATAAACGTGTCCCTTCTTTCGATAAGCTTCGCCTTCATGTCCGCGATGTACGCCGGGAATGAAGGATGCACCAATGCCTCAGCAGCAGCTATCTGGTACTCCCAATTCACGGAGAGGCGCTGGTTGCAGAGCAGGAAGAATGCATTCTTGACCTCTGCCCATTTATCGCCGTGGAACGCCACCCATCCCATTCGTGCGCCAGGATAGCTGAAGTTTTTCGAAAGCGAACTCCCGTATATGAAGGGCACCTTGTTCCGCGCTATCTTCCTGAAGTCCACCTGTCTGCCTTCCAATATGAGCTGGTCATAGGAGCCGTCGTAAAATATCGGGACGTCGTACTCATCACAGAGTTTCACGACGTCAGAGAGGTTCTTTTCCGTATAGACCGAGCCCAGCGGATTGTTCGGGTTGATGATCACTATTGCCTTTGCGCCCTCGATCTTCTTTGCCAGGTTTCCTATGTCTATCTGCCCGTCGTCATCGTGCCGATACAATACGGTATCGCCCTCGAACTGCTTCGCCTTGCTCAGGTAAAGCGGATATGCCGGGTTCGGAAGCAGCACCTTCTCACCGAACCCGATGAACGCATGGAAGAAGAAGTCTATGCCCTCGGTGAGGCCGGCAACGGCAAACACATCCTCAGGTCTGCACTTCTCGATCTTTGCCACGGTTTTTCTGAACTCCTCGTCGCCCTCAGAAGGAGCATACCCTTTCCAGTTCTTATCGAGAGCGCTTTTCACGCGCTCAGCGATCACCGTGAACGGCGAAAAGCCGTATTGGGGCGGGTCTCCGATGTTCAGATAGATCATCTTCTTACCCTTTGCCTCCTCGCGCTTCGCCTCCATTACGATATCCCGTATCGGGTAGCTTACGACATTCATCCGTTCCGTGGGCCTGTAGGGCAACTGCCGCTTTAGGTGTAACATGTCATCATCCTTATGTGTTTTATGGCTACACCCTCTGCGTGTCGCGCTGCTATGGTGTGGCCACTTGAATTGATAGAAGTTATTTTTACGGACGAAGGATAACACGCCAGAAATCATAATGACAAGAGAAGCTCTGCACAAGAAAGATGGCAGGCGACCTTCTTCCTCTCGTGGCAGGCAAGGCAAGAGAGTCTGTTGTCGAAGCTCTCAGAGAACTCTGGAACTCCGACCGGGAAGTGTTCCTTGATAAAGCCTGAGGGAGCAGGTCTCCAGATGCCCATGGGCATTTCCGTAGGTATCTCTATTGCCCGGGCATAATTTTCAATTAAGAATTATTTCGTTTCTTTTCGGGCAGATAGGCCTTCAATAAATTCACATTTTTCTTGACCATCACCTGAGCAGCCCCTATAATGACAAAAAGTTGCGTTTCGTTATCAGGAGGTTCCTTTGGAGCGTAAAGCCGCCCCTTCTCTCCGCACGGTCCTGAGCCTGCCGGTCATTGTGGCAGCACTCGGCTACTTCGTGGACATCTACGATCTGGTTCTTTTCAGTATCGTACGAGTGCCGAGCCTCAAGTCGCTTGGTCTGTCCGGCAAGGACCTGATAGACAACGGCGTGTTCCTGCTGAACATGCAGATGGCGGGCATGCTCCTGGGCGGGATCATCTGGGGGGTGCTGGGAGACCGTAAGGGAAGGCTCAAGATCATGTTCGGCTCGATCTTCCTCTACTCCATCGCTAACATTGCCAACGGGATGGTCTCAACACTTAGTGAATATGCCGTGTTGCGTTTTATCGCCGGCGTTGGACTGGCGGGTGAACTCGGCGCAGGCATCACGCTCGTGTCCGAGGTGCTCCATCGGAACATTCGGGGCTATGGAACCATGCTCGTGGCATCCGTCGGCGTTACGGGCGCTATCCTTGCGAACATCATCGCCGGTGCCTATGACTGGCGAAACGCCTTTTACATCGGCGGAGCCCTGGGCCTTGTTTTGCTCATCGCCCGGATCAGTGTTGCCGAGTCTGGTATGTTCCGTGCCGTGGAGGAGCGGAGGGGCCTCAGCCGTGGGAACATGCTTGCCCTCTTCACTGACCGAAGGCGCTTCCTGCGCTACCTCAACTCGATCCTTATCGGTGTGCCGATCTGGTTCGTCGTGGGAATACTGATCACCTTCTCGCCGGAGTTCGCCAGGGTCCTCGGTACAAGCGAGCCGGTATCAGCAGGCAACGCAGTGATGTACTGCTATCTTGGGCTGGTCTTCGGCGACCTTACCAGCGGCCTGTTGAGTCAGGCCTTGCAGAGCAGGAAAAAGGTGGTCTTCCTGTATATGTTCCTGACCATTGCCGGCATAACCGTCTACTTTCTGCAGGGAAGCAGAAGCCCTGCCTTCTTCTATGGTGTCTGCCTTGCCCTCGGGTTCGCAGGTGGATACTGGGCCATTTTCGTTACGATCGCCGCGGAGCAGTTCGGAACGAACCTGCGCGCTACGGTCGCCACAACGGTGCCCAATTTCGTTCGCGGTATGGTGGTGCCGATCACACTGTTGTTCCAGTTCTTCCGCCGTTACGTAGGCCTCGAGGCGAGCGCACTTGCTGTCGGCGCGATCTGTCTGACAGCCGGTTTTGTTGCCTTGGCTTCCCTGGAAGAGACCTTTCACAAGGATCTGGACTATTTCGAGGAGTTCCTGTGATGTGGCATCCGGCTGGCCTGTTTCCGCAATTGTGGTTGGTGATCACCATCGGTGCATATCTGGCTGCTCGGCTCAGTGGCAGCAGTGTCGTTCTTTGTGGTCATCTTTCTTTCCGGTCCGCACGCCGGCTTGCTGCCGCATGGGGCAGAGGTAATGGTACTTGCAGCTGGCCGGTTTGCCGTGACCGGCGTGCGGTTGTTCCGGCCCGCGCTGTTTGGCGCAGAACGAACCGGCAACGCGCCGCCGAACGTCCCATTCGAGGCTGACGGCGTTACAGTGTTGCGGTCTTCATTCGGATGAAAAGCGTTACTGAGAATGAAAAGATGGCTGATCTTATTCTTCGTCGCATCTGTAATCATTATTGGGTCCCTGTTCGCCCTAACAGCAACATGGCAGAGAGAAGATTTGAAGACCATAAGAACCGCAAAAGAGGTCGATGCATTCATAAAGCGATACTGCGAAGATACGCGGAAACTGCCGACAGCAGCAGCATTGCAGGGTAAATTCCCCTATGTAACCAGGGAATCCGGATGGCTCTTTTACACAGGTGATGATAGTACGTGGTTAAGTGTTCAATACCCTGTGAGATGGAGGAACAAGGAGGCGATCGGGGAGCGGAGAATTTCCGAATTTACCGCCACAGTGTATGCGTATACCGTCGACTACTCGTGCACGGGGGCACGATGAGCATGCCATTGCAGGGTACCGTGATAGTCATGACGGGAACCTTCATACCTGCTTGTATCCGTCCTAGATCTGCAATCGATTGCGATCGATCTGCTCCCGCAAGCTCGTTTGAGGAGTAAATGGGTGCATGTGGCAACTGACAGACGATCCATGATATCCCGGTATACACTGCTCTGGCTGGGGCTGCCGCTCATCGCCATCCTGAACGGTATGATCAGGGAGTTTGTCTACAAGGACACGCTGGGAGAGTTGTTCGCCCACCAGCTCTCGTCATTCACTGCGGTCGTTCTCATATCAATCTATGTCTGGATCATTGAGGGCAGGTGGAAGTTCTCTTCCTCTTCTGAGGCTCTGGCTGTAGGGCTGATATGGCTCGTTCAGACCATCATGTTCGAATTTCTGTTCGGCCATTATGTGATCGGGCATTCCTGGGAGATACTGTTTGCCGAATATAATGTCTTTGAGGGCAGGTTCTGGTCTATTGTTGTATTCTGGACAGCCGCAGCCCCCTTGATAGTACATCGTGTAAAGTCAGGATAAAAGAGGGACATATCCCAAGTGCTACCTGAAAATTGTTTAAAATAGCTAGAGTTCATCTAAGAGCACGGCACAAGTACGAGGAAATACTTCGACGGGTGAAAGCGACAGGCCTCGCGAAACCATAGATTTTTGCTGAGAGGCTTCTGAGAAAATCAGCCACTCTCACTCAGGTAAAGGGATGTGTCCCTTCTGAATCATGGAGGAACATTGAAGATGCAGTACCGGGAGAACTATGTGCAAAGCAGCTGTTTTGCCACGTTCTGCTTCTGGTCCTTCATCCTTTCGCCGGGACAGAACTCATTCGTCCGGGAGACCCTGCTGTCGTTATGTGGACTTCGGCAGTTCTTTGTGATATAAGAGTGGTAGATAAGGAGGTGTACCGTGAAGACCGCCCTCGCTGTGCTGTGTATGGCCTTGTTATTCTTTTCAGTGCCGGCTGTTGCACAAAATTATCTTGAGCCCGAGGTCCTGAAACAGTGGCTCGAAGACGGACGAGCCGTCATCCTCATNNATCCTCATCGATCTTCAGCCTGCTGATGCGTTCAGGCAGAGGCACATCAGGGGATCCGTCATGACGAATGCATATTCCGTGAAATCAGTTGAGCAGCAAGATATGCTCGACACCGCTCTGCCCGCTATAAAGAGTTCTGATCGTGCCGTGGTTATCATCCATGCTCCGGGGAAGATGGGCAGGATCGGGGCAGGCAATGCGTATGAACATTTCAGGTCCAGGGGAGTAGCTGAGCGAAGACTCTTCATCCTGAATGGCGGGATAGACAACTGGCCGTATGAGAATCTGACAGAAAAAAAATAAAGAATAGCGGTGTCTTCCGCATCCATGAATCCCTGCCCTATAGATGATTGCATTTCTCCATGCCACGCATTGCCCTTACTGTTGCCTCAGCGTCACAGAATGTGATAGCCGCCNNCATGTTCGAATTTCTGTTCGGCCATTATGTGATGGGGCATTCCTGTGAGATACTGTTTGCCGAATATAATGTCTTTGAGGGCGGGTTCTGGTCTATTGTGGCATTCTTGACAGCTGCAGCCCACTTGATAGTACATCGTGTAAGGGAATGATAAAGAGGGACACATCCCTATTGCAGGCTGAAAATTGTTTAAAATAGCTAGAGTTCATCTAAGAGCACGGCACATGCACGAGGAAATACTTCGACAGGTGAAAGCGGCAGGCCTCATGAATCTATGGATTCATGCAGATGGACAGTCATAGAGATGTAGACGTTTTCAGAGATAAAAATAGGGATGTGTCACTAAGTAATCTATTTTTCTCCGAAAATCTCCTTGAAAAAGCTCTTCATTGCCTTCCAGGAACGCTTATCAGCTTTTTCGTTATAAGCTGCGCCTTTCTTGGGGTCGTTCCCCGAACCAGGGTTAGTGAAGCTGTGCACTGCGTTGCCGTAGCTGACAAAATACCAGTCAACGCCGGCATTCCTCATCTCATCCTGGAATGCCGCAACATCCTGGGCTTTCACAAAGGGATCATCCGCACCGTGAAGAGCAAGCACCTTTCCTTTTATGTTCTTCGCGTCCTGCGGCGAAGGTGTATCAAGCCCGCCGTGGAAGCTCACCACGCCGGATAGTTCCGCGCCGCTCCGTGCCAGTTCAAGAACCGTTGTGCCGCCGAAGCAGTAGCCTATGGCAGCGGTCTTTGACGGGTCGGTCAGCTCCTGATTTTTGAGGACTGTGAATGCTGCGTTGACGCGTGAGCGAAGCAGTTTTCTGTCAGCCTTGTATTTCCCGGCAAACTGGCCGGCTTCAGCAGCATCCTTCGGACGAATGCCCTTTCCGTATATGTCAGCAGCAAAGGCAATATAGCCCAGCTCTGCTAGCTGGTCAGCACGCGTCATGGCATAGGGGCCAAGGCCCATCCATTCATGCACGACCAAAACCCCGGGACGTTTCCCCTGCTTTGCATCGTCATAGACCAGATATCCCTCCATGACAGCATCACCGTCACGGTATTCGATATTCTTCGAGACGAGTTTGGCCTGGGTGGGAGAAACCAGAATGGTGATGATTCCCAGGCTGATCAGCATTGCGGTCACGTATCTCATGGTATGCCTCCTCGACGCAGTAAGGTTATATTTCATTATAGTACTCCTCCGGAGCCCTGTGAACAAAAAAAAAGATGGCGGCGCGCTATCCTTTTGGTAAGCTAAGAATATGACCTCACTGCAGACTGTCTGCGTTTTGATCTGTCTTGTCTGCCCGGCACTGACCGGTGTTTTTGCTGCCGATCAATCAGCCGTTCCTGTTTTCCGGGATGACGACCTGATGCGCTACCGGGAGGGGAGCCGGCGTTATGATCCTGTCAAGGAGCGAGAAACGGCTTCTGATATCCGGACGCTAAAGGACAGCGAGGCCGTCTTCCACGAGAACGACCGCGCAGTATGCGCTGTTGCTGCGTACGATGCAAGCGGGAAGGGCTTCAGCCATGGCAGCTGTTTTATCGTCAACAGGGATGGTGTTGTTGTAACCAGCCTCCATATCCTCAGCACGGCGGAGTCAGCCAGGGTGAAGGCGGGAGGGAGAGTCTTTGATGTGGAAGGAGTTCTGTATGCCGACAGGGAGCATGATGTCATGGTCCTCAAGACAGCCGCTACAGGTCTGCCCGGAGTGAAGTTGGGTGACAGCCGGGAAATGCGGCCCGGGGAGCGGGTATTTCTGATGGACAGCAATCAAGGCAAAGGTAACAGGATCATCGAAGGGAGCCTGAGCGGGCTGCGGGATGTCGGCGGAAAGAGGATGCTGCAACTTGCCCTGCCTTTTCTGCCGGGAAGCAGCGGCGGGCCGATCTTCAATCTCTACGGAGAAGCGATCGGCCTTGCTGCCATGATCGTCAGTGACGGCAAGCCAATCAGCTTTGCCGTTCCGATAGAAACAGTGAAGGATCGGCTCTTGCCGGGCAGTATGTCTTCCCTGAAAGAGGCGCTGGAAGGGGACCGGCCGCAGGCTGCCGATTACTGGGTGACTGCAGGCGACGAACACAGCGGAGCCGGTCGGTATGTGGAGGCGCTGGGGGCCTATCAGAAGGCGCTGGACGCAGACCCTGACTCTGTGAGGGCATACAACGGTATCGGCGTTGTCTCTGCGCGGATGAAGCAATATGACGAAGCGGTTGCTGCCTATGACAAGGCGCTGAAGCGT
>DKBO01000170.1 GCA_002448975.1 Nitrospiraceae bacterium UBA6898
CTCCGGTAAAGTCGGGGGGATTCAAGCAAAACGAGCAACCCCTTGGCGGAAGAGAGCGTGGCCGCATGCATGGTGATAATTTTTATGCTTACATTTACCCGAAGAATCTCATTGATTTTGCAGCGGTCAAGATTATGACTCCTGATATTTGTTCTGGACCTCAAATGACGATTGATCAGACAGGTGAACTATATCACACGACTACACTTTACAGTTTCGTTTTCAAGCCGAATGTCAATGGCAATGCAAAATATTACTTGGGGCTGCTCAATTCAAAGGTGCTCTGGTATTTTATGACCGTCACGGGGACGGTGCTGCGTGGCGGTTATCTGCGGTTTAAAACAGAATACCTCAAGCCGTTTCCCATCCCGGAATCAACTGCGAAGCACCAAGTAATCATTGAAACCCTGGTTGATTATATTCTCTATTTTAGAGCGTTGCCCTCGGACAAACTAGCTGATGCTTCTCGTCATTCGCTGATGATATCCTATTATGAGCAGCTTATTGACAGTGTTGTATATGAGCTTTATTTCCCGGAGGAGTTTGACTCCAAACAGAGCATGACTGAATTGCTCAGCAAAGAAAACTTGCTGCCACTTGCGCAGATCAAGGGCGACAAGGCAAAGGCGTTAAAAGAAACCTTTGAGGGGCTCTATAAACCAGAGCATCCAGTTCGAAAAGGTCTGTATTTCCTTGATACAGTCGAGGCTGTGCGTGTCATCGAGGACCATGCAAAATGAGACTCAGCAAGATCACCCTCAAGGACTTTCGCGGTTTCCCAGGGGAGTATGAGTTCATTCTGGGTGAGCCGGGTAAGAACCTGCTCATACATGGAGAAAACGGCGCCGGCAAGTCTTCGCTTTTTCATGCGCTCGATCAGTTTCTACAAGCAAGTCGAACAAAGTCAGACATAGCGTCTTATCGTAATATCTTCATTGATGCCGCTGAGCCTTCGATCAAACTGGATATAGTCGGTTTTACAGAAGGCGGGGACCGCGCTGAGGGTTCAGGAACGTATGAATGGTCTTCCGAAGCCGACCCTGAAAAGAAAGCTCTTATCGAAGAAGCAGCAAAGACCCGCGGTTGTCTGGATTACAAGGCTTTGTTGCAGACACACTTTGTACATTTGAAGAGTGAGTCTGTCGATATATTTGACTTACTCATAGAGTCATTGCTTGTTCACTATCAGAATCCAATTAGCAGAGGACTGCTGGGTGAGGAGTGGCAACGGATCAGGGGTAAAGTCAACAGCAAACTTACCCCGAGAGAGCGAACGGAATTTGTTGCATCGCTTGCAAAATTCGATCAGGGGATTAAGGCTGTAATCCCAGATCTTGCGGCACGAGCAAATGAGTTGCTGGCGGGCTTTGATCATAACATCAGAGTTGAGCTTGTATCTGAAGACAGTGCCAGGGCAACTTTTAGGCCCAAGAATTTCTTTCGTCCCAAAGTTTTCTTGAAGGTTTATTATGCTGAAGAGCCTATTGCAGCACACCATAGATTTCTGAACGAAGCACGTCTGTCAGCGATTGCGATTGTCATTTATCTGGCATCGCTTCTTCTTAATCCTTCAAGCCGCATGAAAGTCATTGTCCTTGACGATGTGTTGATAGGGCTTGATATGTCTAACAGAATGCCTGTTCTGAATATCCTTCGACAACGCTTTGCAGACTGGCAGATTATCATCCTTACACATGACCGTGTTTGGTACGAGATGGTACGTCATCAAACACAGGAAACCGACTGGTGTTATTATGAGTTGCATTGCAGCAAAGACATCGAGAAGGGATTTGATAGGCCATATTCGCGGGCAATTAAGGAAGGCTGGCAAGAACTTCTTCAAAGAGCCCGGTATCATCTTCAGCAACATGACGAACGTGCGGCAGCTGTTTATGCACGAGCTGCCTTCGAACACAAGATAAAAAAATACTGCGAGAAGAAGAAGGTACATGTTCAATATACAACCGATGCAGCGGAGATCAAAGCAAATTGGCTATGGGAGGCAATAAAGGACAAGCTTACTGCTACCGGACAAAGAGCGGCAGCCAATTCCATAATTACTGATCTTGAAACCTATCGCAGAGTTGTTCTGAATCCGTTCAGCCACGAAACAGCCGCCCCTGTCGTTAGGTCTGAGATTGAGGGGGCAATTAACGCAGTTGAGGCTTTAAGGAATCTTCCAGGATGAGGCAGTCTGGAATACATCTATACTTTTCTGACACCTTCGAAGTCTCCCCCAAAGTCCTCGACAAATACGGCGCGTTCAATATCTCCCTCGTCACTGACCCGCTGCTATACATAGAACTATTTCTCCTCTTTAACAGATTGAAGAACAACTATCACCGATCTCAAGCTGGCATCGACGGAGTGTCATAATGAGCCTTATCCCTGTAGATATGACAAGAGAAGAATGCCAAGAGATTATTCAATTTGCCAAAGCTGGCGGGGTCTATGATGACTTTCTCAAGGGCGTAAGCTTCACCTGCGATAAATGCGAAGCATTTGTCGTTAAGACGCCCGTTCTGATGAACACGCTTGAGCGCCTGATTGCATATCTCGATGCTGACGATTTTTCTTATGAGGACGATGCGACCGGAGATTTTGTCGATGCCTTTTGGAGTCTGCGTGCCAAGATAGTGAAGCCTATCATACTGACGGATGAAGAATGGTCACGATATTTCACTCATGGCCTGAAAGAATATTGCTTTGCATATGACAATAAAAACAACCTTATGACTGATTACGATGGAAATCCGCTGGCTTATGTTTCAGATGAAGTTGCTGTTGAATTCTCAGATAAATGTGAATGCACGCAGATCTTGAATCAAATGAAAGAGGCGCCTTGAGCAGTCGAATGAGAGCGATCTTTATGAGTAGCGGAAAGATAGTTTGAAATATTATATCGGAGTTACAGACAACGCGTGGTTCAAATTTCTGACTGACAGATGAGCAGTCAAAAGCGATAGTCGATAATGAAAAAGAGATGGCGCTCGTGCGACAGGGGATCGCTGATGTATTTATTTACTTGACCCGGCTTGCTGACAAGCTTGGCGTGGACATTGAAGCTGCCGTTTTGGCTAAGATTGCAGAGAACGAGAAAAAATACCCTGTCGAATTGGCAAAGGATAATGCAACGAAATATAGCAAGAGATAAACAGTTATGTCCTACAACTATAGAGAAAGGGGATAAATGATGGTCTGCACTGCGTGGAAGGGCGGAACGTTTGGTATAAGAGTAGGGTCAAAGAACGCGCAGCAGTATTTTAAACCGGGCTGGACACATATAGAAGTAAAAATTGGCAACAATTTCCACTATTTCAATTTATCGACGACTTTTTGGACCACTTGCCCTGAATTTCGTGGAAAAGAAATTGGAGACTGGCTACACAGGCAAAGTCTTGCACCGTGGTCACGGGGAAATCCACCTAAGCTTCACTTAATTCCTTTGGGCGGAAATAGGTTTAGGCTTCAAAAATAATGAAGCTCTAATTAATTAAATTGCAGACTTTGTTATTTTGGTAATCAAAAAGCATCAAATTTCAAGAGCTCGACCAGGTTGGGTGCACAAGCTCAGGGTTTTTATGCCTGGGAGAGATATCTGAGGCGGGACAATTGGTTCTTTTTTCTTATGTGGTTGAGCACGATACAGGATATGCGCCGAATCCATATGGGGGCATCTGCACACTCGTTCAATGCAAATACAGTAAAGGAAATCGAAGAAACATAATCGAAATGGCAGAGGAGGGCGATTGGATAATCGGTACAGGCGGGAAAGGGAAGAGGAGTGCTGGCCTCGGTAAAATTGTCTACCTGATGCGAGTGGATAAGAAAATACCTCTTTCACGGTATACGACCGAACCAGCTTACCAAGGTCGGGAAGATCAGCGACCTATGGACAATATTGCTAATAGATATGCTTTAATTTCTTCATCATATTTCTACTTTGGGCAAAACTCACTTCCAATAAGAATGTTGCCTCAGTCCCTTATAGGTCACCCCATCGAGAAAAAAGGGCCTGGATATCGGAAAGATTTTACAGAGGCCTTCATCAGTTCTCTAATAAGTTGGTTCAGCAAGACATATAAAAAAGGGGTTTACGGTCGGCCAAGCTACGATACCAGAGCTGACGAGAGACTACGACATAAGTGTGATAAGAAATGAGGAATCTTTAACAAACAAAACTAATATGGTGGAACAACACTTGGAGAGATTAAATCCGCGATTCAGATGACGCTGTGCTGGCTGAAAGGGAGACAAAATAATGATGAAAGAGGATGCAGGCGAGAGGACTTTCCCGGTTTGGCTCTTGGGCGACTCTGAACCGTCAAACTGGCGATATGTCTTAGATGGTCCTCTCGATCCTCGACACCCGATTAGACATAATATTTGGACTTCTGTTTTAGATGTCATTCAGGAAACCATTTATCTGAAAACTGGGCAACGATTCAATTCCGTCGCAGTTTATATTCGCAATGCTGTGAGAGATGTCCATGATAAGCCAGAGAATAACGCTGTGGAGTGGTCAGTACAGACAAACAACCATGTAACTAGATTTGAAAAGTTGATAAGGGAATCACAGCCGAAACTCATATTAAGCTTTGGAGCATTTGCATACGAATTTGCGCGGCGTGCAAATAGGGAGCCAGATCAGTATTTCTATCGACATTGGGATACTAGAAGGCTTGGTGATGAATTCAGAAGGAGCATCGACAGTTGCAATGTCAACTCGGTCAATATAGTTCCGCTATTGCACAGGAGCATTGCCGGTGGCCAGTTTCCCAAAAGTCATGTGCTATTCTGTGGTGCTGCTAATAAGAATTACTTCAATTATGTTGGCACTGAATTAGCACATAGAATCATGGATATTGGCCGTACGACAGACATTTGGATGAGATATGAGAAATAGTGACATGCTGGTTTATGCAATGACAACAGCTACTTTTAACCCCATATTCTCCCGCAACTCAGGTCACAGCCATTTCTATATGAAATAAGTGTTTTGCAATGTATAACCTGCATAACAGCAGACAACTGATCACTGCGTTTAGAACCAAGCCTTTCCAGGGCGCTGAGCCTGAAGAGGCCCGCTTTCTATTTATCGGCCTGGACGCAAATTACGCCGAAGACATCGAACGCTCTGCCATCTTTCCACAATTATTGGAATATCTTGAGGATGGCCCGGCTTTCTGGGTGAAATACGGAGTTCACCATCCATTTTTGCTACCTCAATATGGGGGCGCTGGTCGGAAGTACCATAAGACCTTTGCTGAAATAGGGTTTTTGCCGGAGGATGCAGAAAAAGTTTCTTTTTTTGAACTGCTTCATGTGCCGACTGAAGGCTCAGAGAATCCCCTTACCAAGAACGACCTAGACGCCGCCCATCTATCACGGCTGAATCGTGCTATTTTGCATGGCCGTGCAGAATTCGTCTTCATATCATCGAAAGTTGGCCACTTGATGAAGGCATCAAAGTGTTTCCCATGGATACCTGCAAAACCCGTTGATGAAGATGGACCGCTTAAAATCTGGCTGCGAACGGGCAGCAAGACAGTCTATTGGCATTATCATTTCTCGGTCTACGGCGCCTATGAGCAGCAGAAGAAAGAACAAATCACTGCCATCGCGGCGCTAAGAAGGCGATGAATCAGGACATTGACATCAAGTCTGGTGTTGTCGTTGGTATCGATGTGGGGGGTCCGAGAAAGGGTTTTCATGCAGTTGCTCTCAGCGGCGGCAACTATTTGGCTAAATATACCCACTCGGATGCGGCTGCAATGGCAGCGTGGTGCCACGAAATGGATGCAAAGGCGGTAGGCATCGACGCCCCTTGCCGGTGGAGTTCGACCGGAAGAGCCAGGCAGGCTGAGCGAGCCCTCGCTTTAGTTGGCATATCTGCCTTTGCCACACCCAGCCGCGAAGCTGCCCATAGCCGTCCTTTCTATCGCTGGATGTTGAACGGTGCTGAATTGTTCCGCCTCATAGAAAAGAGCTATCCGTTGTATGATGGGGCGATTTCGGTGTCTGCGCCTGTCTGTTTCGAGACATTTCCCCAAGCCGTAGCCTGTTCCCTTGCCGGTGAGATCGTATCAGCCAAACAGAAGAAAGTGATTAGACGAGACCTTCTCCAGAAAGCAGGGGTAAATACCTCCGCGTTCACCAATATAGATATGGTCGACGCTGCTCTCTGCGCACTTACGGCTTGTTATCTACTATCAGATACGATCAAGACCTATGGCGATCCTACCGATGGGTTTATTATCGTCCCGGCAAGTCCTGTTGGTAAAACCGAAAAGATAGAGGGGCTCCTTTTCTAAATGTCACCTTCCACTCTTAAACTCATCTTCTCCCGCACCTGCGGCCACTGCCACTTCTGCGGCGACCGGCTGATCTTTTGCGCGGCGGGGCATGAAGAAAGTCCAGCCCGAGTAGGGAGCGTGGGAAGTTGAAGAACGGGCGACTCAAATCAAACGTGTAAAGGCGGGACCGATGAAATCAAACACGCTACCTATCTCTTTCCTGCTCTGCTTTGGCGTTTTTCTTTTCCCCAATATGGCCGTTGCCTTTGATTTTGACATCTGGACATCCGGGGTGACGATCGACCGGTGCCGTTTTTAGTTCAGGCATCGCCCCCTCCACTTTCTTCCCATAAGGTAATCTGCAGCTTGTCGAGCAATTCGTTAACCTTCTCAAACGCCCTACGCGTAATAATTTCCCTGTCCTCTTCTTCAGTTATTTCAAGAAAGTCTGCTACCCATACAGGTCCGACATGTTTCACAGACGCAAACTTGCCTCTTATTTTGCCGAGGCCTTCAAGCACCAGCTTATTTTTCAGGAAAGTCGAAAACTCGGCAGCCAGTTCTTCAGTACCACCAGGGAAGTGTTCGACGCAGTAGTAAATGTCATAGGCGTCTTTTTCCTTCATCCGATCCTGCATCGCCATTCCCTTCATGACCAGAAATGGCACTATCCCCGCAACCTTGAAGCTCACCTTGTCTTTACCTCCGTCCGGCAGCTCGCCTTCGAGGGTGACGGTGATTGAGGAATCAAAAGCAAGGTCACAGCCTCTGGCCTTCCTTGCGCGAATATCCTGAACTTTCTGAGTCCTATGCCCTTTGCTTGTGCCGCCGTATTCCCCGGCCATCAGGTCGACTTCAACATCTACAGGATCGGCCCCTTCAACTCGGACCTTTCTGAAGAATCTGAATGGTTGGACCTTGTCCTGCGTGTACCCACGTCTGAGAAAAGCCTTTAAGATGGTCTGGTACGTATTATCCGGGATCTTTGAGAAATTGAGGGCAACATCGATATCAAGACTGCCGATATGCGGTTCATCGGTATCGAATACAGCAGGATCGAAAACAGCGGGATCGAAGACACCCTTCGCCTGAGACTCGCCGGTCCTTGGAAAAAGAAAAGAAGGTGTCCATCCGCCGATTATGACCATCTCGTCCTTCAGCTCTCCCATGAGGTGAACAAGCTCCAGAAGCACGGACTTGCAGGCATTGACCTCTTTTTCGCTGTATTGGCTCTTGCTTACCATCTTGGCTTTATCCTCTGGTCAAATATTGCTTGAGCTGCTTCCTCCCCACGGCCTTTGTACCCTTTCAAGTCGAGATAGAGTTGAATGTCTGAAACGACATTTGTGCCGCGTACGTTCTGAAGTCCATAGAAGACACCTTCGTCATAGGGCTGGAGCAGTGTGACGTTTGCTCCGCTGTCCACCTTCTTGAGCTGGAGGGATGCGGCTATGTCTTCGATGCTGCCGTCGACATAAGAGAAGACCCTCATGAATCTTACAAATGGCGCTACCTTACGGGCTCCGGAGAAGAGGGCAAGAGCATATCGATACTTTCTTTTTTCGCACTCCTTCCTGACTGTTGCCTCAAGTTCCTCTTCAGAGAGCATTGAGTAATAAGAGACGGCCTGGTTCTTCCTGTAAGAATAGTTACCGGCCCATTGGTTGAGCACTTCCTCCGGCTTTACGAGATTGAAGCTCTTGTTTTCCTCCCTGATCCATTCCAAGGCCAAAAGTGATTGCTTTACCCGGGAGGTCAAGCCTATGCTGATGCCCGCCTCTCGTGATAGGTCTTCGACATACCATCTCTTTGCAGGGTCTGAGAGGAGAACGCGCAGGACCCTGCTCGACTTGGGTGAAAATATTGACTTGGAAATACGCGAGGAAGGGAAGGGATTTGGGACCCCGCCTATATCTATGTAGATATTCCCGACAG
>DKBO01000241.1 GCA_002448975.1 Nitrospiraceae bacterium UBA6898
GAAAGCCGATCATCTGCGGACCGCACATGGAGAACTTCCCGTTCACGAAAACATTTCTTGATGAAGACGCAGCCTTCGAGGTAACGCCGGCTGGTCTTGCCAAGAAGATAAAGGAACTTCTCATGCAGCCCGAGAAGGCAAGAGCCGCGGGGGAAAAGGCCCGCTCCCTCTACCTGAGAAACTCCGGCGCTGTTGACCGCGCAGTAAAGATCATTGGGGAATACATCACCGCAGAGTAGCTCGTTTCCGCAGCGTGATTACCTGCCTGCAAGATCGGAAGCGCCGGCAAGGACTCCTGAGATAACAACGCCGTTACAGTTACGGATATTCAGTCCGACTGAGTTCGCGACTGCAGTGAAGCCGATAATCGGGAACACCCTGTCGCTGTCGTGACTGTCAACAACCGTTGATGCCGCGCCTTTGACCACGAATCATCAGACTGCCCATGATGTTACGATCACACGCTGCGGAGAGGTCTTTCTCCGCAGCGGTGCGGAGCAGACGGCAGGTTGCCGCCTTCAGCCTGATCTCATCAGCTCACGCAAGGGCAGCCTCCTCTATGACGGCCCTAAGCAAACATATCTTTGTTGCCGTCCTGCTGACTCCGTTGCCCGTGACCGCATCCACCCTGTCATCCGTGTTGTTGACCATGAATGTCTTCTCCGCAACACCCTGCGACAGCCGAAGGACCATGGCACAGCAGGACAACAGCAGCATGGGATATAAGAACAGGCTTATCTTCACGTGCTTCAACACCCGCCGTTCCCTGCTCTCTCTGATGTCTGCCTCTGTTATTCCCTCATAATATCATTTGGCAACGACAACGATCCCGGATTCGGTAACTATGCATCCCCGCAACCTGTCCTCCTCGTGGTCAAACCCGATCTCCATTCCTTCCGGAATCACGATATTTTCATCGATGATCGCTCCTCTGATCTTTGCATGCCTTCCCACCTGGACATTATCGAACAAGATCGAATCCTCAACAAGGGCGTAGCTGTTGATTTTGCTGCAAGGCCCAAGTATAGACCTGCGCACGGTGCCACCGCTTGTAATACAGCCTCCGCAGACAAGACTGTCGATGTTTATCCCGCGCCGGTCCTCCTCATCGAAAATGGTCTTTGCCGGCGGAAGATTGCCCTGGTTCGTGAGGATGGGCCAGCCTAAATTGTAGAGGTTGAGCTGCGGACTGATGCTGATAAGGTCCATATTTGCCTCATAATACGTATCTATGGTTCCCACATCTTTCCAGTATCCCCGCTCATTCGGCTCCATACCCGGGACTTCATTATCAAAGAAACTGTAGGCAAATATCTTGTCTCCCCGTGCAAGCATCAGCGGAATGATGTGCTTTCCAAAATCAAGGTCTTCATGATGCCTTTTCCCTTCCTGCAAGACCTCGACCAGTTTTTTCGTAGAGAAAATATAATTCCCCATGGATGCAAAACAGGAATGCCTTCCGGGGATACGGGGAGGATTTTGCGATTTCTCGACAAATGACATGACTTTCAGGTCTTCATCAACGGAAAGCACGCCAAGGCGGGTGGCATCCTCAGGTGAGACCTCCAGTGAGGCGACAGTAAGATCCGCCCCGTTCCTGCGGTGGTATTCCATCATCTGGGAGATGTCCATCTTATAGATATGGTCGCCGCCGAAGATGACCACAAAATCTGCACCGGAGTAATTGATGAATCTCAGATTCTGATATATTGCATCTGCAGTACCCGAAAACCACTGCTGGCTTATGCTGTCGGTCTCGGGGGATATCGTATCGTAAAACTCTCCCAGACCGGTCCATCTGGCCCATGATTCCTTGACGTGTTTATTGAGGGAATATGCTTGGTACTGGGTAAGGATGTATACCTTCCTGATGCCTGAATTAAACATGTTGCTTAAGACAAAGTCTATTATCTTATATTTTCCGCCAAAGGGAACCGAGGGCTTTGACCTGCGCAGGGTAATGGGACTGAGTCTCTCCCCTTTTCCACCTGCAAGGACCATTGCGATTGTGTTTCTTGTGATATTTCCTGCACCATACATGCTTGCGTTCCCCTTTCTTGTCGGCTCTTTCTTTGACTACAATCTATCAAAGCAAATACCACTTGAGAAGCTGTTGTCATGCCGGGAATGATAGAGCAGTTCCGGTCAGCGGGAAAGAGACGGCAACGGCGGCTAACCGTGCGGACCTCGGCTTCTGATCCCAAACAATGCTGCAGCCGCACCCGAGAAACGTGTCAGCTCATGGTCCCTGCGGGCCTTCTTCCATGATATACCGAAGAAGAAATTCTTCATCCTTCGGCGTGAGATCGAACTTGAGGCACGCCCTCTCGATGAGGGTGAAGAGGGGAATGCCGGGGTGTTCGCAGCGTTCATCTGATATCCACTTGACCGCCCTTCGTAACTGCTCGCCTTCCGGAAGAATGCTCATAATGCTCCCCTTTTGGATGCCGCGTCATCGCTATGTTTCAGTTGCCGCAGCATTTCTTGAATTTCCTTCCGCTCCCGCAGGGACACGGGTCATTACGACCGGTCTTGGGCTCCGCCCGCACAACCTGCTTGGGCGGGAGCACTTTGCCGTCAACGAGATACCATAGGCCGGACTCTTTCCTGAATGAGGACCGTTCATGGTGTTCATGTCTGGTCCCGTTATCCGTGAACGTTGCTATGAAATCGACAGTCCCTTCGCTGTCGTCCGTGCCCCCGCCGACGGTCCCTGCAATCTCGAGTTTATGCCATGCAGAGCGCTCTGCCCACGCGCGGGTAGTCTCTTCATTAAAATCCGACCGCTGGTCAGGATGAAGGGAAGAACGCAGGTAATCAATCTCTTTCATCACATATGCCGTGTAGCGTGAGCGCATGAGCTGTTCCGCAGTTGCTGCCTGACGCTCACCCTGTATCACGGGTCCGCAGCATGCATCATATGCAGCATCTGAACCGCAGGGGCATCTATCCATCAATATCTCCTTGTGCGTTTATCACGCTCGTGCTGCAGAGTCAGCAGGTTGTATTTTCAGGGTGTATTCTACCACGGAACGTATCATCAGCAGACGGCTTTGACGGAAAAGGTGAAAGAAATCTCATGATTTCGCGGGTAGTTGCGGTAGAATATCATGACATGAACCTGCTCGAATATCTGTATTATCTTGGCATGTCCGTGAAGCGGTTCTTCGCCCTGCGGAACCGCAAACGGCTTCCGTGCAGGGTTATCAGCATCGGGAATATTACGGTCGGCGGTACAGGGAAGACACCCGCAGCGATAGCCGTAGCTGAGGAGGCGAAAAAGCGGGGATTCCTGCCGGTGATCCTCACCCGGGGCTACAAGGGAACCGCAAAGGGGCCGTGTTTTGTGTCACGGGGTGACGAACCGCTCCTGAGCGCAGCCCAGGCCGGCGACGAGCCGTCCCTCATGGCGGAGAGACTGCGCGGAGTGCCGATCGTCAAAGGACCGGACCGGTTTGATGCCGGAATGTTTGCACTGCAGGCATGGGACGGCAACGAGGGCCTCCCGCTGTCAGTCCTCCGCAGAATCGTGTATATTCTGGACGACGGATTCCAGCACTGGCAACTGCACCGGGACAGGGACATTGTTCTTATTGATGCAGGCAACCCTTTCGGTAACAGGAAACTGCTGCCATCAGGGAGGTTGCGGGAGCCATTGATTGGTCTGGAACGGGCCGATGTTATTGCGGTCACCAAGGCAGGCAGGCAGGACAGCGGCCTTGTGGCTGAATTGAGAAAATTCAACCGGCATGCACCGATCTTTTTCCCCGATCATCGGGCTGTTTCCATAACCCTGCCGTCAGGAGAGAAGAGACCTCCTGCATGGCTTCATGGCAGGAAGGTCTTCTGTTTCTGCGGTCTTGCTGATCCGGTATCATTCAGAAATACGGTCTCGCGTGCCGGTGCTGAGGTTTCCGGCATGAAGATGTACCCGGACCACCATCCCTATGCGCAGAAGGACATAGCTGCGATCGCGCGGGAGTGCAGCGGGTCAGGAGCTGAATGGGCTGTCACGACGGGAAAGGACATGGTTAAGATACGAGACCTTGATTTGCCGGGAAATATTCTTATAATAGAGATTGCATTTACTGCAGATCGGCCTTTTTTCGACAGCGTGTTTTCTGACGGTGTATGAAAGACCAGGGGGGTTCCGGTGGTACGGTATATCAACGTAAAGAGCAAGACAAGAACGGAATTTATCGACATTACGGAAAAGATCCAGGAGATGATCAAGGAAGCCGGGATCAGCAACGGTGTCTGCTATCTCTTCGTGCCGCATACGACTGCCGGCATCACGATCAATGAAGGCGCAGATCCGTCAGTGCAGCGCGACATCCAGACATACCTTAACAAGCTTGTGCCCTTTGAGGGAGATTATCACCATCGGGAGGGAAACTCCTCGGCGCATATCAAGGCCTCGGTCATCGGTGTGTCCGCAGTGGTATTCGTAGAGGAAGGGAAGCTCGTGCTCGGCACCTGGCAGTCGNNTCCCCGGCATAGAAGAGTTTCCGTGAAGTTCACTGCCGGCGACAGGAAACAGGCATAGCCCTGGCAGCCCTTTCCCTGATGAAGGGCAGAAAGCACAGATGTCAGAACTGCATGACCGAAAAGCATACGCGCGGCTTGAACAGGAACTTTCCCGTCTCAGACATCAGCTGAATATCGTTTCATCTCCACTCGCTGTTCTTCTCAAACGGCGCGGATTCAGGATATTCCTTCAGGAGCCTGCAGGAGATCTTCTCATCCCTTCGAAACGGCATCGCAACGTCTTTTATGACATGATGGCCAAATATTCCTTTCGGCTTTTTCTCCGGGACGTGATCAAGCATCAGGCTTTTTTTACGCCGGACATGGTTGCGCGGTATGCGACTGCTGA
>DKBO01000150.1 GCA_002448975.1 Nitrospiraceae bacterium UBA6898
CGACATGCTCGAGGAACACCTCCCTGTTACCTTCCTCAAGATCAACCATGAGCCTGACGGCGATTTTCCGAACGGCATTCCCAATCCCCTTCTGCCGGAGAACCGGTCCGCCACTGCCGACGCGGTGAAGAAGCAGTCAGCTGATCTCGGCATCGCATGGGATGGGGATTTTGACCGCTGCTTCTTCTTTGACGAACAGGGAAGGTTCATCGAAGGCTACTACATCGTGGGCCTTCTTGCTAAGGCGATGCTGGCAATAACCCCGGGGGCGCGCATCATCCATGACCCGCGCCTCACCTGGAACACCATAGATATCGTGAAGAAGTCCGGCGGTATCCCGGTGCAGTCAAAGACGGGCCACGCATTTATCAAGGAACGGATGCGGGCCGAGGACGCGGCATACGGCGGCGAGATGTCGGCCCACCATTATTTCAGGGACTTTGCCTACTGTGACAGCGGCATGATACCCTGGCTGCTGGTTACGGAGATCATGTCAGTCTCCGGCAAGCCGCTTTCAGAGCTTGTCAACGAGCGCATGGCGATGTTTCCTGCAAGCGGCGAGATCAACAGGAGGCTGAAGGACCCTGCAGCGGCAATTGCAAAGGTCGGGGACTCCTTCCTACATGAAGCACTGATGACCAACTATACCGACGGCCTGAGTGTGGAGTTCCCCGCGTGGCGGTTCAACCTGCGGACCTCGAACACCGAGCCGGTGGTGCGGCTGAATGTAGAGTCGCGCGGCGATGAGGCACTCATGCGCGCAAAGACCGCGGATATCCTCTCGATCCTCGATATCTTTTCCTGATTGGCAGAGCAGTTGCTTTGAAGAAAAAATCTCCCTGGTGCCACGGCAGACGCCGTGCATTATGGGAAGGTCTTCCATTTTTCCGTGTTGTCGGGCGTCTTAAGCCGACAAGCCTTTCGGAAAAGACGACACAAAAGAGCACCATGAAAAACTCGGCATCATGATGTCTGACCGCAACTTGTCCAACTCCGCTTGATTTAATATGCACGTCCGGTTACATTAGGACAATGACTCCGGGGAGCAAAAGATGCCTGACTTCTTGACGGCAGTCCTTTCATTTGCCGTGCCTCTGGGTATAACACTGTTCGTCCTGCCGAAATTCGCCCACATTGCCTCAGCGCTCGGCCTTGTCGACCAGCCGGGCAGGCGCAAGGTGCATACAAGCCCACGGCCGCTCGTGGGGGGACTTGCCATGTCACTCGGTGTTGCCATAGGCTGCCTGCTCTTCATGCCCCTGACCCTGATCAGTGGCCATGCAGGGGGCAGCATGCGCGGTTTCTATGCAGGGCTGGTCATCCTTGTGCTCGTCGGGTTTTTCGACGATTTCCGGGAGGTACATCACCGGTTGAAGTTTCTGGTGCAGATCATCGCAGCAGTGATGGTGGTATACTTCAGCCGTGTCTCTCTGACCACGTTCGGCGACCTCCTGCATCTGGGCTCTATCGATTTTCCCTCGCTCGGCTTATTTATGACCATGCTCGGCATCGTAGGGGTGATCAATGCGCTGAACATGATCGACGGTGTCGACGGACTCGCGGGAGGAGTATCGCTTGTGGCATTTGCCGCGTTTGCCTTCCTCTCTTTTTTTGACAGCCACGTTACGATCATGCTTCTTTGCCTTGCTGTCAGCGGCGCGCTTGTCGCATTTCTCACATATAACTGGCATCCTTCCCGGCTCTTCATGGGGGATGCCGGCAGCCTTTTCCTCGGTTTTTCCGCCAGCTTCGTATCGATCGCCATTACCCAGGACACGGGAAGCCTGGTGAAACCGGTTGCGCCGCTGCTGGTGCTTGCCGTACCCATCACCGATACCCTGACCGTGATGACCAAGAGGGTAATGAAGGGCAAAAGCCCGTTTTACGCTGATAAGACCCACCTGCACCATATCCTGCTCAAGTACGGATTCACCAAACGGCAGACGGCCGCGATCATCATAGCAATGTCAGCGGCCTTTTCCCTGCTCGCCATTGTTGGGACATTGCTCGACATCCCTGAATACGATCTGTTCCTGATTTTTTTGGTCTACTTCTTTTCTTATTTCTCTGCTTCCTTCTTTGCGAAGAGAATTCTTTACAACCGCAGGACAAAAAACAGCAGCGTAGCAGCATAGACAGGCAGACGTCCGCCGGCGTTGTATCGCATGACCGGAGGAGACGACAGCGCACCCCAGAGAACGCCGGGGGCTACTGAAGCGGAACCGGAATGAGCCGCGGCCGAATCTAGACCCCGAGCTTTTTCAATGCCTCTTTGGCAGTATGGGCTACGATCCTCTCAGGGTCTGATGCCGCACGCTCGAGCGCCTTCTTTGCCGCATCTCCCCCTATCTGACCGAGACTTCTGGCAACGTTCTTTCTCACCATATAGGACGTGTCACCGAGAGCGCTGATAAGGTCATCCACCGCACTGCCGGCGTGCAACAGCCCGAGCGATTTGGCGGCGCTCTTTCGCACCCATTCCTCGGGGTCCCGCAGCAGGGGTATGATGCCCGGCACGGCCTCTGATGCACCAAGTTCCGCAAGTGCAAAAGCTGCGTTGTTTCGTACTGCGGAACTCTTGTCTCCCAGTGCAGCCATAAGAGGTCTTATGGCGCGCTTGTCCTGCAGCTTTCCCAACTCCTGGGCAGATTGCGCTCTCTGCATCCCGGAGCCGCTCTTCAGCGCAGCTGCCAAGTCTTCAAAGTTCATTCATTCCCCCTCTTCGCAACCTTGTTTGCATAGCCGCATCTTCATATGCCATGGTACGAAGGCAGTCAAATTATAGCATGCCCCCTGCGGTAACGGAAAATCTGCCCGTTGTACCTCGATCATAGCAACAGGCATGTGCATCCCGGCAGTGCTTGAATTATCCAAGAAATATACGTTTTCTTCTTGCAAGTCTGCGTGCTTTATACTAGAATTCCGCTAATTAGCATTTCGTTTCCTGTTTCATCAGCGTGTCTTTGGTTGTAATGCTTGATCATAGAGAGGAGGGGTTACATGAAGAAGATATTGTTCTTGCTCAGCGTTCTCACTGTTGTTTTTCTCTTCACCCGTGTGCCGTCAGTATCGACGGACACAGGATATGCCGGCGTGGAGGCATGCAAGGGCTGTCACGAGGGCTACTATGACAGCTTTATGCAGACGCCGCACGGCAAGAAGGCGGTAGTCGGTTCCCCGGCAGCACAGTTCGGCTGCGAGTCCTGCCACGGCTCAGGCTCTGAGCACGTGTCCAAGGGGGGAGGCAAGGGGGTCGCCATCTTCGGCTTCAGCAAGAAGCTCGATGCCAAGGAACGATCAGCAAAATGCCTCGCCTGTCATGAAGACGCTCAGCACCTGATCAGTTGGAACATGTCAAAACACAAGTCAAACGGCATCGCCTGCACGGACTGCCATTCCATGCATGCCGGCATCGGCAAAGGCCTGAAACTGGGACAGCCTGACCTCTGCTTCGACTGCCATAAGGACATCCGGCTGCAGTCGAACAAGCAGTCTCACCATCCTGTCCGGGAAGGCAAGATAACATGCACCGACTGCCACGACACGCATGGGACCTTCGGGCCAAAGATGCTCAGGGCCGATACGGTCAACGAGCTCTGCTACAAATGCCATGCAGAAAAACGAGGTCCGTTCCGCTTTGAACACCCGCCGGTTGAGACCAACTGTCTGAACTGCCATGCGGTGCACGGGTCGAACCATAACAGCCTGCTGGTGAGGAAGACCCCCCAGCTCTGCCAGAGCTGTCACGAGGTCGCTTTCCATCCCAGTACACCCTATACCAATGCTGACAGCTTCACCGCAAATCAGCCAAGCAACAAGCTGATCGCGCGTGCATGCCTGAACTGCCATACGAACATTCACGGCAGCAATGGTCCTTCAGATAACGGCCAGAAATTCATTCGCTAGGAGGGATGACCATGATACAGAAAACCACATTGCTCATACTTGCCGTGATCCTGGGGCTTGCGCTCATCTCCCCTTCCTTCGCTGCCGAGGACAAGAACCTTGAGGGTGAGGTATCGGTTACCGGCGTGCTTGCGGACATTGACGGAAGTGAAGCGAAATTCAATGAATACCGCGAAATCAACGATATGATCTCAACGTCCTTTGGCCTGAAATACGACAACAACAGGTATTTCCTCAAACTCGACGGCACCATTGCCAGGGAAAAGGATTTCGGGCTTACCGGCGGCCTCTGGGGAAATTTCAAGTACTTCCTTACCTATGAAGAGATTCCCCACAACATAACCTTTGGCACGCGCACCTACTTCCTTAGCGGCGTCGGGGACTCGAACCTGTCCGATATTGCCGACCTGAACGATGTAACCACTTGGAAGGGATTCGACTACTCGACGGAGAGAAAGCGTTACAGCGCCGGCTTCAAGATCGATCTCCTGAAACCCTTCTTTATCAATGCCTCCTTTTCACGGGAGAACAAAAGCGGCGTCAAGCCCNNCAGGGGCAAACAGCGGTTTCTCTACGACATCAGAAATCCCCGAGCCGATCGAATACCGGACTGACACATTTTCTGCAGAAGCGGGATACGCGAAAAAACCCTTCTTTGCATCCCTGAGTTACGTATACAGTACCTTCGACAACGACAGCCGCTTCCTGAATTTCACCAACGTCTTCACCGGTCAGCCGGACGCGCTCTCCCTTCCCCCCGACAATGACTATCACAAGATAGCGTTCAAGGCTTCTCTCTTTCTCCCCCTGCAGAGCAGGCTGAGCCTCAATGTCGGGTCCTCAACAACAACATCAGGGCCCGCGAAGCTGCTGGATGCGTTTACGGCTGAGCCGACGGGACAGAGTTTCAACGGAAGGGTCGAGACCACGAACTATGACCTTTCCTTCACGACAAATCCCCTGCCGTGGTTCGATGCCAAGGTCTTTGCCAGCTACTACGACAAGGATAACCAGTCTGATGTTATTGATGACGGTGTAACAAACGACTTGTTCGACTATACCAAGAGGTATGAAGGCTTTGAACTCGGCTTCAAGCTCCCTCTGCACTTCTACCTGAGCGGCGGATACAAGAACTACAACATCAACTTCAACAACCGCTTCGACGTGAAAGAAACAAACGACGATATCTATGTGGTAAACCTCAGATGGTCCGGTCTTGATATCCTGACCCTCAGGACAGGATATGAGCGGGTGAACCGCCAGATGGACAGGGCAATCCCTGACGAACCCGACGAGGCCGAAGTCGAGTCATACGTAAGGCGCTTCGACGTGGCCCCCATGCACCGGGATGCGTTCAAGGCCTCGGTCGACATTTCGCCCATGGACAACCTGAACTTCTCTTTCGGCTATGTCTACAAGAAGACGGACTATTACGACACCACACTCGGCCTTCAGGAGGACAAGCGGGATGAGTTCACGATCGATGCTGATTATGCCATCGGCAGAATCGCGAAGCTGTATGGCTATTTCGATTACGAAAAGGTGCGTGCGAAACAGTTCCAGCGGCAGTTCAGCTCTGCTGCCAACATCAATCCTGACGGTCCGGTGCAGGACCCGCTGAATTTCAACTGGGACCTGACCCAGAAGGAAAAAACCTACGACTACGGCGTGGGCACTGACATCTATCTGATACCGAAGAAGCTTACCCTCAAGCTGCAGTACGACTATGTCATGTCAAACGGGAACGCTGATTTCTCTTACCTGCTCGATGCAGCGCTTGCCGGCGGACGCACCAACAGCAACATCGATGCCTCGAACTGGGATGATTACCGCAGGAGATCCTTCAAGGTCAAAGCGGTCTATGATGTCTTGAAGTCGCTGAGCGTCATGGCAGGATACGCCTATGAGAAATATACCTATAACGATATCCAGACCGACAGCTACGAGTATGTGGTTACCTCAGCCGGCGTTACCAACACCTACCTGACGGGTGCTTACAAGGAACCGGATTACAAGGCAAATGTCTTCTTCCTCGGTATGACCTACCGGTTCTGATCTTCAGGCTAAGTTGTTGATAGCCCGGGACAGGTATGTCCCGGGCTTTTTTTTGACATACTGCTTCATCGAGAGCTCGCAGAAAAATGGAAAACTCCGCGCCCGTGGCCGTGGCACTCTGCTGCCGAACAAGAAACATTGCATGCACATGCGGTTGCAGACCTCTTGGAACCTGCCTTTTTTATTTTTTTCATACAAGAGACTGCAGGGGAGAGCCCGGGGAAAGGCATCCCTGCGTCACAGAGTTCTGTTTTTGTATGCACCGGGGAACTTGGCGCAAAACATAAGACCTCGTCTAAACCGCCCATTTGATAAGCCCCGGCACATAGGGACTAATCAGCAGTTCGTTCTTCGGCAATATGCGAACGGAAAAACCCTGCATGCCGCTCAGGGTGCAGTTGAGGCATCCCGCAAACTCATACCGGGCGCCAGCGATCTTTTTGATGTCCCTGAGGCTGTCTGCAACTCCTTCGACGATCATATTGGTGCTGTCCACCAGCCCGTGATAAACCTGAACGTCTACA